>NZ_JANSWL010000080.1:0-154174 GCF_028539135.1 Butyrivibrio sp. DSM 10294 | reverse complement strand
TAATGACGTTGAAATGCTCCACTCTGGTTTCACCAAGCATGATAACTCTGCACATTGTATTGGTATGGTGGTACTTAAATCCGCATTTTAACTGCACTCTTTTGGAGTTGTTATTTCCTTTGAAATAGCCGCAGTATATCCTCTTAAGTCCCAGATCTTCAAATCCCCTTCGAAGCATCTCCATAACAGCTTCCGGAGCTATTCCCTGCCCCCAGAAGGGATGTGCCACCCAGTATCCCAGTTCGGCTTCCCCTTTTTGCAGGGGCCTTTCGGGACTTCCCTCCAGAGTAAGTCCTATACTGCCGATGGGTTCGTTTCCGTTCTCCTTAAGACAGATGGCATATACCTCATCCTTGGCAAAAACCGTGCGGATCACAGCCCGCGAATAACCGATATCCTTGTGGGGAGGCCATCCGGCTGCGGGCCCTATTCTCTCATCACTGGCATATTTATAGAGGCCGGCGGCGTCTCTATCCTCCCAGCCTCTTAGTATTAATCTATCTGTTTCCAAAACCGTTTTCATCTTACAGGCTCACATAATTAAATCCGGTCTTAGCAGTGAATTCGTCAAAATATTTTTTGAACAGCGTGAAGTACTGGGTCTCCTTGTGCATGGCCTCATGGGTCAGATAAAAGATAACCCTGCCGCTCTTAATATCAAATTCCACATCGTGTCTTGGATCCAGAGCATCAATGTCCTTGAAGGATAATCCGTATTTTTCACGACAGAAATCATCCTTGTTATCAAGGTCCATGGTCGCCTCAATGATCCTTCCCTTGGTTCTGATAAGGTCGTCCACAAATTCAAGGCCTATCTGATGTGCGATATTGAAGGAAGAAAGCTCATATCCCACAAGACGCATATCCGAAATAACCCTCTCAAAATCCACATTTGTGTTTGCAAAGGGATCTACCTTGTTCTCACCATAGCAAAAAACTGCGTTGTAAAGACTTTCGTTCATAGCTTGCCTCCTTCTTTTGTGCTGTCAAAAAGCCCTTTTTGTGCTTTCAGAAACTCTATGTATTCCTCTTCCGGTATAGGTCTTGAATAATAAAAGCCCTGGAGATATTCAACACCCTTGTCTATCAAGAGCCTGGCCTGGTCCAGTGTCTCGACACCCTCTGCCAGGATATGAAGCCCAAAGTCCTTAAGGAAATTGATGGTGTAGTCCATCATGCGCATATTCTCGGGTTTGGAGGGATCAAGACAGTTCCAGACGAATTCTTTGTCCATCTTAACAAGGAAATAATCCATCTTGAGGATTTCCAAAAGGTTGGAATAGCCCGATCCGAAATCGTCCATGGAAAAAGTACTTCCAAGATCCTTAAGTTTTCTTACATTCTCTTTGAACACCTCATCATTGTTGATGTAAGAGGTCTCCGTTATCTCAAAATTGATAAACTTCGGAGGAATGTGGTATTTTTCCATCTTATGGCGAAGTCTGGTATGGGTCTGCTGATCCACAACCTCGTTGCCTGAGAGGTTGACCTCCACCACTTTGATACCGTAACTGCTAAGTTTTTCCCTTGCTATAAAGGAGCATACCTTCTCAAATACAAGGTCATCTATCTCCTGAATAAGTCCGCATTTTTCAGCGATGGGAATAAAATCCTCCGGCGAAATATAGCCTTCCGTGTGGGGGCGTCTAAGTCTTACCAGAGCCTCTGCTGAGGAGAAGGTTCCGTCCTTGACGCACAGAATAGGCTGATAGTATACGTCAAAAGCTTTGAGCTTGACCGCCTGCCTCACAATATCCTCAATGCTGTTTCTGTAGATCATCTTATCCACAACATTTTCGTCTATAACAAGGTTGGGCGATGACTGGGTATATACATAATCGTTGGAAACATAGTCAAGAATCTGAATGGCTTCATCAACACTGTTTGTACACTTGGGAACCTCCAGCACACTGAAGGTCATCTTGAAAAGATTGCCGGTATCCTTGTAGTTGTTTATAAGATTCATGAAGGTCTCAACTTTTTGAGGATCGTTCACGACAAATTCAAGAGTGTTCCAGCCGGAAGTATAGGCAGCTGTTCCGATATTTAACTGGGCCATCCTGGCTATTCCTGCCTGAAGCTCACACAGCTCTTCTCTGTCTGCGCCGGTGAGGACGTTGGTCTTACCGGTGAATATTACGGACAGGATAAAAAAGTTTTTGCCCGCCGCAAATTTCTCCACGATCAGCATGATAAAGGCTGTTCTGCTAAGGACATTGGGAATGGATTTCTCGTAGTACTCTCTTGGGTTCTCCAATGACAAAAACAGTATCAGTGCCATCAGCATCATAGCCACTGATGATACCTGAGCTCCGTGAATAAAGAACTGGAAACAGGACAGCAGCGCCCAGGCCACAAGTCCTACCGTAATAGGCATGAATTCTTCTTTTTTGAGCCTTCTTCTATATGCGATCACAAATATCAGCGTAGCGAAAATATAAAGGAATCCTATGTCATAGCAAAAGTTAATCGCCGTTCCGTAGCTGTAATAGACACCCTCCGCAGTTCTGCTGTATTGGACATTTCCGAACAGTAAAAAAATGATTCCGGCGATCAGCGGCAGTGACATACAAAGAGCGATCTTCCTGGAAACCAGCCTGCTCTCGGTCAGCTTGGAGTGGACATAAACAGCCATCAGATAGGCTGTAGTCAAAAGGGTTCCCACGTAGAAATTCTGAGTAGCACGCCGCAGAGTGAGAAACGTGGAATCCAGGTATACGAATACAAGGCACTCCATGATCTCTGCGATTACATTTATATATGCCACGATAAGGAACAATACAAATACGCGCGCTGAAGAAAGCTGCAGCATATTCCGCTTGATATAAATGCCAAGCAGCGGGGTTAAGACCAATATAACGATTAAAGGTGTCCGAATTTCCATAGATTAATTATATTATTAATTCGTTAAATCAACAACTTCTTTGCGTTTACGGCCAATGTATAAAAATATGTTATAGGATAAAAACTCTGGGCAAAATTCTTTGGTGCACCATTGCCCACAATGACGCTGTCCTCCACAATTTTTTTGCCGCCGATGCTTCCCTGGGGATTGGAAATGGCTTTTTTGAAGGTCCTTACCCCCGCATCCAGGTAGGAAGTGTCCCCGGTAAGCTCATATCCTATGCCGCAGGCCTCCAAAAGGAGCGTATTGTTGCCGTTTCTGGAAAGACTTGGCAGCTCCTTGTAGTAAAAAAGTCCCTGGGGAGTGCTTGCATTTTCGATAAGATCGTCCACTGCTTCCAGCATCATTGCCTTAAGTCCATCATCCGGAAATACTCTGTAATATCTCATAAGAGATCCAAGCGCAACGGATATCATGAATCCGACTCTTATCGTGGTATTGTCGGTATAAGGCGACAGCCACCCACCGTATCTGTCCTTCCAGCTTCTAAACTGCTGAAGTATCCATTCGCATCTGGCGATCCATTTTTTATCATGAGTCTCAACATAGAGGGCTGTTAAGGTTCTAAGGGCCCATCCCGTCTCCCTGGCGCTGCTCTCTCCCGGCACCTGATACATAGGAGTTTCAAGGAGCCGCAGCACATTTTCTCCGATACCTATAGCCGTATCATAACCTCTTTCATCTCCGGTGAAATGATAATAATCAAGGAGTCCTTCAACCCACTCATGGCTGCAGACCATAACGCCCTTATTGCCGGCGCCTTCCTCCGAGCCTCCTGTGTGCTTCCTGGTATGCTCCCACTGGCCGCCCATCTGAAGCGGATCAGAGCTGTAATGACAGATATCCACATCCATCCAGTGCATGGCTGCAATCCTGGCGTAGTCATAGAACCTCCTTACTCCGCTCCTTGCATACATCATGAACATGGCATGGGGGTAATCGTACTCGTTATTGGTCCATACCAGATTGCCGCCGCCCCTTCCCTGGGCTGTGTAACCCGGATCCGGCCCATCGCCGAAGTTCAGCATTCCATAGCACCTTGCATGGGTATCGGCCTTGTCGATAAGACTGATCTCCACATCATCGACCTGCTGTTCATAGGGCAAAAAGACATTTGGGAATACCTTAGCCTTGGCAAATTCCTCGGGATCAACATAGGGGGTATCAGGCATCTGATAGATTAAGCTCCTGCTGTCAATCTCATACAAGGGTTCATCGGCACCGTGAAAATGTAGCAGCACTTTCTGTTCTCTGGCCATTCCGGAGGCAAAAACCACAGGCTCTGCCTTGGTCTTGTGGGCATTCTTGTCCTGATCGGGGATAAGATATACACAAACGCCGTCCTTGTCTGCTTTTACAGCCTTGGGAAAATTCTGAAAGGCCTGATATACAGTGGCACACACACCGGCATTCTCATCTCTTAGGGTCACGTCACCAAAAAAGGTTCCATACATAACCTCGCCAAAATGCTCATTTGCTTCCGCCGTCAGCTGCTCCGCGGTTATGCTATTGGAAACAGTCTCCGCCTTGGAGCTTATCTTGAACTCCGTCTTGTAATTGGATCTGCCAACGCAGGTTCTGACCTGCATATCCAAGGCTCTCTCATCGGCAAAATCATAGGCTCCCAGTTCCTTGGTACCTGTTGTCACAAACACCAGATCATCAGCAGTGGTTTTGTTTGCATCGCCGCAGCCGGTGGAGTCAACCTTGCCCTCTGATACCTCCGGACTTTCAAGATCAATATCCGCATCGGGTCTTGCCTTAACCGCAAAGATCCAGGAATCAGGCCTGATATCACCATCTGCGCAGTTAAAAAGTCTGAAAGCAAGCTCTATATAGGCTTTGCCATAGGTCACAGAGATCCTCACCGTGAATTTCAGCTCCTTGGAAATACTGCCTTTTCCTTCCACAAGGACAAAAACCGGCCCCTCTTCGATTACCTTAAATTCATCGAAAGTAAGGTCGGTCTCCATGTCTCCGGCCTTAACCAAAGGGCCCACAAACTGCTCTTTTTCCCATCTGTGCCCATTACATATAAATTCATCAAACAGCTCCTTAGAGCCGTTTTTAACCTTGAAGCTCAGAACACCGTTATCAACAGAGATGCCTTCCCCGCTGCTGTCAACGCTGATTCCCTCAGCATTCTTTGTATTATTGGTATTATTTTCCGAGCAAAGCTCGAAATCCTTTTTGCTGTTACCGGGAATATCCGCCAGGAATCTGGCATATACGAAACGAACGGATCCGTCCTCCCATCTTGAAGTCACCTTAAACTGTGAAGGAAGGATCTCATTTTTATCTTTAATGCATAAACATCCAAAACTGTTCTCGGGCAGTTCCCCTTTTCCAAAGGGCAGTCCCAGCCCCAGAAGCTGCGATGTTCTATCATCTTTATATAACTTATCAAGGTGTATTATCATGTTTTTCCTCCGCCGTACGTCGCCTTTTTCATGCATATTTACACATATATCAATACTATAGCACGACGCGAAATCAAATACACCGACTGTATGAAATTATAAGAAAAACGAAATACTTTTTTTATTTCTTTCCAAAATATGGGCCGCCACGTCAAAATCGTAGGCCTGAAGGAGGCTATCCTTAGTAAGTACCTCACTCTTTGGGCCGCTAAAAAGCAGCTCTCCGCCCTTCAACACCGCAACATCATCTGCAATATCCGCTGTCAGCGTGATATCATGGAAAACACCTACAATAGTGGGTTTATAGCTCTTTCCGTCCCGGAAGGAGATCTCCCCATTTCCAAAGGCTCCAAGATACTCCATAAACTCCGCCTGTACCTTGAGATCAAGGTGATTCATGGGTTCATCCAGAAGAAGTATGGGGCTTCTCTGGGCCATGGCTCTTGCCAGGAACACTCTCTGGAGCTGACCGCCTGACAACTCAGTGATCTGGCGGTTTCTGATGTTCTCAAGTCCCAGGGACTTAAGCGTTTCCTCAACAATCTCACGGTCCTGTCCTCTGTCAGCCATAAATCCGCTTTGGCCGGCAGCATATCTTCCCTGCATTACAGTCTCATAGACGCTGTAGGAAAAATATACCTGAGACATCTGGGACAAAAAGGCAATGTAGGAAGCTATCTGCTTGCGATTAAGCGTTTTCATGTCATGACCGCAGACGCTGATACTCCCCTTAGAGGGAAGGATTCCCGCTATGGTCCTAAGAAGCGTAGTCTTACCGCTACCATTGCTTCCAAGAATACAGAGGCACCTCCCTTCATATATGTCCAGGGAGAAATCCTTCAATACATATTCTGTTTTGTCCTTTCCCCCACGGCCATAACCGGCACTCACATGGGACAGGGTAATTATCTTTTCACTCATAATATCTCCGGCATCAGAAACTCATTTTTTTACAAAATATACCCACAAAAAGAATGGTGCGCCCACCAGAGCTGTGATCGCTCCAACCGGTATCTCCTCCGGTGCAAGGATCGTCCTGGCAAAAAGGTCAGCTATCGTCATAAAGCTGCCGCCAATCAGCATGGACATGGGAATTACAAGTCTGTGGGAAGCGCCGAACACCCTTCTTACGATATGTGGCACTGTCAGATCCACAAATCCTATGACGCCCACGAAGCACACGGACACACCGGTAAGAAGAGATGACAGTATCAGAAGAATGATCTTGTTCTTTTTGACATCAACACCAACCGCCAGAGCCTCTTCGTCTCCGAAGCTCATTATATCCAGTTCCCTTGCAAAAAAGGCTATTGCAACAGTACACAAGAGGCTAAAGCCCAGCAGAATTGCCACATGTATCCATCTTCTTCCTGAAAAGGAGCCCATTTGCCAAAGGATGAGCCTCTGCATATGGCTCTTATTAAGAGCGCTGATCATCGTCATCAGCGCATTTACAAACAGTGAAAACACCATTCCGAACAGAATGATGGTGTGATTTTTGAGCCCCACGTCCAGTCTTGATGCTATGAAGAGCACCAAAAGGATCGTCATTAGTCCGAAGGCAAAGCCCGTGACCGGCAAAAGAAAAACATTTAAGAATGTTCCTGTTATCCCCGTAACTATTACCAGCGCAGCGCCAAAGGATGCTCCCGAGGAAACACCAAGGGTATAGGAAGAAGCCAGAGGATTCTGAAGGATTGCCTGGATCACGGCGCCGCTGACTGAGAGTGCTCCTCCCACCAAAAAGGCGCAGAGAACCCTGGGAATCCTGATTTCCCACACTATAGGAACAATTGACGCGTTGAAGGAAGGATCCGGCTCAGCACCAAAAAGCTTATAGCATACCACCTGCCATATATCCGAAACATGCAGGTTGACACTACCTATGCATATCCCCGATAAAAGGGCCGCCAGCCCAATAAGGCCGGCGGTGATGATGTATATTTTTTTACTTTTTACGAGTTTATTACTCTCCATCAAAAGGGTCCTCAACCGCTGCAAAAACATCGGGATAAATAGCCTTAGCCATGGCAACCATAGCTGATATAACATGCTCGTTGGGCTGATTTACGGAATCGGAATCGATCTCATAGACTTCCTTGTTGACGATGGCGTTAACGTTCTCCCAGCCTTCCATCGTAAGAATTGTGTTAATAACATCAGGTGTGTACATATCAGCTGTAAGGATAACATCAGGGTTCATAAGAACTGCTGCCTCCTCGTTAAGGGCAGGCCACTGATCGGTCTCCTCTGCAGCAACATTCTTGGCTCCGATGATCTCAAGCATCTCATTGATGTAGGTTCCGTTACCTGCAGTGTAGATCACAGGATTCTCAGCAGAAGGAGTATAGAGTTCAAAGAGTACTGTCTTTCTCTCCTCCTCAGGAATCTGTGCTGCAAGGTCTGAGATTGTGGCGATGGCTTCATCCATATTTTTGCAAACGGTCTCTGCTTCGCTGTCCTTGCCAACGCACTGTCCGATGAAAAGAATGTCTTTTTTGATATCTTCTATTGATGCACTGCTGGGAATATCGGCAACGCATACGCCGGCTTCCTTGACAGACTCAAATACGTCGTTTCCGTGAGCTGCGCTCATACCGGAAGTAAGAACAAGGTCTGCTCCAAGCATAACGATTGCTTCCTGATCGGGAGCCATCATATCGAACTGGGGAATATCCTCTTTAAGTACAGATCCATAGCTTCCATAAGAATAAGTATCGCAGGCAACGATCTTGTCCGCAAGACCAAAATCTATAAGTGTTCTTGTGATAGAAGGTGCCATTGAGATGATGGAATCGACAGTCTCAGGGATCACGATGTCGTTACCTGCTCTGTCCTGAACTGTTCCTTCTGCTGCAACTTCTTCAGTTGTTGCTTCCTCTGCTCCGGACTCTACAGCTTCTACAGCCTCTGTAGCCTCTGCAGCAGGTGCCTCTGTAGTAACCTCGCTCTCAACGGGTGCAGGTGCAGTAGCAGTCTCTCCGCAGGCTGCAAGCACGCCTGCAATGATGGCTGCACTCATAACTACGCTCAAAAGTTTCTTTTTCATAATTATCCTCCAATAAAAATGTAATTGAGACTTCCGGGCGACAAAAGAAAAGCCCTTGTGGAAATACATCCACAAAGGCTCATGCGTGCAGGTTATTCGCAGCACCTTCCCTGGTCGCGAGGAAGTACATGTGCCTGTGCATGGGCAAGTATCTGGCTGTCACAGTAGCGGCACTGTCCGGGAGTTCCACCCGGTTCCTTGTTAGGCTGGCAGTAAGGTCACAGGAAATTGATTCTTACCACGCAGCACCTATGCACGTAGAAAAAGATATCACAGACTGTAGGCTACGTCAAATCAGCTCCTATATGTGACGCCTCAGTCAAGGTTACCGATAATATAGCCTGTATATGCCGGAATATCCAGACCGCCGCCAAAATCTATGGCAGAGCCTGTTATCAGATCTATTCCCCTGCCGGCTCTTGCATTGAAATCCGCATGGAAGTGATTTTCATCCGCATTTATCACAACCAGCGCTCTGTCACCGTCGCATTCTCTCTCAAATATGCACTGCCTGTTGGTAAGAACCAGTGACTTGAAATCGCCATAACTTAGGGCCTTGCAGGAGTTCTTGGCCTTGCACAGTGCAGCTATCGTATCTGTAAGCTCTGTCCACTCCGGCTTATCAAAACAAGGTCTTAGCGCCGGATCACCCTGAGATTTGTCCGCCTTGGTGGCCCACTCACTTCCGTAGTAGATCGTAGGTATTCCAGGCATTCCAAACATCAGAGTATATATGAGCTTCAAATGCTCAGGCCTCTGCAAGATGCTGGCAATCCTGCTGACATCATGATTGTCAACGAAGGACAGAAGGTGCTTGCCTCTGTATAATGTCCAGTTCTCCGGCCCAAACTGCCTTAGGAGTGAATGAACGATTTCAAAGAGGTTCATACTGTTAAGCGCCGAATGCATTCCCTTGTAGCACTCATAGTTAGTCGCGGAATGGCACAGCTCGTCCCCCATAATGCGGTTGTAATCACCACCTATCATCTCACCCATGAGGAAAAAGTCCTCTTTCCAGCCGGCGCTTTCCCTTCGAAGCCTCTTAATAAACTCAGGGTCAAGGCAATAGGCCACATCCAGGCGAAGTCCGTCAACTCCGAATTCATCAACCCAGAATTTGGCACTCTCAAGAAGATAGTCCGCCACCGCAGGATTGCGCAGATTAAGCTTAACAAGGTCATAATTGCCTTCCCAGCCCTCATACCACAGACCGTCATTATAATTACTGTTTCCCTCAAAGCTTATGTTAAACCAGTCCTTGTACCGGGAATCCCAGCGTTTTTCCAGAACATCCTTAAAGCCCCAAAAGCCTCGTCCCGCATGATTAAACACTGCATCAAGAACAATCTTTATCCCTTCCTTGTGAAGGGCATCGCATACTTTTTTGAAATCCTCATTGGTTCCAAGGCGCACATCGATTTTTTTGTAATCCCTTGTATTGTAGCCATGGGTATCGGATTCAAACACAGGGTTAAATAATACTGCGCCGACTCCCAGCTTTTTAAGATGAGGAATCCAGTCCAGGACCTTCAGTATTCTGTGCTGCAGCTCCCCGTCATTTTCAAAGGGTGCTCCGCAAAAGCCCAGCGTATATATCTGATAAAAAGATGTCTCATAAGCCCACATAGTCACGCCTCCTCTTTCCAGAACTTATCAAACTTTGCAAAAATCAGCGGATAAACTCCCACAGCCACAAAGCATGATATCAGATATCTCAAAAATCTTACGCAGTAAGCAGCCAGCGTAGGTGACGACAAAAACTCTGAAGAAAACGGCATTTTAAGGATCTTGGTAAGTGCAAGAAACAGTGCTGCTCCCGCGATAACTCTCACAATTATCCTTACCGGCTTCTTCGAATTTCTGAAATGCACAACTAACTTGTCAAATTCTCTTGAGAGGAAAAATCCTCCAAGAAGTCCCAGGCTGGAGTAATAGTCATCGGTCTTACAATAGAAAAATCCCAGCGCCGCTATAAGGAATATTATAAGATTAAGCAGCCACTCTTTTTCCTCAGGGATCTTATTTTGCAGAAATGAGACCAGGAAAACCACAACCAATCCCGACAGCCATCCGCAGAGCACATCCGTGGGATAATGAACTCCCACCGTCATTCTGGACAGGCCCACAAGAAGCGGCATAACAATGGCAATTCCAAGCAGCACTTTGTTCTTCTTGTACTTTGCCATGGAAGAATAAGCCGACACACTGTTGGTGGAATGTCCGCTGGGAAAAGAGAACCCCTGCGCCGCAATGTCATAGATATCAGCGTTCTTTTCAACGGGCCTTAGGCACTTGATCTGCGGGTTGTCAAAATATGGCCTTCTTCTCACAAAAATATTCTTGAGAAGCGGATTAAGAACGCAGCCAAGCAAAATGCTGGTTCCCACATAATTACCCATTTTCTTGTCATAGCCCCAATAGATAAAGCCCATGACCAGCACCAGCACCATCTCTTCTCCGAAATATGAAAAGAAGGAAATCACACTCAGAGCAAACCCTCCAAATATGCTCTGTAAAAGCTGCATGAAGGCCACTTCAAAATCAAAGTAAAAGGTATTTCCCATTGCCAAATCCATAGTTTAGTCCTTTCACCAAATTATTTGAATGAACATATCCTTCCACTATTATACTATGCTTCTTGCACACAATTTACATACTTATCCGGCTCAATTCTTAAAAGACGATAAAATAGCCCCCTTCCGGCGGAGGCTATAACGCAATTTTGCTCAAATTTACTCAATAAAAAAATTCCTCAAAATTTCTCAAAAATCTTGTTGACAAATATACCTACATCGAGTTATAGTATCTAAGTCGGCTGCGGCAAGCAGTCACGAAATAAATATGGCGAGGTAGCTCAGCTGGCTAGAGCACGCGGTTCATACCCGCGGTGTCGAGGGTTCAAGTCCCCCTCTCGCTACTAAAAAGGAAGCGTTTATCGCTTCCTTTTTTTGTGTCTTCTGGCGTTGCTAATTTGCATCGCAGCTTGCTCGTCACCCCCGCAATCTCTTCCGCCGGCGTCACTTGGAAATATTCCCTGGAAAAAGAAAAATATTACCCGTAATTCTTCCGAAAACAGATAATATTCCCGATCAGCCAATGAAAACCGGTAATAAATATTAAAAACTCGCTCTCATGCCACAATAACAAATCCTTTGTTCCCATCATTTTGAGATAAACAGTACTCCCAATGTTCCTGGACCACAATGAGATGAAACAACGCTTCCTGCGCGGGTTTCAAGGATTTCTTTAAACACGCCGAGGCCGCTAAGATACTCTCTTACAGCTTCAACAACTTCCCTGTCGCATCCTGAATGGGTTATGAACACACGCTCAGGTCTGGCATTCTCTAGATCAGCCTCCATGTCTTTGACATAATCAAGCACATAGCGTCTGCTGGATCCGCGATATTTCTTTTCCGGGTGCATTGCTCCGTCAGTTACTGCAATGCGTGGATGGATCTTTAATGTCGTACCAAAGAAGGCTGCAAGCCCCGAACAGCGACCACCTCTATGAAGGTAGACAAGGGTATCGATTACAAAACTTGCTCTGACCTTATCCCTGGTATTCTCTATCTCTTCAACAATTTCTTTTGCTGCCTTTCCCTCTTTAGCCAGTTCTGCCGCATATACTACCAACAGGCCAACTCCGGTGGAAAGATTGGCTGAATCTATGACATGAACTCTGTCAGACATGCCAAGTTCCTGCGCCGCAAGCCTTACATTATTGAAGTTTACTGACATGGACGAAGATATAGTAAAAACAATATATTCATCCGAACCCGCAGGATCCAGGAATTTTGAGATATCTTCAATGCTGGCTGCTGCTGTCTTGGGCGTTTCCCCATGTTCATCAGACCACTTATAGATCTGTTCAGGAGTAATATTGACGCCATCCAGGTACTCCTCATCTCCTAGTCTTACATAAAGCGGAATTATTCCTATGTTGTATCTCTGAACCAGTTCCTTTGACAGATCACAAGTGCTATCTGACAGTATTTTTATCATTTTCTTTCCCCCAAGCAATTACGCGCCTTTGTTTTCCTTTTTATTTTTTTTATGAACCTCAGGAAATTCCAGCTTTTCTGCGCTCTCTATATTTTCTTTTGCATAGTTTTCGTATGCTTTTCTATAGTGCTTCTGGCGAGCCCAGATATCATCTGCTACAGGTCCCCACTCTTTTGAATAATTATCGCACTTTGCGCAGAGGTGTTCAACGCTTTCCTCTGATTCTTCATTGGTGCCATGGGCTCCGGATCTTGCGACCATCTCTCTAAGGAGCTCAGGATTCTCAAGCATCGGGCATGGTCTCAAATGATTCTTATTGAATGGCTGTCCCTTGTGATATTCCATGAAAAGAGGACTCTGAAGCATCTCAAGTATTGAATGAGTATGGATATTAGTGTTGGAGAAGTGGATAAATACGCAGGGCTCTGCATCTCCACTTGAATTGATATGGAAGTAGTTTCTTCCGCCAGCGATACAGCCACCAACTGCCTCTCCATCATTCTGGAAATCCATAGGGAAGAACCCTATATCGCACTTGTCACTTCTAAGGTATCTGATTTGATCTACCATCTTTCTTCTCTGCTCTACAGTAGGCATAAGCTCTGGTACCGCATTATTTCCTACTGGCATATAGTGGAAAAAGAATCCGAATCTTGCGCCTTTTTCAGCTATGAACTCGATGAACTTAGGGTCAGTTACTGCCTCGATATTATTTCTTGTATAGCAGATGGAAGTTCCATAGACAATTCCGTATTTCTTAAACAGGTCCATGGCTTTCATAACAGCGTCGTAATGACCGATTCCACGTCTCGCATCATTTGTATCAGGAGTACCCTCGATAGAAAGCTGAAACGTGATATTTCCAAGTCTTACAACTTCCTTACAGAAGTCCTCATCAATTAAAGTGGAGTTGTCAAAAATAGAGAACTCAACATCATTGTGCTTTTCAGCAAGACGCAGTACATCCTTTTTTCTTACAAGAGGCTCCCCGCCTGTCATCATGTATAGGTAAACACCAAGCTCTTTTCCCTGGGTAACGATCTTATCCATGTCTTCAAAAGACAGGTTGTGCTTAGGGCCATAAGTACCGGACCAACAGCCCTGGCAATGCATGTTGCAGGCACTTGTAGGATCAAAGAGAATAAGCCACGGGATATTGCATCCGTACTTTTCCCTGTTTGCCCTGATCATCTTGGTACCTCTGAAAAAGGCCTCATAACCAAGGTTGAGCATTGTCATCTTGGCAACATGAGGATCTGTCTCATCAACTACTTTATTTATAAACTTGACCCATCTATTGTCAGGGTCCTTGAAAGCTGCTCTTACCTGATCAAGCTTGTCCTTTCTTGCTCCATCTTTCCCCCAGAATTTCTCTGCCTGATCTACGAGTTTTAAATACGTTTCTGTTCTGTTCTCAGCTTTGTCGAGATTTGCAAGAAATCTATCAATCAATAGGCTAAATGCCTGTCTCTGCGCTTTGTGAGATAAGTTTTCTACTAATTCCATACTTGTTATTCCTCCCCGCTAAGTGTTACAATCGTTTTGATGTTACAAGTGTAACGCCGCAAGAAATGTAATACAACGGCTCTACTCTCGGACATGACAGTAGCAGTGCCAATTGGAGCGATGTTACATAATCGTATATTTTGTAACGGCGAGGAAAAGAAATATGACTGCCACAAAAGAACCTTTGACAGAAATGCAGAAAAAAGAAGTTCTGCGAATGAATAACAAAGAGTCTAACCAGCTGACCAGAGAATGCCTTCAGCTTGCGCTGATGCACCTAATGGGCGAACACCCGTATGAAAAGATCACTGTCAGTGAGATCGTGCGTCGTGCCGGAGTTTCACGTACTGCCTTCTACCGCAACTATACTGACAAGGAAGATATTTTGCATGAACTCGGTAACAGACTGATAAAAAGCATAGCAGAAATTTGTGAAAAACCAGAACTGCATGAGAATCCTCATCAGTGGTTTGAAGATGTTTTCCGTACCATCCGCGAGGATAAAGAAACCATTGCCCTGTTTGATCAGGCAGGTATATTGAAACGTGAGCTCTTTTCCGGCAGGTCCATATCAGAACTTCTGTATCCTACAACAGATACAGAGATCAAATACATCAGGCTTGCTTTAGAAGCAGCCTTTTTCCAGATACTTATCAGTTGGTTCAGAGAAGGGATGCAGGAAAGCGAACAGCGCATGGCTGATATATGCGTAGAAATGTTTGATAACACATTGAAAAAACTGTCATAAAACAAATGTTGATGATAATTTGATGATTGTCATCAGATGACGAAGCCGCAGACCTTGTATTTATGCAAGTTTTAGAGGTGCGACAATGGTTCAAGTCCCCCTCTCGCTACTAAAAAAGGAAAGCATTCGTGCTTTCCTTTTTTGTTGTCTGTATGGGCGAAATGGTCCCTGGGGACGGAGTCGAGGGACCATTTGTTGAATTGCTCCGGTTGGACGCCTCCGTTAGAATGCTTCTGGCAAAACGGAACTGGTGGTATGATTTCTGCCAGAATCTGGCTTGATGATCATTCATTAATCACTTCCAGTTCTTTCAATGTAATCCCATCCGCAGCAACACGATCACTTATTGTGTGTCCAAATATGATGTATAATTTAGCCACAGAAAGGAGTAAAAGTATGCAGATAGTTCCAATGAGAGACCTTAAAAACACTGTAGAAATCGAGCGTTTATGTGCAGAATCCAATGAACCGGTATTTGTCACCAAGAACGGATATGGAAGACTCGTTGTAATGGACATTGACTACTACGAGCGAACCATGCAGAAGATCAATGAAGCAAGTCTTGTGAATAAAGGCATTGCAGATTATGAAGCCGGCAAGGTCGTTAATGGCAAGGAATCTCACGTTTAAGTGTTGTGATCTGTTGCTCAAGCTTAATGGCCTGAGCACTTCGAATCGCGGAATCCTTGAGCGTAGAACCCGCTTTAGTTAATATACTGCCGAGATCATTTAATCCCACTGCGATAAACCTCCTTTAATCATGTATCCTCCCACGAAAAAGCCGCACGGTTGGCGGCTTTAGAATTTACATGATTTTTATTTTTTTATGCAGGAATGAACTCAATATCAGAGGCATCTATCATACCGGAATCAAATCTTACAACACATTTCCACATTGATGCCTGCATATATACATTCATGACAGTGCCCACTCCAAATTCGGGGTAAATAAGGAGCATAACCTTATCTCCGATGGCAAATCTTGGTGTTGAAGCAGTTCCTGCTGCGCCGCCTGCGATATTTTCAAGTTCATTATCTTTCACCATGATCATTTCTGACATTTTTATTTCCTCCAAGTTCTAACAGTATTTTTTGTTTATTTTCTTACTCTCTTATTTATACGAAGGAAATAAAAATGTGGCAAAAAAATTTTGAGTCCCTTTACACACATGTAACACCAGGGTAAAAAAGTCTTCCTCGAATTGCCAAGCGAGCTTGGCATTTGGGAAGACTTATTACCCTGGTGTTACATGTTTACATTGAAGAGATTTCTAAGCTCATTTACGATATCATCTGCGTCGGCGTCGATACATACAGCCTCGTTGATTCCTGAAAGTGTCTGAAGCTCCTTCTTGTCGGAATCTTCCATCTCATAACCGATGGTGTAAACAGATACTCCGAGTCCGCCAACGATAGGTGTGATTCTCTCAAGCTTGTAGCCTGCGTTTTGAGCTCCGTCTGAAAGAACAAAGAGCATCATGTTGGCATTGGGCACTTCCTTGGAAGCTTCCAGAAGCATGTTCATTCCTACAAGTACTGCATCATAGGTTGCTGTCTGTCCGCCCACCTCAAGGTCTTTGACCGCACCGCTGAAATATGCTCTCTGCTTGTTGTCAAAACGCTTAACGGGAAGGTTGATATATACCTTGTCGCTGTAACTTACAAGTCCTACATAGCTGCTGGCATCAATATACTGCATTGTGTTAAGCAGTGAAGACTTAAGGGAATTGATTCTGGTACCGTTCATGGAGCCTGAAATATCGGTTACAAAAACTGCGATGGTGGGACGGGAACCGTTCTTGTTGGTCTTCCAGATTCTCTGGGCTGCAAGGTAATCTGAGCCTTTCATTCCATAGTCCTGAGATACATAATCCTCATGAAGATTGAAGCCACGCTCTGTAGCCATCTTCTGGCTGTCATCAGATAAGCAGTAATCAACGAATAACTTGGCTGCTTCCTGTCTCTCATCACTCACCCAGCCAAAAGTATACACGGGATGGTCGTGACGAACACCTGCGGGTGTGTATACATAATCCTTAAGGGACTTGGTATTGATATAGGTCTGCTCCTCCATTACCATAGCATCTATGATACCCTTGGATGCGGAAGCCTTAAGAACTGAAGTTGTATAAGCTGCTGTAGGTGCATGATCCTGATATGCGATAAGCTCTTTCTCTGCCTTGTCTGAAAGAGGATTGGAATTATCAAAAGCGTACAGCATTGAGCACAGGATGTTCATACCTGTTGCGGAAGTATAAGGATTGGTATATGCAAAAACGAGATCTCCTGCATTTGCTGCCTTCAGAACGCCGTCCACGGTAACCTCTCCGTATTTCTCATGGTAGCTGTCATAGGCATCCTTGGACATCAGGATTCCGGCTGTGTTACCTGCGATCCTGTCAGCCAGCTTAACTGTCTTGACGCCGCTGGCATCCAGCATGTCACCCCACATTGTATTGGAAGGGATATAAAGATCAGGCTCATAACCACCCTCTGCGATATAAGTAAGGGTCTCACCTGATGAGATCTTTCTTACGGAAACGGTAACTTTCTTACCATCTACAGTGATTCCTTCCTTGTTGAATTTCTCACCGACTGCAACCAGCCACTCATCAGGATATGCAGAGCCGCTGAACTCAGAAGGCGCTGCAATCTCAAGGTTGATCTCGCCGTTGCCCTTAAGCATCATATCAAAGGTATCGATATCTGCCAGTGAATCCGCAACTGAAGCCTCCTCCATGTCAACATCAAGTCTCGCTGAAACCGTCTGTGGATTGATGTTCTTGACGAAGGCGTTGAGCTCTTTGACCGCATCATCATAGCTAAGAGCACTTGTCTGGGTGTTATTGACTGTTACATTGTCTGTGGTGCAGGCTGTCATTGATAGAGCAAGAACTGCAGCTGCTGCGCCCTTTAAAAATCTTTTCATTTTCATAGTATTACTCCTCCTATATGTGAAATGCCAATTTAGTTATAGGTATGTCTCAAGGACTGCCCTATGGCATCCGCATAATCCTGAATCATTGTTACCGCATCGGTATCTTCATTCTGCTCATTGGTATAGCGTGCAAGCTCCAGCAGGAATTTCTTGGCGTTGTCCCTTATCTCCTTGTTGCTGTCAAGGATCTTCCGGCTCTCGGTAACGAATTCATCCGAGGTTTCAAGGGCAACATAGAGATTGACTATTCCGCGGCAGTTGTGATAAAGAGCCGTCTTGGCCTGAGAGATGATCTCCTTCATACTCTCAAATTCCTTCATATCATTAAACTCAAAGAGCTTGTCGCTTCTTTCGGCGAACTCGTCCATGTCATCCATCTCTTTTAAAAGGATCTGCCCAACAGGAACAAAATTCTCTTCCTCCTGCATAAGGCCTGTGACAAGTCCTCGTACGTCTTCTTTCTTTTTGCGGATGGCTTCTTCCTTGGCTTCAATATCCTTAGCCATGAACTGCGCATTCTTTTTCTTCTCGCCTATTATGGAAGCTGTGGCTATCGCTGCCATGGCTGCGCCTACAATTGTTACTGCGCCTCCTGCAATAACTGACATCCTCAGTGCCTGAATTCCGGCTGTTATTATGATATCTGTAGAGTTCATATTAAGGGCCACGGTAGATATCAAGCCTGCTCCAAACAAGCCTCCGCCCAATATGGCATTTTTCATGGAATTTTCTTTTTTCATAACCTGTATCCGTCTCCCTTTTCTATCATTCTTAAAAGATTGACCACATCAAGAGTCTTCTTGTGTTTACGGGCAAGTTCCAGCTTCTCTCTGGCAGAGGCAGCATTGTCGATAAGTTCTCCCAGCGATGCTGTATGTGTCTTCACTGTCATGAGAATATGCTGTATCTGCACAAGACTTAATCTGCAGGTCTCGGGAACATCACCGTTCTGCGAAGAATATTCCTCAGATAGTCTCATCAGCTTATCTGTATCTTCCCCCGCCTCTGCTTCAATCTTGTCGAAGGCGCTCTTAGTAGCCGTCAGCTGAATGATATAGGCGTTCAGCCCCTTGATCGCTGCGTCTATCTCTGTTGCTGCGGGGATAGCTATCATCTCCTGTCTCTTTTGGAGCTTTGCTATTCTCTCGGGATAATCTGCGATTTTCTTTTGTAAAAAAGTAATTTCTGTCTGGTTCATCATCCAAGTAATCCTCTTAATCACACGTGGAATATTATAATGGATTTTGAACATTTTTGCAGTAATAAAAAGGGATTATCTGATAATAATCATAAAATCAGGCAGGTCTATAATAAATAACAATTTATTGGAAATAAATGTTCGTAATTCACCAAAAAAGAGACGTCTGTAAGACGCCCCTTTTCCGGACATTTGGCAATATGCTTTTTATTTGACAGTAACCTTTACTACCTTGCTAAATCCGCCATCAACAGTGGTGATGGTGATGTAGGCTATGCCGGGACTTATTCCCGCTATCTTGCCGGCATCTGATACCGTCACTATCTCGGGATTACTGCTTCTATAAGTCACCGCTGTGCTAAGTACATATTTTTTACCGGTATATTTGTAATACTCCGGTGTCGCTTTTATTGTAGAGGTCTTTCCTTTTTTGATCGACTTGATATAATCGAAGTCTTCATCGGAAACCGGATCTCCAAGTCCACTTATCTTAAGGCCTGTTACATGTGAATATATGGTAATGGTGCAATAAGCCTTCTTGTTGGTTCCTTTTACACAGGCTGTAACCTTGATCTTGCCTGAGTTAACACCCTCAATAACGAGTTTGGCTGTTCCTTTTCCTTCAAGAGACTTAAGCTGTTCACCGTTCTCCTCAAGATGGACCTTAACCCTTGCTGCGTCGCTTATGGTCCATACAAGCTCAGTATCCTCTGTAACGCCCATAGGGCTTATTGTAAGGGTATTATTACCGTCTTTAAGTCCCATTACGGCATCAGTCTTGTCTAATGACAGAGTGACTACATTCACCGTACAGGTGGCAAAAACAGCGCCATCTTCAGCAGATATCACTGTAATAGTGGCTGTTCCGTTATTCTTGGCTGTTACCTTACCACTGGTTCCTACAGTGGCAACAGAGGTATTATCAACTTTGTAGACAACCTTCTGGTTACTTGCCGGGGATAGTCCATCAAGTGCCAGTACACTTACCTTCAGGACCTTAGCGGTTCCCTTGGCCAGGTCAAACTTGCCGCCTGTGATATCAAGCTGGTCCTTATATACTTTTATGGACTCAGCCTCAGGCTTGATGGTTATGGTGCATTTGGCTGTCTTTTCGGGATCCGCCTTGGCTGTAGCAATGATAACCGCAGTTCTCTCGACTGCTGTAGGAAGTGCCTTTATCGCGATATAGGCATCGGAGCTGTCACTTATCTCAATATAATCTCCGCCCTCTGCAATGCTCCAGGTTACACCGCCCTCTTTGGGAACAACAGGAGAAAACCTGGCATTTACCGTAGCCTGCTTGCCACCTGTCAGGGATACGCTGCTCTGACTTAGGCTAAATCCACTGAAAGTCTGGTTCTTGACAGATACCTTGCAGGTCAGGGTCTTGGCTGCTGCGCCATAAGGTTTATAGGTGGCCTTGACGGGAATATTGCTCTTTATCAGCTCTCCCGCAGTAACGACACCTGTTTCCTCATCAACAGTCAGATACTTGGAATATGCGGCGTCAATACTCCATTTTACGCCGGATTCAAGTGTTGCCTGTCCTCCTTCACTTGCGTTTGTTACTGTAGGAACTATGTTTACTCCAAGGGCATAGCTACTTCCCGGGGAGATGACAACGCTTGACTGCAGCATCACCGCTTTTTTGACGGGAACATATACAAAATACTCTTTGGAATCAGATACACCGTTGGCTGCGGTAAGTGTTACCGTAACCGTTCCTTCGTTAACACCTGTGAGGGTTCCGTCGGATTTGATGGTTGCAAAACCGGTGCCGCCCTTAACTTCCCAGGTATAGGCTTTGTTCAAAGAAGCATCTTCATCTTCGCTGCTTAATACTGCGCTGAGTTTGAGATTTTTGCCGGCTGCTACCGATACAGCTCCGCCGTCCTCTATCCTTACGCTCTCAACAGCTTTGCCCACAGTTACAATGCAGGTTCCGGTAACTCCGGTTCCGTCTGTGGTGGCCACCGTTATGGTTGCCTGCCCATTAGAAACAGCGCTCACTTCTCCGCTTTGATTCACCAGGGCAACTGCGGTATCTGAAGAGCTCCATACAAGCTTCTGCTCTGCTTCAGCAGGAAGGATAGCTGCGCTTATGACCGCACTCTCTCCTACGCCCAGAGATACTGTAGTTTTATCCAATTTGATTCCGGTTGCTGCCAGTTTAACATTTACGGAAGCTACAGCACTGTATTCTCCGTCCGCACTGACTGCCTGTATTGTCGCACTACCCGGCATCTTGGCGGCTACTGTACCACCGGTACTTACAGTTGCCACGTTAGCGTTATCACTGCTCCAATATACTCTGCCGTCATATGAATCACCATTGCTGAATTCCACATGCAGAGTCTTACTTCTTCCTGTCAGCATGTCGAATCCTGACAGATCACTGTAGGCATCGTCCCTTATAACGATGTATTTATCTACTATCGGATCCGGATCGGGGATTGGCTCAGGTTCAGGCTCAGGCTCGGGTTCAGGTTCGGGCTCAGGTTCGGGCTCTGGGTCCGGTGTAGGATCCGGAGCCGGTGTGGGATCCGGTGTCGGTGTAGGTGTAGGACTTGGTGTAAAATCCGAACCGGGCTCAGGTTCGGGCTCCGGCTCAGGTTCGGGCTCCGGCTCAGGTTCTGGTTCGGGCTCCGGCTCAGGTTCAGGTTCAGGCTCAGCCTCCCACTGCGCATACAGTGTTATGCCGGCATTCTGAGTTGACAGCAGATTCCTAACAACCGCTTTGTCGCCATAGGATGTTCCCTGACCATCTGCCCTTGTATTCCATCCAATAAAGTTATATCTGTCTCTGGTAAAACCATTTACAGTCAATGTAACGTTTGTGTCATACACAGCGCTTGATGGAGACATGGATCCCGTTCCACCGTTGGCATTGTAGATGATCTTGTAGGTTATCGGTGAATAGTGGGCATACAGCGTATGATTCTCACTTATCACCGTTGAGGCTGAAGTAACCTTGCTTCCGTTTGTTCTCTCTGTGTACCAGCCGTCAAAGATGTACCCGGTTCTTACTGCTTCCGGAAGGTCACCATACTCATTTCCGGGTATTGCTGTAATCTCGGATACCGATACACTTCCCGAACCGGCATCAAAAGTCACCGTTACAGGCGTTATCACAGGCACCGAATATGATACGCAGTTCTTGGTGAATGCTTTGATTCGGATATTTCCCTGTCGGAAATAGCTATTGATTACCTTGTAATCAACCCATCTGTTGTTGGTATAAATATAGCTCTGGTTACTGCTTGAGCTTACCGTCGTTTTGTACCAGGAACCGGTGTAGCCATACTCCGCTCCGAAGGAAGCATTTCTCCCGGAATCGGATAATTCCACAACTGCAGCAAAACGGGTTCCGTGGTCCAGCATAACGGAATTTTCAAGAGGCACCGTATAATATCCCGCGAAGGTTGTTTTTCCCGTGGTGGTACACTCAGGCACATATATTCCGCTCTCAGGTCCCTGACTGCTATCGGGATTGACATATATCTTAACGGTATAGTCCACATCTGAGCTTGCGGTGTAGAAGGATACGGCCTGAAGCTCTTCTATATCACTGTTCCCGCTGATCTCAAAAACATTTGCAGCCTTTGAGCAGTCATAAGCCTGTGAGGTTGCCATTCCGCCGTCGTATTGATAGTTGTTGTCATACTTATCTGCTGCATCGTATACAGCTGCAAAAGCCTTGCCGGTAAGTGAAGGCTCATAATAGGACATCCAGAAATACCCGTAATAATCCTGCATATTACTGTAATTGCCTTCTTTCCAGCTGTTTCTTACAAGATAGGCACCGTTGCCCGCAGGAGCGTTGGTAAAATGGCTCTTGGGAAAATCATCATCCCAGCCCACGATCGTAACTTCATGATTGGCATTCTGAGCGTTGGGGTTATAGTAAGAATTGTAGGTGCTGTTGTATACCCCATTACTGATGGCTGTCTTTCTTGAGTTAATGGCCCCATAACCCACTGATACAGCGCCGCACTGGGCAACCAGTTTCTTGACGTTCTCTATATTGGAGACATTCAGATTTGTTTCAAAATAATGAGTAAGGTGAGCTGCGTCCTCGTAGGCTATTGACGAATCCAGCCCTCCGGCGTTGGCCTGACCTGCCATGTCCTTGTAATTAGCGGTATCTTCGTCAGCAGCTCCGGTCCAGGATGCGAGAACATTCTGGGCAAACTCCGCAGAACCACCGCGGTCCAGCAGCGTGCTGCCGCTTTCAAGTATCGCCTGGTTTTTGTCTCCCTGGGTTCCTCCCAAGGGATCCGTTACAGAGTTATAACAAAAATAAGCAAGATGAAGTTCCGAAAGATCCACATCTTTACTTACAATCCCCTGCTTTATAAGACTCATCTCAGCAAGCGTCATCGATGCATGAGCCCAGCAGCTTCCATATGGAGACTGATTTCTTAAGTTTGGTAAGGTGCCCGGAATATAGGCAGATGAAAGCGCAGAAGTAACGGGTTCTATCGACATAAGGCCGGCAGAATCCGTAAATATTTCCTCATCAAGAACAGGATCATCCACTTCCATGGGTTCTTCCACTTCCATGGCGCCCCCCGGCGGAATGATCTCATCAGAATCAGCCGGGTCAGATATGTCCTCTTCCTCAGCCGATAATTCATATTCTGTATCGTCAAACTCCGTATCATCTCCCTCTGATGCGGAGATCACATCAACCTCTTCGTCGGAAATAACCTCCTCCGACTCATCTATCCCTGTAAGGTCTTGCTCTTCAGATAACTCTTCCTCGATCAAAATATCGGAAGCCGAAGCCGTACCTGAATAGGAAAATGCCAAAGATACTGCCAACAACGCTGCGAGAATCCGTCTCTCCATAAACTCTTGTCTCCTTCTCTAAGAAAGTTTTCCCTAAGTAAAAGCTTTGGATATTCTCGCAAAAAATCTTGTGTTTAAAGTCGCCCAACTTTTAATTGTATTTCGGCAATATTACTTTGGCACTTTAGTATGTTTATTTTTTTTTAATCAATTACTTTGTGGATCCATTTTCCACTCTTAAATCTTATGGTAAAAATAATTCCTCGTATGAACCAGTCAGCAAACATGCCGATCCATACGCCCATTGCCCCGAATCCCATCACTCTGATGAGAAAGGTTGCAAGGGTTACCCTGCAGAGCCACATGGTAAGCGTTGCAACCAGCATGGAGAACTTAACATCTCCGGCAGCACGCATCGCATAAGGAGTAACGAAGGAAGGCGCCCACAAAAGAGGCTTGGCTATGGTAATCCAGCCCAGCATATAGATGCACAGCTTGGCGCTCTCTTCCTGCATCCCTGCCAGCATAGTGACAGGTCTTGCAATCGCATAGGTAAAAAGGCAGCTGGCAAGTATTGCAATGTATCCCCAGAGTACCATCTTCTTGGTATAGTACACCGCCTCGTCTTTTCTTCCTGCGCCAAGACACTGTCCAACAATGGTCATAAGTCCGATACCGACACCTATTCCCGCAACGCCGTTGACATTCTCAAAAATATTGGTCATGGACTGAGCTGCGATGGCTGCGGTTCCAAGAAGTGATACCGAAGACTGGATTGCCAGCTTACCGAACTGGAACATGGAGTTCTCTATTCCGTTTGGAATGCCCATGGCCAGGATATTCTTGATCTTGGGCATATCGGGCCTTATCTTGTGATATGCTCTTACGGATATCTGCCTGTCCTTCTTTCGTAGAAGTGTAAGCAGCACCACCGCTGAGAAGATTCTGGAAAACAAAGTAGCCAGCGCTGCGCCGTATACTCCAAGACCAAATCCCCATATCAAAAGGGCATTTCCCGCCACATTCAAAAGATTGGATACTATGGCCACATTCATGGGAAGCCTGGTGTCGGACTGAGCACGGAAAATAGCGCTCCCCGCCGCTGCCAGGGATATCCCCGGATAGGACATTATCGTCAGCAGGAAATAAATGCTTGCGGCGTCCATAACATCCGCATCGATTGTTCCAAATATGAGGGATAACAGCCCTTTTCTGAATATCAGACATATGAACATCAGGGAAAAAGAGATAAACGCTGATACCAGAAGTACCTGCCTTGCTGCGTCATTGGCTCTTTTGACATCCTTCTGCCCGATATAGGTGGCGCATATAATAACTCCGCCGGTAGCCATGGCGTTAAAGGCCTGAACCACCAGGTTATTGATTGAATCTACAAGAGATACTCCCGAAAGAGCCGCAGCACCCACATTACTTACCATCATGGAGTCCGCAAGTCCCATAAGGGAGTTCAGAAATTGTTCCGCAATAATAGGAATCAGCAACAGGAAAAGCTTCCTGTTGCTGAAAAGATGTTCTTTCTTATCCATTTCAAATCCTTACATATACTCAGGAGCATCAAATCCCAGAAGATCGATGCCTGTCTCAAGTACCTTGAGTGTTACGGCAAGAAGTGCGATATAGCTGCTCTTCTTGTATTCATCAGCTTCTGACAGGATCTTGGTTCCGTGGTAGAAGCTGTTAAAGGCATTACTGAGGTCATAGATATATCCGCAGATTCTGTTAGGTGACAGATCCTTGGCTGCGCTCTCAACAGCATCGGCAAATCTTGTAAGATTCAGCATAAGCTCCTTCATTGCAGGGCTGTCGGGATTGCCGAGCTTGGCTTCCTTCACATTGCCGCCCTCAGCCTCATATTTTCTGAGGATAGATTTGATACGAACGATGGTGTAGAGAATATATGGGCCTGTATCTCCCTCGAAGGAAGTGAATTTATCAACGTCAAATATATAATCCTTGGCAGGCTGGTTGGAGAGATCGCCGTACTTGATAGCTGAAAGAGCAACCTTGTGGGCTGTGCTCTTAGCCTCTTCGTCGCTGATCTCGGGATTGCCTTCCTTGATCCTTGCAAACATCTTCTCATCGATCTCGGAGATGAGATTCTCAAGACGCATAACGCCGCCCTCTCTTGTCTTGAAGGGCTTGCCGTCCTTGCCGTTCATGGTTCCGAAGCCTACGAAGTGAAGCTCTGTCTCAGGCATAACAAGTCTGGTCTTGCGTGCGCAGCGGAATACCTGTGTGAAGTAGAGTTCCTGTCTCTTATCAACAACGTAGATGATTCCCTCAGGGTGCTCACCCTCCATACGCTGCTTGATGGTAGCAAGGTCTGTTGTGTTGTACAAAGAAGCTCCGTCGGACTTAAGGATCATGCAAGGCGGAATCTCCTTGGTATCTGTCTCCTCAGCTACATCTACTACAAGAGCTCCCTGGCTCTCATGAGCATAGCCATGGGACTTCATATACTCAACCATTCCGGGAATTGTCTCATGGGCATCTGATTCACCCTTCCAGAGATCAAAATCAACGTTCAGGTTCTTATAGTTCTTCTTAAGATCATTAACAGATACATTGAGAATGTGGTGCCACAGCGCTCTGTAGGGCTTGTAGCCGTCCTGAAGGAGCTTGGTTGCTTCCATAGCCTCTGCCTTGAAAGCCTCATCCTCCTTGGATCTCTTGCTGGCTGCAGGATAGATCTCCTCAAGCTCTGTTACGGTAAAAGGAGCCTCCTTGGGATACGTTCCTTCAAAATCAGGATCAAAATAGCACAGCTCAGGCTTTTTCTCCTTAAGACCTGTTATAACAAGTCCCATCTGAAGCCCCCAGTCTCCCAGGTGAACGTCACCGATTACCTTGTTTCCTGTATATTTAAGAATTCTCTTGATACTCTCACCAATAACCGCGCTGCGAAGATGTCCTACGTGAAGAGGCTTGGCAACGTTGGGTCCGCCGTAGTCGATAATGAACTTGGGCTCATGGCCGGGAAGTGTCACGCCAAAGCGCTTCTCATGAAGCATTCTGACGATGTAGCTTCTTGCAAAATCTCCGCTTACGATAATGTTAAGAAAGCCGGGTTTAACAGAATCAACCTTCTCAAACATCTCATTATCCTGAAGCTTGGCAGCCACTTCATCAGCAATGATAAAAGGGGCCTTGCCGTACTTCTTGGCGCCGGCCATAGCGCCGTTGCACTGATATTCGCAAAGGTCAGGTCTGTTGGAAATTGTCACCCTTCCAAGCTCCCTGTCATAGCCTGCTGCCTCAAAGGCATCTCCTACTTCTTTTGATATTAGTTCAAGTACTTTTTCCAAAATTTTACCTTCTTTCGAATCCAAATTTTTCAATAGACCTACAAGATTTTAACAAAAAAGCTCATATCTATCAACGTTTATTTATAGACCCAGGAGACTTATGATCTTATCCGCTATTTCCTCAGGTGTAAGCGCGTCCGTATCCACCACGATGTCTGCAGCCTGTTCATATATCTCGCGCCTTTCATCCTGAAGCTCTTTTATCCTGACAAGGGGATCCTTGGTCTGCAAAAGAGGTCTGGTGGTGTCATCCTTGATCCTGTCATATACAGTTTCAGGCCTGGTCCTTAAATACACAACCTTGCCGGCCTTCTTAAGAAGCTCTCTGTTCTCTTCTCTGACAGGAAGTCCGCCTCCAAGGGAAATCACTGTTTCTCTCCAGTGGTCCTCCACAATGGTGCGAAGAAGCTCTGTCTCCAGATCTCTGAAATACTGCTCTCCCTCCCCTGCAAATATCTCGTTAACACTCCTCTTCTCGGTATCCACAATGACTTCATCCGTATCGATAAGCTCCAGTTCCAGCTTGTCGGCAAGGATCTCTGAAACAGTGGTCTTGCCGCAGCCCATGAAGCCCTCAAGGATGATATTTCGTGAGCCAATTACTTCCAGCATAAGAGATCTGTAGACTTCGTCTGCTTCCTCCTTGCTGATCTTAAAGTCGTTTCCTTCCGAGCCGTTCCAGAGTTCAAAGGCATCCACCGCCTGATACAGCAGCATCTTAAGACCGGAAACCGTCTTGGCACCTGCCGCCTCAGCAAGTTTAAGGAACTTGGTATCAAGAGGTCTGTAGACCATATCCACCGCAGCGCTGACGTGTCTGTAGAACTCCTCATCCTCTATAACCGCGCTGTTTACATCCGGGAAAAGTCCCACGGACGTACACTGAAGTACAATAAATCTGTCCTCCAGCATATAGAGCCTGCCATAATCCTCAAGCTTCATTGGAATAATGATATCTTCCCAGGTAGCTGCCTCACCTTTTGCGCTAAGGCCATCCTCTGTGCATTTATCTTCAAGGCCCATTTCCGCAACAGCCTTGTTAACTTCTGCTGCCACATACTGTGCCTTCTCATAGGTTCTGTTAAGGATATATACCTTCCTGGCGCCCTTGCTGGCACTAAGAAAGGCTGCGGGTCTTGCCACGCCGCCGGCTCCAAGGATAACAACCGCCTCTCCGGACAGCTCAACGCCTTCTTCTCTGATTGCTCTGTAGAGTCCCGTCATATCAGTGTTGTAGCCCTTATAGCCGCCACCTGGTATTCTCACAAGAGTGTTGACCGCACCTATCCCCTTGGCAAGAGGATCTATATCATCAAGAAAAGGAATCACCGCACTCTTATGGGGAATTGTAACATTAAGCCCCAGTATATCCAGAGCCTTAGCCCCCTTAACGGCATCCTGAATATCACTATGTTCAACCTCGAAGGGAACATATACCATATTGATCCCCTTGATCTGTGCCAGTGCATTATGAATAAGCGGTGACAGCGTATGTTTCACCGGATTACCGATAAGTCCGCAGGTTCTTGTATATCCGTCAGTATAATTCAGCATAGCAAGCTCCTAATTGTATTTTTTAGTCCTACAGCAAATTGTACCTTTTATCACAACCGCCTGCAACCGGCATAATAAAAAAGGAGATACAAAAACTGTATCTCCGAGTCATCACATATACTTTTATGATATGTCTTATCACAGGCGAATAACGATTCCGTCCTCTGTTCCTGCGATGATGTTTCTGTTCTTTCCTGCCAGGTCCTTACCGCCTACAAAATACTGATATTCATGAAGCAGATGATCCTTTTGCATGCCTGAGATGGCATGTCTCATATCCTCTGATGCAAGGCCCTTTTCTCCAAAGAGGTCAATTGCATTGGCATCATAAACACCAAAGGAAATGGCGACGTTTTCGATAGAAGCGTTATCCCTTACGGGAACTTCGGAGACGGTGAGATCCATCTCCTTTTTGGGACTTTCCTCCGGAGTCTGTGAAGCTTCGTTGTCCTTAAGTTCGGGAGCTACCGATGGTCTAGGATCAACCCTAAGGCTGTCCGCAGCAGGTGGTATGTTATAAGCATTATAGCCGTAATTTCCAAGTCTGTTTAATGCCATAAGCCTTACCTCCTTTCCTTGCCTGATTGTGTTCACAGCATATATCGGATAACCCCCACATTTTCTTAATATAATTATACAAAAAAAATCTTAAATCCCAATTTAGCTTGACGGAATTTAAGATTTTTTTAATAAATATTACGTTATACCGGCTGCTTTCAATAAAGCTTTGGTGTAGTCAGCCTGCGGATTTTTGTAAACATCTCTGGTCTTGCCATATTCCACGACGCGACCATTTTTCATGATAAGAACGTGATCACTCATGCGGTACACAACGCGAAGGTCATGGGATATGAAAATTATGGATATTCCAAGCTTCTTGTGAAGATTGGTAAGAAGCTCCATGATCTGGGCCTGAATGGTAACGTCAAGAGCTGAAACAGGCTCATCTGCGATCAGCACCTTGGGGTTACGCATAAGGGCAATTCCTATGCACACCCTCTGTCTCTGGCCTCCTGAGAGCTGCGACGGATATCTCTCCAGCATGTTAAGCGGAAGCTCAATATCCTTCATTATCTCTTCAATCCTGGCTCTTCTCTCCTCCTTGGTCCACTGTCTCTCCTTGTCGACTCTTAAGGGTTCCTCCAGGAGCCACCCTATGGTCTTGGCCGGATTAAGTGAATTGTAAGGATCCTGAAATACCATCTGAGGTCTTGGATATTTCTGCCATATCTCCCCGGTGTAGTCCTTGTTGATGCCAACAATGGCCCTTGCAAGGGTTGATTTGCCGCATCCTGATTCTCCGGCTACTGCAAGAACCTCGCCTTCCTCCATGGAAACAGAGACTCCGTACAGAGCCTGTACTTTTTTATCTTCTTTTTTTGAAAAAAGCTTTCTCTTCCTGTTCTTATAAAAAACGTTCAGGTCGGAGATTCTAATAACTTCATCTGCCATATGCTTTCATCCGTTCTAAATCTGTCTTTACCCAAGATCGATCTTGGGAATCGCAGCAATAAGCTTCTTGGTATAGGTGTCCATCGGTCTTGTAAAAACAACTGAGGTCTTGCCGGTCTCCACGATTCTGCCCTTCTGCATTACGATAACTCTCTCGCAGAGCTGACTTACAAGGCTGAGGTCATGGGATATGAAGATTATGGAGGTTCCTCTTTCCTTGTTGATTTTCTTAAGAAGATCCACAATCTGGGCCTGAACCGTTACATCAAGAGCTGTTGTGGGCTCATCTGCGATCAGTATCTGAGGATTGCCGATCATGGCTGCAGCAATCATGACTCTCTGTCTCATTCCGCCGGACAGCTCGTGGGGATACATGTAATAGATATCCTCGGCCTTATCCAGGCCAACGCTCCGCAGCATTTCAATTGCTCTGGCCTTGCGCTCGGCTTTTTTGATCTCAGGATGATGGATAAGAAGCGGTTCCTCCACCTGCCAGCCGATTCTTTTAACCGGATTAAGTGATGTCATGGGCTCCTGGAAAATAATGGAAATCTCATCTCCCTGATATTGCCTGAGGGTCTTTCTGTCACAGGTAAGAAGGTCGTTGCCGTCAAACATGATGCGGCCCGTCTTCTTAATCTGATGTCTTGATAAAAGACCTGCTATGGCAAGGGCACTCATACTCTTGCCTGAGCCGGATTCGCCAACTATCCCAACGATCTCACCCTTACCCAGCATCAGGTCAAAGTCTTCCACCGCTGTCTCAGGAAGGTCGTGGTCATGAAATTCTATATGAAGATCGGTTACATCAAGAATTATTTCCATCTTCTGATTCCCTCCCCAAGAAATGCAAAACCAAGAACCATCAGCACGATGACGATACCTGGACACAGAACGTAGCTGGGCGTCGTAAACATATACTGCTGAGCATCCGAGAGCATCTTACCAAGGCTTGCATAAGGCGGCTGTGAACCAACGCCAAGATAGCTAAGTCCTGCCTCAGCAAGAACAGCATTGTTAAAGCCGATAAGTATTGATGAAGCCATTACTCCCTTCATATTCGGAAGGATATGCACAAATATCATTCTAAGGTCCGATACTCCCTGCAGTCTGGCATTTTCGATATAGTCCATGTTCTTGCAGCGAAGCACCTCGCCTCTTACTATTCTGGCGAAGCTTGGCACGAAGGCGATTCCCAGTGAAACGATCAGCTGAATCCAGCCAACTCCGAATACACTGACGATTACCAGCGCCAGGAGGATACTTGGAAATGCAAAAAGAGCATCAATTACTCTCATGGTGATCTCATCCAGCATACCGCCATAGTAGCCCGTTATGGCCCCAATAATGGTTCCTGTGCCTGCACCTATGATCACGGTACCTATGGCGATAAGAAGAGTCACTCTGCTACCGTACATAACACGGCTGAACACATCTCTTCCCATGTTGTCGGTGCCCATGAGATGCCTTGCGGATATTCCCTGAAGCTTGTCAGCTGAGTTCATCTTGGTGGGTTCATAGGGCATCCAGAAAAAGCCCACAATTATCATGATAAGAATGATCCCCGTGATAAGAAGACCTGCCGTAAGATATGGATCCTTCAAGATCTTTTTAATTGATATATCCTTCATCAGTCCTCTGCCTCAATTCTTGGATCGATTATTCTGTATACTACATCCACCAATAGATTTATTACTATTACGATTGTGGCGATACCCATAATAATGGCCTCAACCACCGGATAATCTCTGTTACTGATACTTGTGAGAAGTATTCTGCTGATTCCGGGAATACTGAATACCTGCTCAATTACAAGGCTGCCTGCAACCATGTCCGCAAGAGCCATTCCAAGGAAGGTGACTACAGGTATCATGGCATTCTTGAGCACATGTCTGTAGAGAACGCCGTTGGTGTTGTTACCCCTACTGTAGGCCGTTCTGGCGTAGTCCTTGCCGGCCTCATCAATAAGGCTTCCCCTAAGGAGCTTGACTGTCATGGCTATCTTGGGCAAAGAAATAGCCACTGCAGGGAAAATAAGATAGCAGACAAAGCCGCCAAAGTCGTCTTTATATGATACAAAGCCGCCCGGTGTGAAGACTCTCAGTATCATTCCAAACACAAAGGTAATAAGGATACCTGAGAAAAATGGCGGGCAAGCCATAATGATCTGATTAAATACGGTGATGATCCTGTCAAGGACACCATTCTCATGCTTGGCGGTAATAATGCCAAGTGGAATCGAAACAATAACTGTAAGACAAAATGCGATAAGTCCCAGGGTCAGTGTGATCGGTATCTTGTTGGCGATCATTCCTGCCACAGGAACGCTGTAGCTGTAGGAGGTTCCGAAATCTCCTCTCAAAAATGATGTGAACCATCTGAAATATCTGACGATAAAGGGGTCGTTGAGGCCGAGCTTCTCTCTTGTCTGCCATACAAGCTCCGGAGATGCCTCAAGTCCCAGCATTCTGACTACCGGATCTCCCGGTATTAAATTAAAAGCGAGGAATACGCATATGGACACCACAATTAGGGTTAAAATCATCATAAAAAACTTTTTAATGATATATCTCATACGCGTATTCCCCGCAATTAAAATTTTATAGTATTAAATAATTTTACTGTGCAGGTCTGATCTTGGCAATGTCCTGTACATAAAGAGGATAATAAGTATATCCTGTAAATTTCTTGTTAAGTGCAACCAGCTGCGGAAGGTCCTCGATGTATACGCTGGCAGCCTCTTTAGAAAGGATTGTGAGGCATTCCTTGTAAGCAGCTGTCTTCTCAGCATCATCTGTGGAAGCCTCAGCCTTGGCATAAGCAGCATCGAATTCCGGGCTGTTGAAATTAACAAAGTTCTTGCTTGCATCGGATACATATCTTGAAAGCATAGCTGTTGCTGAAAGTGTTGAAGCATCAACGCTGACTACAGTTGCCTCAAACTGTCTTCCGGTGTAAACATCACTTACCCATGAGTTCCACTCGATTTCCTGGATGTTGGCTGTAACGCCTACAGCCTTGAGCTCCTCTGAAATAACCTGAGCTGTATCCACGTGCTGAGTGTAGTTGGAAGGAACTGTGATGGTGAACTCAAAACCATCGGGATATCCTGCCTCTGCAAGAAGTTCCTTAGCCTTATCTATGTCCTGATTGTAAGTATCATTGAGCTCAGGCATGAAGTACTTGGTAAAGCCGGGGAACATAGCACTTCCGACTTCTTTTCCAAGACCGTCTGATACAAAGCCCATAATCTCAGCAGGATCAATTGCATAGCACAGAGCCTGACGTACTCTTACATCGTCAAAAGGCTTAACCGCGTTGTTGAGGTACATAGCCTGTACCGCATTGGTTGTTCCCTCATATACCTGGAACTTGTCTGAAAGCTGTGCTGCCTGTGTTGTTGTGATACGGCAGAACATATCGATGGAGCCTGCCTCAAGATCCATAACAATGGCATCTGCGTTGGACTCGATCTTGTAAACAACGTCCTTGATATACGCCTTCTCTCCCCAATAATCATCGAATCTTGTTACGATGATGTTCTCCTGAGGTGAGCTGGAAACATATTTGTATGGGCCTGTTCCGATAGGATTGGTTGCCGGATCTGCATTGGATGCAGGTAAAATGGCAACTGTGAGCTGAGTTATAAAGTCTGAATCAGCCTCCTTAAGTACAACCTCCACGTGCTTGTCATCAACAATGTTAACACTGTCGACCTTAGCAAAGGTCTTAACAAGAGGCTCTTCGCCGTCCTTACCCTTAACTCGATCTAAAGAATATTTAATATCCTCTACTGTAACATCGCTTCCGTCGTGGAACTTGACTCCATCTCTCAGTGTGAATGTGTAAACTGTGCTGTCATCTGAAATTGTGTACTCGCTGGCTACAGCAGGGTTAAGATTACCGTTCTCGTCGGGCTTAACAAGTCCTTCGAAAATATTAAATTGTACCTCTCTTGTTCCTGCCCCTGTTGATGTGTGGGGGTCAAGACCGTCAATGTCCTGAGGTATTCCTACGATAAGCTTAGAAAGATCCTCCGCTGTATCTGTAGCTGCAGGTGCTTCTGTTACTACAGTATCGGTGGCGGTGTTCTCCTCCACCTTAGCGGAATCTCCTGCCTTGTCGCTTGAGCAGCCGCTCAATGCAATAGTCAGTGTTGTGAGCACAACCGTCAGAAGTGAGCAGCCAACCTTTCTGCCAAAACTTCTTTTGATCATGTTCAAATCTTCCTCCTCTTTCTTGGTCTTTGGCTAGACCAATTACATCGTTCAATATACGGCTTCGTCAAAGAATTGTCAAGAACAGACTATAAAAAAACAGCTATGCAAAAAACAACTTCCGCATAGCTGCCTGATATACATTTTGGTTAAATCAGCTCTCCTTCTTCAATAGAGGAGTGTTCTTGTCGGTGGAATCTGTTATTGTGCCGTCAGCCTCCTTACGAAGAACGGATTTGAGCTCGTCCATGAAGGTATTCACATCCTTGAACTCTCTGTATACGGATGCGAAACGAACATAGGCTACCGGATCGAGATTCTTCATCTTGTCCATGACGATCTCACCGATGGCACGGCTGGGAATTTCCTTCTGCTCCATGTTGAAGACCTCGGTCTCAACGGAGTCCACCAGCTTGGTGATCTGTTCTGCGCTGACAGGGCGCTTGTGGCAGGCTCTGAATACGCCAGCCTCAATCTTGGCTCTGTCGTAGGGCTCACGCACATCGCCTTTTTTGATAACAATAAGGGGAATAGTCTCAACCTTCTCGTAGGTAGTGAATCTCTTGCCGCAGGAATCACAGACTCTTCTTCGTCTTATGGATGTATTCTCGTCTGCAGGCCTTGAATCAATAACTCTGGTGTCATCCTTACCACAAAATGGGCATTTCATGCTATTCCCTCCATATTCTCAAATTATATACACTGTATATAGTACGAACATAGGCTTGTTCCACAAATTATTGTATCATGTTTTGTCGGTCTTTTCTACACAAAATATCGGATAGAGCCGAAAAAAAGCCCCTCGCCAAGGGCGAAGGGCTCATAATCATCAATATTACTTCCTCTGAAGGAAATCCGGAATCTTAAGTGACTTGGGCTCTACAGTGCTTCTGATCTCTGTAGGTCTGTTAAGTGTCATTCCGGCTGCGGGTCTTGCAACCTGCTCTGTTGCTGTTCCGATAGGAGTAACAGTAGGCTGAATAGGTGTTACAGGTGTAACAACCGGCTGGGGTGCCACATGCATTGCAGGTGTTCCCATAGGCTGTACCACGGGCTGAGGTGCTGCTGCTCTCTGAACAGGCTGCTGAGGCATTGTGTTGGCCTTGTCCTCGATACCTGTTGCGATAACAGTGATGGTACATGTATCAGTCTTGTTCTCATCGTATGTTGAACCAAAGATAACGTTAACGTCATCTCCGGCAAGTCCTCTAACGTAATCTGATGCTTCCTGTGCATCTGTCAGGGAGATATCACCTGAAATATTAATAAGGACGTTGGTTGCACCGTTGATCTTGGTCTCAAGAAGAGGACTCTCAACGGCCATCTTAACAGCCTCTGATGCCTTATCATCGCCCTTGCCGCTACCGATACCGATATGAGCGATACCCTTGTCCTTCATGACAGTCTGAACATCAGCAAAGTCCAGATTGATGATAGCGGGAACATTGATAAGATCAGTGATTCCCTGTACTGCCTGCTGAAGAACCTCATCAGCCTTCTTAAGGGCATCAGGCATTGTTGTACGTCTGTCAACTATCTCAAGAAGCTTATCATTAGGGATAACGATAAGCGTATCTACATTGCTCTTAATATTCTGGATACCCAGCATAGCGTTCTGCATACGAACACGAGCCTCAAAATTGAAAGGCTTGGTTACAACGCCAACTGTAAGAATACCCATATCCTTGGCAAGCTTGGCTACTACGGGAGCTGCACCTGTACCGGTTCCGCCACCCATACCACAGGTAACGAATACCATGTCTGCGCCCTTGATAGCTGCAGAAATCTCCTCTGCACTCTCCTCAGCTGCCTTCTGTCCTACCTCAGGCTTAGCTCCTGCGCCAAGTCCCTTGGTAAGCTTCTCACCGATCTGCAAAAGCTTGGGGGCCTTGCAGAGCTGAAGTGCCTGCTTATCTGTATTGATACCGATAAATTCAACACCGGTAATGTTCTCATCAACCATTCTATTCACAGCGTTATTGCCTGCACCGCCTACCCCAACGACGATGATCTTACAAGCGAATTCCGCCTCATTTGACTTAATCTCCAGCAAAGCTACTCCTCCTTCATAAACCTCATAGACTCCTACTAGCTATGATACGATTTTTTTTTTTAATAATCAACCCACTTTTTTTATGAAATCTTTACTTTTTGTCCGACAATTCATTAGCTTTTCTCTTCAAAAGTGATGTTGGTGGTATCTTCGTTATAATCTTTCATTTCCAAAATTCCGCTTTTCCCTTCGAGACTCGGAAGGATATATTGGAGCTGAATAATTTTCTCATCGATGTAGTCTCTCGTGCCGATACTGACCTCAACTCCGCCAAAATACAGATATACGTCATAGTCGCTGTCAAAAAAGATTTTTTCCGCATGAAGTTCATATTTGGACAGCAGTTTAGTTATATCCAGGATCTCGGCAAATACGCTCTCATTTTCCACAGGAAGCTTCTCATGGATGATAACGTGGTCAAAGGACAGCCCCAGAACCAGCGGAACGTCATCCGAGCTCTCAAGGGAGCTCTCCACCACTATTCCGTCTCTGTCAAAGTACATATATCTGCCAAGATACTGTATGTATCCCGCAATGGCCTTCTCATACACGTTGATCCTGATGGTATCCGGAGATAATATCTCCACGCTCATCTTCTGGATGAAGGGAATGTCTTCAATGCTCTTATTCCTGTATTTCATGGACAGATATACGCTGTTATGACCAAATTGTCCGTCCATGACCATTTCCATTATCTCTTCGTTGGTATAATGGGTATTGCCGGTCACATAAACATTGGTGACGGTATAGTTGTCAGATATGTATTTAAGGGCAATAAGGGCCGCTATCGGCAGAATAACAACAAGAGCCGCAATAACTATAAGACTCTTTCTTCTGAGAAAATATATGCCGATATTTCGGAATAATTCCCCAATATCAATCTTTGGAAATATAGGCCTTCTTTGCGAAGGTCTTTTTCTTTTACGTTTCTTACCCATCTTAATCCGCTCTTCCTATATTTCTTGCTACATTGAGCGCAATGCCAATCTCCGCCAGCTGCATGATAACGGCGGATCCTCCGTAACTGATAAAGGGAAGAGTGATTCCCGTGTTGGGAAGGGTGTTGGTAACAACAGCGATGTTAAGAATAACCTGTATTGAAATATGGGCCATAACACCAATAACCAGCAGCGCTCCGAACATATCAGGGGCATTGTTGGCGATGATCATAAGTCTCCAGATAAGGATCAGGAACATCAGCATAACAGCAATTGCTCCGAAGAGTCCCAGCTCTTCGCAGATGATTGAAAAGATCATATCGTTCTGAGCCTCGGGAATAAAGCCCATCTTCTGCATACTCTCACCCAGTCCCTTACCAAAGATACCACCGGAGCCGATGGCATACAGCGCCTGTAGCGTCTGGAATCCCTTGCCTGAAGCGTGTGCATTGGGATCGAGCCAGGCAAGAATACGCTCTGATCTGAATCCCATCTCAGGATTACCGGCAGAACTTGAAATGAACCAGACAATAGCAGCACAGGCCCCAAGACCCGAAACAGCAATTATAATATAGGGCTTGTAATTGGGCGTCGAAATAAAGAGCATCAGACCTACAATTCCCAGAATGATAACACCGGAACTTAAGTTATCGGTGATCTTGTACACCAGGATTGCCATAAAAAAGGTCGGAACCAGCGTAACGGCCAGTCCCTTGGCGGTCATAAGGTTCTTCTGCAGCTTGGCTATTATCGTGGCGGAAAAAATGATTGCCGCGATCTTGCAGATCTCCGCGGGCTGAACCGAGAATCCGGCGATATTAAGCCATCTCTTGGCACCGTTAATAACCTTTCCGAAGGGAATAAGGGCAAAAAGAAACGCAAGGGCACCCACATAGATCACCAGCGCCAGATTCTTAAAAAACCTGTAGGGGAAGTAAGATAATAAAACCATACCCCCAAGTCCTATAAGTGTCGGTATCAGCTGATGCCTGAAATAATATGCGGAATCCCCGAAATCCAGGTTCGCCTCGTAGGAACTGGTGGAATACAGCATTACCAGTCCGAAGGCCAAAAGAAACAGAATGATGAAGATCATACTGTAATCAATATAGGACTCTGCCTTTTCTTTTCTTAATGTCTTAAATCTTTCCAAAACTAACCCCTTGCAACAATGCTCAATCAGCGAGCTTATTCACATACTCTTTAAATCTTTTTCCTCTGGTCTCATAATTCGGGAACATATCCCAGCTTGCGCAGGCAGGTGAAAGAAGAACGGCGTCTCCGGGCTGCGCAGATTCGGTACAGAAGGCAAGAGCCTCCTCATAGGTATCCTTGAACACATAGTTGGTAAAACCGTGTTTTTCGGCGCACTCTGCTATCTTCTCCCTGGTCTGACCTATAAGCACAAGGAGCTTGACCGTATCTCCGAAATTCTCTATCCATTCATCGTATTCATTGCCCTTGTCATAGCCGCCTCCGATGAGGATCGTTGGCTTGGACATGGCCTTGATTCCCTGAATTGCAGCATCAGGATTGGTGCCCTTGGAATCATTGTAATAATCTACGCCGCCCTTGGTTGCCACGAACTCAATTCTGTGCTCAACGGCCTTGAAGCCCCTTATAACCTCCAGTATCTCGGAAAGAGGAACTCCCATGGCAAGACTCATGGCAATAGCAGCCATAACATTCTCTACATTACACATACCAACAAGGTTCATGTCGTGGATATTCATTATCTTCATGGGATTGCCGGCATTACTCATCATGATGTCCTCGCCTTCAAGGTAGAAGCCATCTGTAAGTTTCTCTTTGGTTGAGAAAAATACTACTTTGGCAGGGCATCTGCTTCCGAAATCCCTGGTGTATTCATTGTCATAATTAAGGACGCAGGTGTCCTCTTTGGTCTCGTTATGTGTGACATTCTCCTTCATGGCTGCGTAGCATTCCATGGTGTGATGTCTGTTGAGATGATCCGGTGTCACATTAAGGATTGCGGATACATTGGCATGGAAATTGTCCACAGCCTCTAACTGGAAGGAACTGATCTCTCCCACGGTAACGGTATCATCTGTCATTTCAAGGGCGCTCTCAGCAAAAGAAACGCCGATATTGCCAACCACATATACCTTGCCAAAATGAGCCTTCATTATGTCACCTACAAGGGTTGTTGTGGTGGTCTTGCCGTTGGTTCCTGTTATTGCAACAAATTTGCCCTTGGAAAAGCTATAGGCAAGCTCAATCTCGCTCCAGATCGGAATATTCTTTTCCTTGATCCTCATAACTGTAGGAGAATCAAGAGGTACCGCAGGAGACGGAACTGTGAGCACAATATCAGAGAGTTCTTCATCTGAAATAGTTCCAACGATTATCTTGGTGCTGTCTCTGTCTTCCTCGTGGAGTTTGTTTCTGATATCCTCCTCTGTAACCTTGGTGTTCTCCTCAAGAACAACAGGCTTTGCCCCTACCTGGTTAAGGAGTCTTACTGAGCCTACTCCGGAGAGGCCTGAACCTATTACAAGTACTTTTTTACCTTTAAGATCTGCTTTCATAACTGTTTCCTTCTAAAATACTGATTGATGATATCACAGGCCTGCGTATGCGATAAGGCACAGAAGCACTGTGATTGTGGTGAATACGTTAACTACCTTGGTCTCGGACCAGCCGCCCTTCTCGAAATGATGATGGATAGGGGCCATTCTGAAGATTCTCTTTCCTCCCGAAATCTTGAAATATGAAACCTGAAGGATTACAGAAATAACTTCAAAAGCATAGATAAATCCGACAATAACTATAAATATGGGCATATGCATAACGTAAGCAATTCCGGTTACAAAGCCTCCGATAGCCAGAGAGCCTGTATCTCCCATCATAACCTTGCCCGGATATACGTTGTAAACAAGATATCCAAGGAGTCCTCCCAACATTGCGCAGGACATAACCTCTGCGCCGCCTGCCTGATAATGCATGGCTGCAATGGCAAAAAAGCCTGCTACAACAGCTGTCACAGATGCGCACAGTCCGTCAACTCCGTCGGTAAAGTTGGTTCCGTTGGCGGTTCCCAGTGCAATAAAGAACAGGATCGGAATATTCCAGATTCCAAAATCCAGTGAAATATCGGTGAAAGGTATCTTCATTGCCAGTGAAAGATCAGTGAAGTTCTCCACATACAGAGCAAATATTACAGTTATCACAAACTGTCCCACGATCTTCTGCCAGGCTCTGAGGCCTAAATTGTGTTTTTTGACAACCTTGATATAGTCATCGAGAAATCCGATAAGACCAAAACCGAAGGTCAGAATAAGTACAGGAATGACCTCCTTGTGGCTTGCTCCGTAGAATATGCCGATGATAAGGAAAGGCAACAGGAAAATAAAGCCTCCCATTGTAGGGGTTCCCGTTTTCTTCTTGTGGGATTCAAGGCCCTCCTCGCGGACAGTCTGCCCAGCCTTAAGCTTCCTTAAGATCTCGATTATCACAGGTCCCGAAAGAACTGCAATGAAAAAAGATACAAATACCGGTACCAATGTTCTCAAAAAATACGCACTCAACTCTATTACCTCTCAATAAAAAACTATCTCATTATGAAACTTATGGATTACCCTCTGCAGTATTATCAGCGTTTCCTTCACTTCCGGGGCCGTCGCCGTCAAAATCGGGAAGATCGTCTCCTCCGATAACCGTTCCGGTCTCAGGAATGATCATGGCTCCCGTGTTGGGATCAATGTAATAACCGGTGGAAGGATCTCTTTCAAAGGTCTCCCAGATGGAGGAACGGGGTCCGTCCATGGCGGGCTGCTCTTCCTCTGCAGCTGCCTCCTGATTCTCCTCTGTGCCTTCTTCACCCTCTGCTTCTTCGCCTTCCTGGCCTTCCTGACCCTCCTGGCCTTCCACTGCCGCTTCTTCGATATTGGCAGTTGTGACCATCTGATCACGAAGCTCCATGAGCTCCTGCTGCTCCTTGTCGGAAAGGGGCTCAGTCATAGGATAGTTAAGGTAGGGAAGCGCCTCTGTCAGCACTGCTCTTACGATCCTTGTGGCGTACTTGGCATCAGGCTGATAGTCGGTATTGGGTCTGTCCACAACCACGTAAATAGCTATCTGAGGGTTATCAGCAGGCGCATATCCCATGAAGGATACAACATACTGCTGGTTCTTTCTGGGAAGGGTCTGAGCTGTTCCGGTCTTGCCTCCTATCATGTAGCCGGCAGGTCTTGCTGTCTTACCGGTTCCTTCAGCTCCTGCCACAACCTGGTTGCAGTACTGAATGATCTTCTCGGAGGTGCTGGCGGAAACGGTCTGTCTCAGCACTCTTGGTTCTATATTCTTGATGGTGGCTCCGCTGCTGGAAACAATCTTTTTGACCACATGGGGTTCATAGTAATAGCCACCGTTGATCAGGGAGCAAAAGCCCGTGATCATCTCGATCATATCTACGTTAAAGCCCTGTCCGAAGGAGTTGGTGGCAAGATCTGAGGAGGTCATATCTGCAGCGTTGTAGGTAAGTCCCTCTGTTCTTGCTTCTCCCGCCAGGTCGATATTGGTCTTAAGTCCGAAACCGAAGTCCTTCTGGAACTTGGTGAAGGTTCCGTTGCCGATGGACTGGGCAATGTACATCATCGCTACGTTACAGGAAATCTCTATACCTCTCTCAACGGATACGTAGCCGTCGCCGTAGGTGTTGTGGCAGTGGATAGGCCATCCGCCCACTTCAAGGACACCTGTACAGTTATAGACTTCATTTCCTGTAATTGAGCCGCTCTCAAGTCCTGTAGCTACCGTAAAAGGCTTGGCTACAGATCCCGGCTCATAGGTGTCGGCGATACAGAAATTCTTCCAAAGTGCGTTGTAATTCTGATAAAGCTCCTCATCTGAGAAGTTCTCGATCATCTCTTCGGTGATGTAGACACCGGAATCATATATGGATTCACCCTTTACCTTGTTGCCCTTCTCATCCACCGCAGGCATTCCGATGAGGGCCTGGGTGTCTCTTGGGTTGTTCAGGTCAAAATTGGGATAACTGGCCATAGCCAGCACATCACCGGTGTGGATATCCATCATGATGCAGCCCACATTATTGGCTCCGTTGCCGGTACGGGCATTGTTCTTGTAGGTATCGTTGAACTCCTTGAGGTGCTTCTCAACGATTGACTGGAGGTTGCCGTCTATTGTAGTGACGATATTGTCTCCGTCTGTGGCGGGAATAGTGGTCCTCTCAAGGCTGGAATCCTCGTTGAGGTAACCATACTCTCTTCCCATGGTTCCGCTCAAGGTGTCATTGTAGTACTCCTCCAGTCCGTACATACCGGTGTTATCGCTGGAGGTAAAACCTATAACATCACAGGCCATGGACCCGTTTGGATATTTACGAACATAACCTGATTCGAACCATATGCCCTGAATATTGGCATCGTAGGAATCAGAACCAGGAGTTATGAGTTCCTGAAAAGCACTGATCTGATCGTAGGGAAGCTTCTTGGCCAGAACATAATACTGAGATGAAGGATGGTCCTTGAGATAAGATCTGATTTCTCCCGCATCCAGATCAAAATGTGTAACCAGCGCCTTAATGGTGGGTTCCAGATATTTATCATCTCGAAGTAAAAGCTTGGCATCCAATACTACATTGTATACCTTCTCACTGTAAGCAAGAATGGTATTGTTGGCATCCAGTATCTCTCCTCTTCTGAAGGGGAGACTGGTGGAGTCGTACTGCTGCTGTGACAGAACCTGTTTCTCATACTCCTCGCCGTTATTCTTGGTTATGAGAATAAGTCTTACCCCTAATCCAACGAAAGCCAGTAGTACCAATGTAAACAGCACTACCAGCTTTTTCTTCATTCCTATAGTAAACTTCTGCTTTTTCCCAGATCTACTTTGTTTCATTTATAACACATTACTTCCTTCCAAAAAATCGCACATATTCTATTATAGCGTTATTTTTTTCTGTGACAACCATCAGCCATCAACCTGTGGAATGGGAGCAACCTGTCTGACATAATCGTTACCGCCGCCGTCTGAGTAGGTGACGATCTGGCCTTCTGTCGCATAAGTCATGCCATATTCCTGAATCGCAATTCTCTTAACCTCATCCAGGTCCACACTTCCGTTGGCTCTGTTATAAGCCTCATCGTTCTCCTGTTTTAAGGTGTTGAGCTGACTCTCAAGAGCAGCGATCTCTTTACCCGCATTCTTGACCTGAGCCTGCAGTGTTAAGTACCATGCAAGTGCAGCAACCACAAGAACCACGGCCACGGTCATGTATAAAAGAGTGCCCAGGGACATATGTGAGCGTCTCTTTTTGATTCTCTGAGGTTCCTGAACATGGACTCTTCTGGGTTCACGGGAAGGCTCATATTCTTTTCTTACTGTATTTCCGCGTACATATGCTGTGTTAGCCATGTTCATCCTCCTTTTCCAATGTCAGTTAAATCTTTATCTTAATTTGTTCTCTCAAATACCCTTAGCTTGGCGCTCTGAGATCTCTTGTTCTGCTCAAGTTCCTCATCGCTTGGCAAAATGGGCTTTCTTGTTATTACTTTTCCCTTGGATACCTTGCCGCATACACAAACCGGGAAGTTCGGCGGGCAGATGCAGGGGTTCTCGTTGGTTCTGAAATTATTCTTGGTTATCCTATCCTCCAGGGAGTGGAATGTGATCACACATAACCTTCCGCCGGGATTGAGGAAATCTATGAATCCGTCGAGAGAATTCTGAAGTACATCCAGTTCTCTGTTAAGCGCTATCCTTATTGCCTGGTAGGTTCTCTTGGAAGGGTGCCCGCCCTTCTCTCTCATCTTGGCAGGAATGGCAGCCTTGATTATGTCGTTGAGCTGAAACGTAGTCTCAATCGGTGCTTTCTGCCTCTCAATGCAGATGTGCTTGGCAATGTTCTTGGCAAATTTGTCTTCGCCGTAGTCCCTTATGATATGGAAGATCTCAGTCTCCGAATAGTCATTGACAATGTCCCTTGCTGTAAGGGCCTGTCTCTGATCCATTCTCATATCAAGCGGAACGTCTTCTTTATAAGTAAATCCTCTCTCAGCGTTGTCCAGCTGGTAGGATGATACTCCAAGGTCTAAGAGAATTCCGTCAACTCCGGTAACGCCCAGGTTCTTAAGTCTCACCACCGCGTTCTCATAGTTGTCACGGATGATGGTAACTCTGTCCTTAAAGGGTTCAAGGCGCTTCGTTGCCGCTGCGATGGCGTCCTCATCCTGATCTGTTCCGTAGAGATGTCCACCTTCCGTCAGCCTCTCGGCTATGTGATAGGAATGGCCCGCTCCTCCAAGGGTTCCGTCAAGATAGATTCCTTCAGGCTTGATATTCAGATTGTCCAGGCACTCATCAAGGAGCACCGAATAATGTTTGAACTCCATTGCTCTCCTGTACGTAGGGCTTAGATGCTAAGTCCATATTCTGACATCTTGGCTGCAATGCTGTTGATATCATCGAAGGAACTTGCCTTCTCCCACTCAGCCTTGCTCCAGATCTCGGCTCTGTTACCGACACCGGCTATAACGGCGTCCTTCTCAATATGTGCGTGTTGTAAAAGATTGGAGGGAATAAGTATTCTTCCCTGCTTGTCGACTTCGGCGTCGATGGCGCCGGCGATAAAGAAACGTCCCAGCATTCTGGCTTCGGGCTTATCCATGGGAAGTGCCTGAAGCTTTTCTTCAAACTTCTCCCAGCCCTCCTGAGCGAACACAAAAAGACATCCGTCAAATCCTTTGGTAACCACAAACTGTTCTCCAAGGATCTCGCGGAATTTTGCAGGAATTATGAGTCTTCCCTTGGCGTCTATGGAATGACTGTATTCGCCTTTAAATGCTGTTCCCACTTAATTTACCACTTATCTACCACTTTTAACCACTTTTTGACACTTTTTACCACCTGAATTCATTATAAAGGATTTTTTTTCGATTAACAACACCTTTTTAGCAGATAAATGCTGATATTTTCGCGGCTTTTGGCAACAAAAAAAGCCCGGCACAATATGTGCCAAGGCTTAGTTTTGTAATACTATATATAGTTTTATGTTACAGGAATTTTATAAAACTTTTATTTTTCTTCTGCTGTTGCGGGCTTTTTCTTAAGTCTTAGTCTGACAACAGTATCTGTCACAACCGCAAACACCACCAGGCAGATAGCCAGCATCTGTGATACCGGAAGTCCCGTGGAATGCATTATGAGCTGGTCGGTTCTAAGGCTCTCGATCCATGCTCTTCCAAGGCCGTACCCTCCAAGGTACAGAAGGACATTCTCGCCGTCAAACTTTTTGTGCTTGCAGTAGATCAGCATAATAATAAGTACACACAGGTTCCACAGACTCTCATACAGGAAAGTGGGACTTACCTGCACGAAATTGGTTCCCTGTATCATGTTGTCCTGCATCAGCTGAGTGATCTCGTGATTTCTAATGGCTTCCACAGGAAGTCTCATGGCCAGCAGGCCGTTGGTATATTCACCGAAAGCCTCTCTGTTGGTGAAATTTCCCCATCTGCCAAGGATCTGTCCAAGGACAAGTCCGTACATGATGGTGTCACCGAACAGAAAGAAGTTCTTCTTTTTGATCTTAGTGTATATAAATAATGTAAGAAAGCCCGCGATAACGCCTCCGTATATTGCAAGGCCGCCGTTTCTTATATATAAGATGCTGATCGGATTATCCTTGTAATAGTCCCAGGAGAAGAACACATAATACAGTCTTGCACCTATTATGGAAAAAACAATGATATAAACCGCTACATCCCAGTAATCCTCTGAGTTCTGCCCTGTCACCTTAGCCATTTTGGAAATAAGGAGCAGTGCCAGGAAGAATCCCAGTCCAATGATCACTCCGTACAAAGCTATTGTTATTCCAAAGACCTCGAAGCTCTTCGGAACATTTTTCAGATAGATACCAAGATTAGGAAAAGCGATATCCATCTGCCCCATTATATCAGGCATAAGCTCCTCCAATCATCAAACGTTGAAACGGAAAAGGATAACGTCTCCGTCCTGAACAACGTACTCTTTACCTTCCATACGAACAAGGCCCTTTTCCTTGGCTGCTGCGATGGAGCCCTCACGAAGAAGATCCTCGTAGTTAATAACCTCAGCCTTGATGAAACCTCTCTCGAAGTCGGTGTGGATCTTACCTGCTGCCTGAGGTGCCTTGGTTCCGATTTTGATGGTCCAGGCTCTGGTCTCATCCTCACCGGAAGTAAGGAAGCTCATAAGTCCGAGAGTCTTGTAGCTTGCTGCGATGAGCTTGTCAAGTCCTGACTCTGTAAGGCCAAGGCTCTCAAGGAACTCTGCCTTCTCATCCTCATCAAGCTCAGAGATCTCAGCCTCGATCTGAGCGCTGATAACGAATACTTCACTGCCTGAGCCTGCTGCCAGCTCTCTTACAGCTGCCACATATTTATTGGAAGCGCCGTCATCGGCAAGATCCTCATCCATTACGTTAGCTGCGTAGATAACAGGCTTCCAGGTAAGGAGATCCAGGCTGTTAACGAAAGCCTTCTCCTCAGGATCCTCAATCTCAAGCTCCCTTGCCATCTTGTTATCCTCAAGGGTTGCCTTGATCTTCTCAAGGATCTCCAGCTCTTTTGCTGCTGCCTTGTCCATGCGGGCAAGCTTGGCAACCTTGGCGATTCTTCTCTCAAGAACCTCAAGATCTGCAAAAATAAGCTCAAGGTTAATTGTCTCTATATCTCTTGCAGGGTCAACTGATCCGTCAACGTGAACAACGTTGGGGTCGTCGAAACATCTTACTACATGAACGATAGCGTCTGTCTCACGGATATTTGCAAGGAACTGGTTACCAAGGCCTTCCCCCTTACTGGCGCCCTTAACAAGTCCTGCGATATCAACGAACTCGATGGTGGCAGGTGTAACCTTCTTGGAATTATACAGATCTCCAAGGAGCTTGAGCCTCTTATCCGGTACTGCAACTACGCCCACGTTGGGGTCAATTGTAGCGAAAGGATAGTTTGCTGCAAGCGCTCCTGCATTTGTAAGTGAATTAAAAAGTGTTGACTTACCTACGTTTGGTAAACCTACGATTCCTAGTTTCATTTTTTATATATCTCCTTTTAAAAATGCTTTATTTAAGCCATTTGTTATCTCAGCTTGTTGTACCAAGCACCACGCCGGGCACCATTTTTGTATTAATTATGCGTTATGGCACATTGTGACATAAAAATAGTCCTGACACAGCGAATATATATTACCATGTCAGGACGGATTTGTAAAAACATGTAATGGCATCTTTTCATACTGAATCGTTTGTTGTTTTATTTCATATTCTTTTTTATATTCCTATATACTCTGCTATCAGTATTATCCTCTTATCATATATTTCCTTCATTATTTTTCATTTTATCAAGTGTTCCAAGTATAGCTCCGTAGGTGCCGCCCTTGTCATCACCGGCTCCGCTTCTGGCGAAGGCCATAAGCGTAACAAACAGCAGATCAAGATATACCTCTGTCGTCCAAATACGATAAAAGCCCGGAATAGGTATCTTGCCTTCCACTTTATGTGCGTCTGTATCTTCCTCATGTGGGAACTGACTTGTCTGCACAGCGTGTGCAATTTCTTCTCCGTCCCGCAAAATGCGATATTCCATTCCTACAAGCGCACCCTCACCCGCTGTGACAGATGACTCGACACTTATGCCATTTTGCTTCAAATGCTTCCATATATCCACGCCGTCAAATTCAAATGTATCATGAACATCGGCAAGAAGAGTACCCCAGGTGCTCTCAAGCACCTGTCCTACGAGATGTGGAACAGTCTTTCCATGTTCATGGTCTATGAAATCAAATTTATAGTCAACAGCCACACCGAATTTTGTCATTTTTGCCTCATAAAGCACTCTTCTGTTTTCATCTTCAATTCGATGACCCGCCTTGGGGGTGCCAAGGTCAGTAAGGAAATAGAGTTCTCTTTCCCCTCCCGCAACATGCGGAGCATAACCTGTATATCCACTTAATTCCTGACGTTCCTTGTTCTCCTGCCTTTCCCTTCTTCCCTTGAAAATAGAGATTAAAACAAATGCCAGAATAAGCGGGCAGACGATCAGCAGATAAATGCCCATCCCGTTTTTGCCATAGGCAAGCTCCGGGTTTGACGGATCGTATAAAACAGTGATCGTATTGCCTACACTATCGGCTTTAACGGAATTATCAAGCTTAACGATATAAGTTTCGCCGTCAACCTCATACTCCACAGTGGGCCGATAGGTTGTATCATCGCCGCTCCCTTCCTCTGTAAGGTCTGTAATCACGGCTGTTGTTTCCACAAACCCCCGTGTCTGAAAAAAGGTAACATTCACACCAACGCACAGACCTATAAATGCCAGTATCACGGCAATAATTTTAACCATAGACTGATGAAAAATCATATCCTAACCTCCGTCCCTCATGTCTTCATTTTCAGATCTGTCTTCTGTTTTGTCGTCTGAACCGCTCTCATTATGACGGTAAATCCTTACTTTCAATTATATGTAATACGATGTTGATACTCAACGGATTTTATAAAACGCGACGGCGTAAAAACCAATCTTGCATACGGTCAGTCGATAGTTTTCCCATGACTGACTTCATAACCGGATGCAAGATTGGTTTTAGCGTTATTTAATAATTATTCACAATGAAATATTGTATAATTATACTTGTCAGTTATTGTACAGTTAAATTCTGTTTTCATGGCTAAAGGAGATAATTATATGACCCCTGACCAGTATGCAAGATCAAACAAAAAAGTATTTCAGATCAACCTTATTATTGCCTTTACTGCGCTTTTAATGGTAGTGCTGGATGCTGCAACACACGGAATGAGCCTGGGGCTTGTCATCGAGATTGTCGCTGTCCTGGCAGGTGTGCTGCAGATGACGGTTGGATTTATCAAATTCAGAGAGACCAGGTTTGGCGCAGTGGTCATTCTTGGAGGTCCGACTCTTTACTATATCATTATCATGATAATACAAAATGAAATGATTTTTTATGCATTCGCGATACCGGTAATGCTGTCGTGTATTCTTTATCTGGACTTAAGGCTCTATGTGGTGGGACAGATGACTATGACCATAGGCGGACTTATTGTCCTGGTCAGAAATCTTATTGCTACAGGTTCGATACCCAGGGACCATTTTGTGGCCAGTTTCATAATCATTCTTGCGGGAATTGCCGGAATAGAGTCGCTTAAGATGAGGCGGACCCTGGTAAGAGAGGACGACGAGGCCATCAAGAAAGGGCAGGAGACCCAGGAAAAGACCCGTATCCAGATGGTGGAGATCGCCAAGGAAATTACGGGGCTGTTTGATGAGGCCCATGGGGAAGTCGATGAGTTAAAGAGCATCATAGGAAGAAACCACGATGGCATGAGGGAAATCGCGGGCAGCACAGGACATACCGCAGCTGCCGTGACAGAGCAGTCACATCAGATAGCAGATATCCATGAGCAGACGGAAGTGGCTGATGCCAAGAGAAATCAGATGGTTGAGATGTCCGAGAGCACGCAGAAAGCCGTTATTGATGGGACTAAGGTCATCGACCAGCTCAAGGACAAGACCGCAAATGTTGTTGAGATGAGTGATAAGACGGTGGCATCCACAAAAGCTGTCACTGAGAAGGTCGAAAAGGTTGAGAAGATTGTCGGTTCCATCATATCGATATCAAAGCAGACCAATCTTCTTGCGCTCAATGCTTCAATTGAGGCAGCGCGTGCGGGAGAAGCCGGGAAAGGTTTCGTTGTGGTTGCCGATGAGATAAGGCAGCTGTCGGAGCAGACCAGCAGTGCTTCAAATCAGATTACCAGCATCATGCAGGAGCTTTCCGCTGATGTTCAGAATGCGGTAGACTCTACCAATGCGGCAGCTGAGTCTGTCAAGGCTCAGGACATTCTTATCAGAGAGACCGCAGATACTTTTGAAGAGATCGGGGAGAACGTTGGAAACCTTATAGGAAGATTTAATGATATCGGTACTTCCATAGAAGCTATAGGAAGAAGTGCAACGGAGATCAATAATAATATTGCGAGCCTCGCCGCCACAAGTGAGCAGGTGGCATCTTTGTCCAGTATGGGCGAAGAGGGAGCAAGGACAGCGGTGGAGAAATTTGATGAGTTTGATATTCTGCTGAAGGGGATATATGATCAGGCGCAGAGGCTGAAATAATGTAATACCGGTCAGGGCAGTCACGGGGACGGGAAGTCACGGGGACAGTTCCAATGTCATTTAGATAAGAAAATACAGTAAATGCGAAATAGGCACGCTACGTTCTTCAGATTATACAGTAGCGTGCCTATCTACGTGACACAGCTTTATCTTTAGACTGTTATCACGTATTTTCGCAATGATAGCACCATTAAATCTATAAGAAAAGTGCTAATGTCGGTCGAGACGAGACAAAACGAGTCAATTTCGGTCAAGGCTCTTGTAATATGTTTGCAATATCACCATCAATGCATATACTTCTATCTTCAATTTCCTCCGGACAGAAAGCTTCACCATAATTTAAGCAGGCATATACAGCTTTTTCATTTGCCAGCGTCATCTGCCAGAACGGATACTTTATTATTACGGGCGTATTAGCTCCTACTCCCAATTCAAGATAAAGAACATGAAGATTCTCATGTCTACGAATAAAATCAGAATATGCCGCAGATGCCCTATGCCATCCTTCATCTTCAACAAAAGAATCATCAGCTCTCAAATTCATAGTCATATCAGAGCCGTCATCAGGACACTTTGGAATCAGCTCAGAAGGAATTTCCATCAGTAGCTTACCATCAATCGGTACCTGAAATACTCCCTGATCATCTCTTACAAAACCTTGTGCTTCCATAGCTTTCTTTACCCACTCTTCATTATCAAAGGTTTTCTGAATAGCAGGATTCACACTCTGAAATAAACCATAATCACCCTGAGTATAGAATAGTCTTTTCTTGTCAAAACCTGCTCTTTGAAACTGGTGATCTACATTTGTTGTGATAACAAAATAATCCTTATCGGAAACCATCTTAAGAAGATCCCTATACACTGGCTTTGGAGCATCAATATATCTGTTAAAATAAATATGTCTCGCCCACCAGGCCCAGCGTATTTCTTCGCTCGGAAACGGATAGAATCCACCTGAATACATATCTCTTATCCCTAATCTTTTGGCAAAGTCATAGAAGTATTTTTCAAAGCGCTCTCCACTGTAAGTAAACCCTGCTGATGTTGATAATCCTGCACCCGCACCTATAACAATGGCATCTGCTTCTTTGATTTCTGTTTTAAGTCTGCTTATCTGTTCTTCTTTGTTTCCCTTACCATAGGACATGTTTGTAGTAAAGTATCTCACAGCATTCATTCCTTTCTCTATAGTTTCCTGATAACCATTAGGCATATCATCATATAAGTTTTTCATAAATGGCCTTATCTTCATCTTTGAAAACAATAAATATCACCCTTTCTACCTTACCAGGATTATCACGGAGCCATTCTGATACAGTCTTAACCGCAATCTCAGCCGCTTTTTTGTTAGGAAAATGAAATACCCCTGTCGAAATACAGCAAAAAGCAACGCTCTTTAGGCCATTTTCAGCACACATATCCAAAATGTTTCTATAGCAGTTCTCCAAATCCTTTTCCAATTCAGGAGTAAGTTTGTATTGGACAATTGGTCCTACTATATGAATAACTTTCTTTGCCGGAAGATTATACGCTTCAGTGAGCATTGGAACGGCGGTCGGCTGCTCATAATCTCTTCCATATCTGATTCGAAGTTCATTCATCTGCCTGTTGCACTCAGCTCTTAATTGCACTCCTGCAAAAGTATGGATACAGTTATCTATGCATGTATGCATCGGGACAAAACAGCCGAGCATCTGCGAATTAGCCGCATTAACAATAGCATCCACCGAAAGTCTTGTGATATCTCCTTGCCAGATAGAAAGTCCATCCCTGATAACAGGGATGTCTGATAGATTCACCACACCCTTTTCAGCTGCTCTTTCTGTCAGATATTCATCCTGTACTTCCATTACTTCAGAGGACAATTCTTTTGGCATACGGATGTTCATAAGTGACCTTAAGATTCGTCTTTTATCTTCCGTACTATTTGGAGTCTGTAATTCCTTATATTCAGCAGAATCTGCCTTGAACTCTTCTACAAGATAATCAAGACGTTCTTCCTGTGTTGTATTCTTTGGCATAGCCTTAGTTTCCATATTCCACGTCCTTCTAAAAAAGACTCTGAAGAAAACGCCTCAGAGTCTCATTGTTAAGCTTCTTTTGCCAACAGTTCCTGCATTCCGGATCTTAAATCATTAAGAGTGTATTTTTTCATCTCTGATTCCATCGCTTCCTGGATGTTTTTCAACTTATCATCCAATAGCGAATGGATATTCCTACCAACAGGGCACTCTGGATTTGGTGATTCATGAAATCTGAATAGATCTCCATCCTCCAAAGGCTCAATTGCCTGATACACATCATAAAAAGTTATATCTTTAAGATCTCTTGTAAGCTCTATTCCGCCTGTTCCTCTGATAACATTTATTAGTCCTGCATTCTTAAGCTGAGTAAGTATCTTTCTAATGATGACAGGATTGGTATTAATACTGGCTGCAAGAAAATCGCTCGTTACCTTGTGTTCATCTTTAAATGTATCCACACATGTAAAAATATGAAGTGCAACCGTAAATCTGCTTGATATCTGCATTATTCTATTCCTCCTGCCACCATTTTACTTCGTGGCAGATGTAGTTGCAATGGTTACATCAAATTTTTCAAAAAAATTTCCAGGTGCAGTTAAACACCTGGATTCTGACTTTTAATGAACGCTATCATCCTATTAAATGCATCCCTCGCAACATCGTTCACTCGTTCCGAAGCAACAAAGCAATGCTGCATCTCCATATTTCTTTCTGCAAGAGGATCGATCAATTCATGTACTACTCCTGCTTCTGTCAGGGCCTTATCCATATCGCGCATATCCACGTAATATTCGCTTCCCAAAAGAACAGCAGGTGGATAATTAGAATCAACCCAAAGGATGTTGTTATATCTGTTTACTTCCTCACGATTAAGGAATATTGAACCCTTTACATAGTTTCCGACAAGGATCTTTGTTCCTAAAGAAAACTTGTTATATGCAAGAGGGGCATCATCAATAACAACCGCTTTGATCTGCTCCGGCTTTAATTCAGGAGTAATTCCCAAAGTATCAGCGTATTCTGGATTAGTAACAACACTTCCCAGCTGGCTTGTCATGATTGCGCCGGCAGATGATCCCATAATCACCACCCTGTTCATATCCAAATGATATTCTTCCGAATGATCCATCAAAAATCGAAATGCTTCATTTGCCTGAACCAAGGGATCCGGGAAATGATATTCCGGCACCAACACGTAGTCAATATTTACAAGATTAAACCCTTCTGCGCAAATATCATCCAACAGCGCCGTAGCATCACTCTCAGCAAGCGGATCTCCTACGCTTTTGCTTCCTCCGAAAAAACCTCCGCCATGAAAGTATATAAGCGTCGGATTTGATGCATCCCTATCCTTGCTTGGATAGGTGATATCAAGGTAGCTGTTCGGATAGTTTTCAGAATACTTGACCTCTGTAATGACATACTGTCCATTGTCCTTTAAGCCTTCCATAGGTTCTCCAAGCGGCTCATAGAGATTGGCCGTATTCACTGTACTTGCCGATAGCTTTTGAATCATACCAACAATGATCTGCGTATGTGTCAGGACAAACAATATCCCTCCTGCCAGAACCGCAAGTATGATGAAAAATATAATCAAAATTTTTCGAATCGTTTTCTTCTTTTTCTCGTTCATTGATTCTTCTCCACATCCTGCCAGTTATTATTATGCAGGATTTCTGCATTTTCCCCAACAAAGACTGCAGCCGCCTCTTCATCTCCTGCAAGCTGATACAGCATCCATGCTGTCATATATCCATCCGAACGCATCAGCATCTGCTCATGCTCAGCGCCAACAGCTCTTGCACGCACCTTTTGCACATCATCAGAGATACTGTTGTAGTTCGATGTAAGTGCTGAAAGCGGGGAAACACCTCCATAGCTTGTTTCAGGATCAGACCCGGAATCGTCCGACTTTCCCGTTCCAGCTACCATAAAATAAGGGATCGTCACTTTAGAGGCGTCATATTCCCAGCCCATGTTTCTGGCAAGTGTTGGATACGCAGCACTTCCGGTAAACATAGCTTTGTAATACGCACCATTTTCATATTTCGTTACTGCGCAGATCGCACCGGCTCCTCCCTGGGAGTATCCGATGATTCCCATGTTATGGTAATCTATTTTTCTTGCAAGAACGCTGTCAGACGGAACATTCAGCATGAAATCTAATGTAATGGATGCTGTCTGACCGTTTCCGGTCTGCCCGTCTTCATTGCCAACCACTACAAAGCCCCATGAAGCAAGACGCGGAAAGAATGGCTCATAGGATGAAGCAGGCGTTCCGCTGGCATTGACAACCATAATCATCGGCCAAATTTTATCACTGCCTTCCAATTCTGTCGGATACCAGGCTCTTACCTTTCCGATGGATTCATTATCAGAGGTAAACTCGGTGCAGCTTGTCTCAAATGAACCCGGATTTGCGTACCGGATCTCCAGTGGTTCATCGGACTGAAAGCGCTCATAATACCCTTCCGTGATGTCATTATTTCCGCCTCCGTTTGGGAGTTTGGATTTGATATAAAAAAACACAGCTATAAGCAGGATGAGTATGACACCCAGCAAAATCAAAACAATCTTCATGGCCTTTTTCATGGTAACCTCCTTGACAGCTCGATGAAACAAATGTATCATAAATTCATTGGTGATACAAGTGTTTCAGCAAAATGATACATATCCGGGAGGTTTGTTTCATCGCATGAATATGAACAATGAACAAAAAAATACATATGTCAAAAAGCAGATCCTAACTGCGCTTCTTGATCTTCTGAAGGAGAAGCCTCTCTCCGATATTTCTGTTAGCGAACTAACAAGCAAAGCCGAAATCGGACGCGTCTCTTTTTACCGCAACTACCAGAACAAAGAGGATATTCTGAAAGAAGAGTCGGACCGGCTCATTAAGGAATGGGGAAAGCTATATGAGTCTAACCCCGAATCAACGCCGGAGAGTTTGTTCCCCTCATTATTCGATTTTTACCGTGATCATAGAGAGTTTTATACCATTCTCTATAATGCAGGTATGTCCTCCATCATGATGGAAACCATAATTAGCACCATTCAGATAATGCCTGAAATGCCCAACCTTGAAGCATATATGAAATCTTTTTGGGCATATGGCATTTACGGATGGATGCTGGAATGGATCAAACGCGGTATGCAGGAAGGTGGCAAAGAATTAAAAATTCTCTTTAGCCTGACACACCAAGGCAATGAAAGCAGCGGTAATATTACATAATGCTTCCGCTTACTTGAATCCCCTTGCTGAGGATCCCAACCGGATGCTCGCCTGCAATTATATGAAACTCATTGCGGTTTGCCTTGCCACTAAAAATGTGTTCATCAAAGAAAAGAGCAGTCATTCTGCTTAAGAACAACTGCTCTTTATGTAAAAAAATTGGTGTAAATCTATGTGATTTTATGTAAAATTACGTGAAATAGGCAATTCCGGAGATATCATAGTTATTTTTATACTAATCTCTGTTACTCACTGTCAACCGCCTTCAAAATATCCTCCTGCGTATATGCATGTTCAAAGTCATCAAGCTTGTAGCAGGGAATATGCGGCTCAAAGGCCAGATCAGCAAAGTACTGTGCCTGAAGGCATTTCATTCCAAGGTCTCTGGCAGCAAAGAGCTCCTTTGACCCACCATCTCCGACAAACAGGCATTCCGAGGCAGTAACTCCAAGCTTATCCATTGCTTTCTTATATATTTCATGATCAGGCTTACAGGTTCCCTGCTCGTATGAGAGCATTGCTACATCTAAGTAAGGGAAAATTGAGCTTTTTCTGATAACATCAGCCTCATCGGAATAACAGTTGCTTATAAGGCCAATCTTAATGCCTCGTTTCTTAAGTTCCTGTAAAAGAGCTATGGTTTCTTCGGGAGTTCGTTCAAATATCCCTTCAAGGTTCTTTCTTCGCTTATCTGCGATAAGCTTAACGGATTCCTCGCTGTAGGCCACAAGCATTTCAAGGGTTGTTTTAATTCCTTCCTCTATTGTGCAGTTACCGCAGCTTCTGTCATGTTCTGTGGTATGCCATGCATTTTTGTAATCAGCGACCTCGATCTGTAAGTCTGCCGCCATATCTTCACTAAAATAAGTATCACCGGAAAACATTGAAACGAGCGTTTCAAACATGTCAAATATTACAGCTTTAATCATACACACCTCTCCTCATTCATATAAACATTATTCAATGCTTCCCGATTATTTTACCATGTTAGAAAAAAAATTTTGCCATAGTGTATAATTAATTCGTATATATAATCGGCAAACAAAATGTGGAATAAAAAGGAGAATAATGAAATGAGAATATTAGCAAATTTACTTTGGATATTATGTGGTGGCTTCATCAGCTGGTGTGCATGGATGATCGCAGGCCTTCTGTGGTGCGTTACAATAGTTGGAATTCCTGTGGGAATGCAGTGCTTCAAGCTTGCATCTATCTCATTTAACCCTTTTGGCAAAGAAGTCGAGAACGAAGGCGGATGCTTCTCATTCCTGCTTAATTTTGTCTGGTTCCTCGTAAGCGGAATCGAACTTGCATTTATCAACTTTGTAATCGGATGTCTCCTCTGCATCACTATTGTGGGAATTCCTTTCGGAAAGCAGTTCTTCAAGATTGCAAAGGTTGCACTTATGCCTTTCGGAACAACTGTACGCAGAGTACATTTCGCATAAATATATATTTGGGTGTGTAAAAAGGCCTTCAGGTTTCCCTGAAGGCTTTTTCAATGCTAATATTCATAGTTCTGCTGCGGAATGCACGAGCTTGGCATCGACTGATGCAGCTCCCGGAAGTGATGGTTCAAGCTTCTCAGCTGTTTTGCCTATTCTGCTGCCACCGGATGTAGCAAAGGCATGGATGGTCTTACCCTTCCAGTCATAGTCCTTGCAGAATGTGTATACCACTCTTGGCGCCTGGCCATACCAAATTGGAAAGCCAATGTAGACAGTATCGTAACTGTCAAAGTTCTCAATGGTGCCCTTAACAGGAACATCCTTCCTGGCAATCTGCTCTTTGTTGCATCTTGCAAGCGGATTGGTCCATTTAATATCTGCAGCAGTATAGGGCTGCTCAGGAACGATTTCAAAAAGATCTGCGCCGCCTTGTTAAACCACATTACTTTTTGAATAACCCACCTGCAATATTCTTGATATCATTCAGATCAAGCTTACCATCTGCCACAGCGGACTGGACTAACTTGATATCTGCCTCGCTGACGTCGATGTTAGCTTTCTTCAGCAGGTCTTTTGCCTGAGCCGGATCGGCCTTGGCGATCTGAGCCATGAGTTCTTTGTTGCCATTGATCTGTTTGAGTATTGCTGCGATGTCTCCCATTTTTGTACCTCCTCCAACAATATAACGAACTGTTACACCTATATTATATGCTCAGCATAAAAAAAGAACCAGCATCAAATCAAAACGCCCTCACATACCCAATCTCCGTATAGACCATACCGCGGCGGCCCTGCTCGGATTTCATCAGGGATATGCCGTTTACCCGCATTTTTTCATGCATAGTCCCATCATACCCCATCGGAATATCCTTGGCTCCGCTGGCCCGTCTTACAAGAGTTATATGGGACACAAATTTCTTTTTATCAAAATCGATGTCGTTGTCGGCGAGGGCGTGTCTAAGGCGCTTGACGTAGTCGTTTAGGTCAGGATTGTCTTCTATATTGGCGAATATCATGTCTTTGAACCGCCTCATTCCTGATAGCTGCAGGGTAAAAGATCTGAGGGGAACATCCCTCATTATCTCTTCAATCTTTTCCGGTTCGTCGCTCTCACCGATGAATACAAGGGTCATGTGAAGGTTCTCTTCACGGGTGAAATTGCCGTTCACGCCCCATCTCATGAGATCGTCCTGCATTTCAATAAGGGCATCGGTCATGTTTTCGTCAAAGTTAATCGCTATAAAAAGTCGCATAGGCATCTCTTCTCTCAAAGCAAATGATTCCCTGCATCAATCTGTCTTCCCTCAGGCAACTGCCCTCGTCTTACGTGACATGGGATCGATCAGGATTATGACATACAACAGTACCAGCGCAAAAGATATAACTCCGAAGCACATAATAAATAAGTGCATTGGTCAAAAAGGAACTTGCTGCGAATAGCACTAACTGTTTTCGGGAATTGATCACATTAAATAACTTGAGGCCTATTGTTCAGATTCTCATGGCAACTTCATAGGCTCGCCATATAACGCTGCGAAGATTACCTACTTCTTTGCAGTCGCCTACGTAGTCCATGTTGCTGGTCTTCTCATTCTCTTTGACAACGGGGTTGGGGATATATCCTACGCAGCTGATAACGCTGTCGCAGTCTATCCTGAAACTGTCGCCCTTTTTGTCATTGCAGATGATATAACCGTCCCAGACTTCGCTAAGTCCGGTCTCAAGATGCACCTCTACATTATGAAGTGCAAACCACTCCCTGAGGTATGAACTATTGGCAAGACATACGCCCTTCTGGGAAATGAGGTCGTCCTTCATCTCCACGATAATGGGAGTCTTGCCCTGAAGAGCCAGCTCATAGGCTATCTCACAGCCTGAGAGACCGCCGCCTATGATCGCAACTCTCTGTCCAACTTCCCTGCCCCTTAGATAATCACAGGCTTCGATCATCTTCTCCTGACCGGGAGTGTTGCCAAGAAATCTTGGTTTGGCACCTGTTGCGATTATTATGTCACTTCTCCAGAATCTGCCCACGTCCTTGATGGGAGTGTTCAGATGAACTTCTATGCCAAGCTCCTCCATCTGTCTGCGATACCATTCAAGGAGCTCGCGGAGCTTCCCCTTATAGGACTCTGCGCTGGCTGCGATAAAGGTGCCGCCCAGCTCTCCGCTCTTCTCATAGATCACAGGTTCATGGCCTCTTAGCTTAAGAACTCTGGCAGCTTCCATGCCACCTATTCCGCCGCCGATGACGATGACCTTTTTAGGGTGCCCTGTCTTTTTGATATGATGCTTGTCCTTCTGCATGGTCTCGGCGTTAACAGCACATCTTGCAAGATGAAGACTATCATAGAGATCCTGGTCGTTGGGGACTCCCTTGTAATGACACATGTTAAAACAGCCGTTGTGGCAGAGAATACAAGGTCTGATATCCTCGCTCTTTCCGGCCATCAGCTTGGTAACCCACTCAGGGTCAGCCAGGAACTGCCTTGCAAAGCCCGCTCCGTCGATACTTCCCTTGTCCACTGCATCTGCAGCAACCTTGGGGTCCATCCTTCCGGCACAGACCACGGGAATATCCACGTGCCTTCTAAGAGCCTCCACGTCGGACAGATTGCAGTTCTCCGGCATATAGATAGGGGGATGAGCCCAGTACCAGGCGTCGTAGGTTCCGTTATCACAGTTAAGCATGTCGTAGCCTGCGTCCTGAAGGTACTTGGCAGCCCTAACAGACTCCTCAAAGTCTCTTCCAACTTCCTCGTACTCTTCGCCGGGAAGTGCTCCCTGTCTGAAGCCCTTGGTCTTGGAAATCACACTGTAGCGCAGGGATACAGGATAATCCTTACCGCATACTCTTTTAATCTCCTGAACTATTTCCACCGCAAAGCGATATCTGTTCTCAAAGCTTCCGCCGTACTGATCGGTTCTCTTGTTGACATATCCAAGAGTAAACTGATCAAGAAGATAGCCCTCATGTACAGCATGTACCTCTACTCCGTCAACTCCCGCCTCCTTAAGAAGCGCAGCGGTCTTGCCGAAGGCCTTAACAAACTCCTGTATCTCGGCCACCGTCATCTCCCTGGAGGGGAGTTTGTCCGACCATCTGTTGGGAGAGGGACTGGCACTGGCGGTTATCTTGTCAAGATCCATGACGGGCCTCGATAAAACCCTCAAAAAGCCATTGTTATACAGCTTCTCCATCATGGGACTGACGGTAAAGGATCTGCCAAAGCCCGCTGTGAGCTGCACAAAGAGCTTGGCTCCGGTGGCGTGGAATTTTGGCATCCACTCCGCCAGATCCTTGTACATCTTTTTATTCTTATGGAGCCACTGGCCGTACATGGGATTGTAGACCGGCTGGCAACCGGGAAGAAGAAGTCCCGCGTTATTTTGGGCAACCTCCAGGATAAAGTCTGCACCGGCCTCGTCGAAATGATTCTTTTCCATCCAACCGAAAAGATCCGTTCCGCCCATGGATGTCAAAACTATTCTGTTCTTTATCTCCACATTGCCGATTTTCCAAGGTGTAAATAGAGGTTCCAAATTTTTATCCATAGTAAATGTAAGCTCCTAAGCTTATTCCATTTTTAATATTTTAGAAGAAGCACTTCTGTACTGTGTCTCCGAAGTCCTTTTCCTTGTAATTCCAAACAGCGTGACCGATATTGTACTTATTAAATACGCTGTGGATATCATCAAACCATCTCTTGGCGGATTCTGTATCGGCAAGCTCGATTACGCCGTACTCTCCGCAGTAAAGGTTAACATTCTCTTTCTCAGCAGTCTCAACAGCGGGAACAAAGATGCTCTCGAAGTAGGAAGGTCCAATCTCTGTGATCTCGCCTCTGTTGATGGCATCTGCCAGGGCAGGTGACAGCTCCTTGGATTTCTCTCTGTACTCATCAAGGCTGCCGGGATAATCAACCACCAGGTCCTTAGGCATGTTCTCAACCCAGAAAGCTCTCTGATGAGTAAAGATGAAGGGCTCGTAGCAATGGAAATTGTAAACGATCTTGTCATCGATGGGCTTACCAAGAAGAGGTACGCTGGTTACGCTGTTGTAGCACACGCCACCGATGATGATGTAAGAATTGGGTGCGTACTGTCTGATGGCCAGGGAACACTTTCTTGAGATCTCGTTCCACTCATCCACAACCTTTGGTGAAACAACCTCGTTCAAAAGCTCGAATGCAAGCATATCCGCATCTGCGGCAAATCTCTTGGCAATGGTCTCCCAGGTCTTATAAAAACGCTGCTGAAGCGCCTCATCATAGAAGAACTTCTCCTTGCTTGCTCCTGTATCAAGGGGATCAAAGGAATAACCGTAGCACTTGTGAAGATCAAGTACCATATTCAGGCCGTTCTTCCTGCACCACTTGATGCAATTGGCGATATACTCATAGCCTGATTCAATGGGATCGCCCTCTTCAGTCTCGATTATCACGTAGTCAACAGGAACACGGACATGGTCAAAGCCCGCCTTCTTGATCTTCTCGATATCGTTCTCAGTAATGAACGTATCGAAATGCTCCTTGCTGTCGTCGTCATACTGGGAGAGCCATCCACCCAGATTGGCGCCAAACATAAATCCTTCAAATGTCTTCATAAATTTCCTCCAAACTTAATTCCATAAAAACCTCATTTAATACCCATTGTAAAGTATTGGGTCCTCCCCTTCAACCCAATATGCAAATAAATGCATAAAAAAAGCACTCCTTCATCGAAGGAATGCCTTAATCTCTTCCAATCTTGCGGTAGCAGCTGCCCTGCCCAGGTCATATACTCTCTGAAGCTCTGCCGGATCTTTCTCCACAGCGCCGATATGAAGGGGCTCTGCAGGCCTTAAAACAAATATCTCTCCGCTGTTTTCTTTTTCACGGACATAGCCTTTCTGCTCATTGTACATAAGATGGCGCTCCTGCATGCAGCGGACCATCTGAGGATATTTGCCGTACATAAGCTTTATAAGGGGCATGTACTTCTGTGGCTTTTTCACATAATCGGCTGGCTGGGTCTCAATAACCAGAATCCTGTCATAGCCCCTTCCCTCAAGAAACTTAAGCGGAATGGAATCGGACATGCCGCCGTCCAGATACTTTTTGCCGGCTATCTCCACAGGTCGGGATACAACAGGCATGGAGGCGGAAGCCTGAATCCAGGTTATATCCTCCTTCTTGCCGTCAATACACCTGTGATACTCTGCCTTGCCGGTTCCCATATCCGTAGCCACACAGTAGAATTCCATTGGACTTTTGGAAAAAGTGTCTATGTCCCACTTGTCCAGCTTGTAAGGAAGTTCGTCATAGCAGAACTCCACGTTGTAGATATCGCCGGTCCTGATCAGAGATGAAACGCTGTGATAGCGCTTGTCTGTACAATATTTTTTGTTATATCTGACGGCTCTTCCTGGCTGCCTTGATTTGATATTACAGCCAAAGGTCGCTCCTGCGGATACTCCCACCGCTCCATCAAAGGTTATGCCGTTTTCCATGAAGACGTCAAGAATGCCGCAGGTAAACATACCTCGCATAGCGCCGCCTTCCATTACCAGTCCTGTTCTCATGTCTATTCCCCTTTTCCTGACATAGAGCCATGATAACACATATCCTGTGGCCGGGGAAAGGCATAACCGTATATTCATGCAAAAATCATTTTTATACCTTAAGCTCTTTTTGCATCATCTTAAGTCGAACTTTGTTCTCATACATTGCTGCGTCGGCACGCTCAAATACAGCACTGACACTGGCATCGTTCTGATAATGGCTCATTCCCGCTGCCACTATTACTTTGCCGCCCTTCATGTTTTCCTCATTGCGGTCCTGAATAAGTTTCATCAGCTTATCAATCTTGCCTAGGCCATGACCCTGAACGATGACTACAAATTCATCGCCGCCCACTCTGAATACGGGACTGTGCCTGAAGATATCGCATATCAGCTCACAGCCGCTCTTTAGGTATTCATCACCGGCCTTATGACCGAGGTTGTCGTTGATCTGCTTAAGTCCGTTGATGTCACAAACCACTACTGCAAAATCCGTGATCTTGCGCTCATCGATAAGCCTGTCAAGCTGCTCCTCCACGTCTATGTAGGCATGTCTGTTCTTCACTCCTGTAAGAGCATCGAGATTGGCTTCATTGCGGGCCGCTGTCAGATTGCTGGCGTATTCAAGATCTCTTTTTACCTGGTCGTCGATATTTATAAGACCTACTATCAGCTGGCTGCCGCCTCTTTCAGATATCATGGCAGCCTTAATATTGGTATATCTGGGCTCGCCTCCCAGCATGATCCTGATATTCATGGAGAAGAACTTTTGCCTCTCCACACTTCTAAGGACCTTATCTCTGGTGAATTCCTTTAAGAATACATCAATGTCCTCGAGATAGACATTTTTCATTCCCGAGTGGCGGAATTCCTCAAAGAAATTGTCACCATTCATGCCAATACCGATATCTTTGAGCTGCTCACTTTCCACATATTTGTGATACTCTTCCGTATCGGGATCTATGGTATAAATAGCCACTATATCTCCGAAAAGGGCCGCCACTCTGTTGTAGGTAATGCGTTCCTCCTTGAGACGTTCATAGGCCTCCTGCTGCCTCTTTTGCGCATCGATATTGCTGACACCCAATATGATCGCATTTTTTATCCCTTTCGTGCTGGTAAGTCCCGCCTTCATATGAACATAGGTGGGCCAGCCCTTGATATACAGACGGCAGCTGTAGGTAAAGCTTCCGCTGTCCTCTATGCTCTTTATTACCTTTTCCTTTGAAAAGCTCTGGAGGAATTCATCCAGGTCTTCCTCAAATATCATATTTTTGGCAGCTTCCCGGGCTTCCTCAAAAAATCCCGAGCCATGCCTCTCATTTGAAAAATCAGCTCCGGCGGTCTTGGAGGAATACTCCACATAATTCTCCGTGTCCAGATCCACCAGATAAACATAGATATAGTCCGTGGAAAGGGCTGCTGCCATCTCGGAATAGGTAAGGCCCAGACCCTCATCCTTATCCTGGGCCACGCTTATGGCCACAAGGGCTAAGGCTGTAGTATTTTTTACCGGATTCACAGTGAGTTCCCTGATAAAAAGATGCGCGGTCCTGCCATCAATAAGACGCAGATCCATGATGACGTTCTCGCCATCCCTTGCGCATTTTATCAGGGCATTATGGAAGATAGCGCCGCTTTCTGTCTTGTATTGTCCTATGAAGAGCCGGCCATCCTTCATATATTTTGCAAAATAATCTCCGAATTCTTCTCTGAAGCTTCGGTTGGATCTGATCATGCTGATGGCTTCATCGTCCATTTCAAAAATGGCCATGGGCAGAGTGTCAAAATAGCTCTGGCTCAACTTTTCATCGGATTCCAGTGCATAGGAGATATCATACATATTTACCTTGCCAATGGTGGCATAGTAGTCGGATTCATCGGGATTCTCAAAGCCTATCTGAATTCCCTTTTCGTTTCTGTCAATGATCTCCTGAAGGGTTATGGGCTTTTCATAGTAATAACCCTGCAGCTTGGTACAGCCGATCTCCTTAAGGAACTCTGCCTGTTCCCTGGTCTCAACGCCCTCAACAACGGTCTCCAGTCCAAGGGCTATAGGGAGCTTCAGGATCTCTGCCATGATAATCCTGCTCTCTTCCCCGCTTCCAAACTCTCTCATGACCTGCATGTCAAATTTGATGGCGTCAAAATGAATCTTCTGTAAAACAGCAGGGGATGAGTGCCTGTCGCCAAAGTCATCCATCCAGACCTTGAACCCCAGATCCTTAAATCTGTCCACCGGGTCCTTGATAAAGTTAACGCCATTGGCCACAGTCCGCTCTTTTATCTCAATGGTGATCTTATGGGTGTCGATGTCTGCTTCGTCCAGGAGCTTTTTTATCTCATCCACCATGTTGCAGAAGTAAAAATCATAGCCGGATAAGTTTATTGTCTGAGGCACCACATAAAGGCCTGCCTCTTTCTGAGCCAGCATCTTTTTGACAACCTTCTTTGCCACATGGAGGTCTAATTTATGAATGAGCTTGTTCTCTTCGAGTATGGGGATGAATTCATCAGGATAGAATACTCCCTTTTTGGGATCGATCCACCTGGAAAGAGCCTCCTCATCGGAAACTTTGCCGTTGGCCGCACGAATGATGGGCTGATATAGGATGTCTATCCAGCCTTCTTTTAGAGCTCTGTCGAAATTCTCCAGGATATACTGCCTGTTCTCCTCTTTTTTCAGCATCTCCCGGTCAAAAAAGCTTGCGCCTTTTTGATAATGATTCATTCCAAAGGTCAGCTCCAGGGACTTCTCAAAATTCTCCCCGGTCTCTTCATAGGAGCCCTCATCTGCAAAGGTTACCACCGAAAGTCTGATTCCATCTCTTTCTTCATGCTTACCGATGGCTCTTATTATCCTGTATTCATCGTTTTTGAAAAATCTGTAGATTGTCCGGAACTCTCCGCCTTCACTTTCGAATCTTAAGATATCTTCGTAGATCCTGGGAATGTCCTCAGGGTGGACATCACGGTATATGCTGTTGCTCAAAAGTTCAAAGGCTTCACCCATATCTTCGAAGCCCAGCATCTGACAAAAGCCCGCAGAAATAGCTATAGTCGCAGCCTTACCGTCGATGTACTGATACACGGCCATGGGAATGCAGCTACTTGCTATTAACTCCGATTCTGCTTTGCTATACCGATATTTTTCCATGATAAAACCTTTCTCTGTATAATATTATACAAAGAAAGGTTTATTAATTGTCGCTTTTGTATGTATTTTTATAATTTTTTTATCTTCTGCCTCGATATAGCAATGCAAACATCATTGCAAGAAGAAGTGCTGCAGCGCTGACGCCCAGATAGATGTAGTTCGTGGTGTTTCCTGAATTCATTCCGCTGAAATCGCCGGGAAAATCACCACCTCCGGGAAAGTTATCTCCACCTGAAGAACTGTCTCCGTCTGTGGAACTATCACTGCCTGGGAAATCTCCGCCTCCTGGGAATCCGCCTCCTCCGGGGAAGCCACCTCCGGGGAATCCGCTACCTGACTGGGTGTCTGATTCATTGCTGTCCTGGTCGCTACTATCCTGCTTGCTGCTATCAGGGCCGTTATTGTTCTGGTTGCTGCTGTCCGGTCCCTTCTTGTCGTCGCGGTCGCCGCCACCTCTGCCCATGGAGCCCAGGTCAGAAAGTTTGATGGAAGATGCGTCTATAAGCGCTGCCGCGTTACTGTTTTGCTCCGAATCTGTGGAGCCAATGGCTCCATCAAGCTGTCCGCTGATGCTCTGGCACCTGAGTTCCACGAAGGTGCTCATGGTGCTGACAGCCTTCTCAAATTCTTCATAGGTGCAGAACTTTGTGGGGTCTCTGTCCACGTAGTCTTTGATCATCTCATAGGTATCAGTCACAAGGTCGGAGAGATATCCGTTTGTATAGAACTGATCAAGGAACTCCTGATAATACTGTAGATAAAGGGCTCTCTGGTATAATCCACGATTACCTTTGGTTCCAATCTCTCAGATACCATCCTGGAATACAATTCCCGAATAAGCTCATCCTCACTATCCTTCATCCACTGAATATCCCCGTTTACAATACTTCCTGCCTGTTCTTCACAAAGATCCGCGTAAGTTTTGCAGCCAAGGCCACCTACTTTGCACTTCTTTTCCAGATGAATAACTGATCTGTCGCCGTTGTAATACCTTATTCGGAATTTAGCTCTCCGGCTGACACCGCTCTGTTTTTCCAATAGCGCCTTGTCCGTGGGAGTGTCAAAATAAAGACTTCGAATCAAATATTTACCATCTACAGCATGTCTGTCCGGCTCCGCCACTGCGCGAAGTCTCTGCCTTATGGTGATCATGTCCGCCGTTGTGATCTCATGCTTTAGTTCATGTCTGTATTTCACAAAGCAATCTCTCCTTCCTGATGTTGTTTTTTCAGTCGAAGACCATTCTAATCGTCTTACCTAAAACCAGCCTAAAAATACCAAAAAAAGACAGCTACCCTTTATAAAAAGATAACTGTCTTTATAATTTCATTATAAACTTCAGAATTGCCGGGCGCCTTACCTAAGCACACTGTATCCGAAGCTGTTAACCAGTGCATCTATGGGCACTCCCTGCTTGCAGAGCGGGCAATCGGCAATATCATAGGATTCATAGCCCGGAATCTCCTCGGGATGGAATGCTGAAATAACAGGAAGTCCTGCTGCCGCCTTAACCGTACTGAATATTGCACAGGCGCCGGTGATCTCAGCTCCGTAATATCTTACACCCTCAGCAAGTCTCTCCAGGGTACGTCCTGTTGTAAGGGATCCAAGAAGAAGTAATGTATGCTTGCCGCGAAGTGCCAGCTGCAGATTGTCACGGAATATGATCTGTCCATCTGATGCATACTCAGGAGCAAGAACATAGATGGTCTTATGAGCGTTGCAGTTAAGTACTCCTGCCTTGGTGAGCTCATCAGCCAGGTAAGTTCCGATAACCTCTGTTCCATCGGCACACACAATGGTGTCCACCGGTGTTGAAAGAGTATAGTGAAGCGCAAGGATATTGGCAATGCCATGAGCTTCATTACAACGGGTCTTCAGCGTACCGATTTCCATATAATGTGTTACATGGGAATGGGTCGTGGCATAGTGGCCCGGAATGATCTTAAGTGCTACATTTGAATTCATCTGCGCCGGTATCTTGGTATACTCACTTAACATGAATGTGTCCCCCTTTATTTAATATGGCATGGGTTTTCTGCTAAATATATAATAACACATTTTCGTACATGTTTTAGCAATAAATTGAACCGCGCAAAATAACCTTCCTGATCCTCAGCTCCTCATCCACAAGAACAGCATTTGCTACCTTCCCCTGTGCAATACTTCCGTAGCTGTCAAAGACGCCGATGGATCTGGCGGGGTTCTCTGTGGCTGCTCTTACTGCTGACTCCAGGGGAATACCCATCTCCTTAACAGCTGTCTTCATGCAGTCAAAAAGGTTGGTTACAGAGCCGGCGATTGTGGCAGGGTCAGAGGTAAGGGTTGCTTTGTTGCCGTTTACGGTGACGGCCTGGCCTCCAAGGCTGTACTGTCCGTCGGGAAGGCCTGTGGCCTCCATACTGTCAGAGATAAGAATGACCTTATCTGCTCCAAAGGTATCAAATACAAAACGCACCATCGCAGGGTGAACATGCACTCCATCTGCGATAAGCTCAACTTCAGCCTTGTTCTCAAGGGCTGCTATTATAGGGCCGGGCTCTCTGTGGTTTATTCCGGGCATGGCGTTAAATAAATGCGTCATATGTCTTACTCCGGCTTCAAAGGCCCTGACTGCAGTATCATAACCGGCACACATGTGGGCCAGGGAAATGCATACTTCTGAAGACAGCTCCTTGATAAACTCCATACTGCCTATAACCTCAGGAGCAATATCCACCAACTTGATAAGTCCTCCACTCCTGTCCTGCAGTCTTCTGAACATGGATACGTCCGGAAGGTGAAGATACTGGGGGTTCTGGGCTCCCAGCTTCTTGCCGCTGATAAATGGGCCCTCCAGATTGATGCCCACAAGGTCTGCACAGCCTTGTTTTTGATTCTCTGTCAGATTCTTGTTCTTCCAATCGGCGGCGTTATTCATTATTTTCCCAAGAATTTCTTCGCTGTAGGTCATGGTTGCGGGGCATATGGCTGTCACACCGTTTCTGGCCTCATATTCAGCGATTGCTGTAAGTCCCTCGGGATCAGCGTCGCAGAAATCATGTCCCATAGCACCGTGGAAATGGATGTCCACCAGTCCCGGAATAAGCCTAAGGCCTGATGCGTCCAGGGTCTCCTCCACGTCGGAATCAAAGCCCTCTCCATCAGTAAATATCCCGTCTCTGATATAAACTTCCTTCCGTACAAATTCGTGCTGCTCGGTATAAACCAAAGCTCCTGTAATCTTCATTTTTGCCGTCTCCCTATAAATGCCTTATATTCTCATTACAGTACTATCTCAAAAATGGTCTTTCCTTCTGCCTCAGCCTCATCAAGAAGCCTTATGGTTCCGCCGTGGGCCTTAACCACCAGGTAGGCTATTGAAAGTCCAAGCCCCGTTCCCTGTCCGCTGGTTCTTGACTCATTGCCCACAACGAAGGGCTTGAATACGTCTTTCCTAAGATTCTTGGGGATGCCAACTCCGTCGTCTCCAAGCCTTATGATTATCTTATCTCCGGCCTTCTTCATGGAGGCGATAATTGTTGTTCCTTCCTTGTTGGCCTTGATGGAATTGGAAATGATATTCTCAAATACTCTCTTAAGCTGCATCTTATCAAAAGAGTACATGATTCTCTCATCGGGAATGTCAGGTTCTATATTAAAGCCCACAAGCTCCAGCTCTTCATATTTAAGAGCCAGATATTCCCTGAAATACTCAGCTACATCCCCTGTCTCACGCACAAGTTGAAACTCCGGATGCTCCAGCTTGGAATATTCATAAAAGGTATTGATAAGCTCCGATAGTCCGTCTGCCTTTTTGCTAATGGTATCAAGATATTTCTTCTCATCCTCCTTGGGGATAAGTCCGTCTGCCACAGCCTTGGCATAGCCCTGAATAACGGTTATGGGAGTCTTAAGGTCATGGGAGATATCCGCCAGCATCTTCTGCTTCTCCTGCTCAGCGGCAGCTCTTTTCTTCTCACTGTCATGGAGCTCAGTGGACATCATATTGAAGGCGTCCGCAATCTCAACAAATTCCCTGGGACCTTCATAAGCAACAGTGGTATCGGTCTTACCTCTGGTGATATCAAGCATCGCTGACTCAAGGAGCTTAAGGGGTCTTCTTATGGTAAAAGAGATCCTGAATACGAATACCAGGATCAGGATAAGGAGGCACAGTGCAAAGGTAGATGATGCAATGATCAGGATTCTCTTATATTCCGCCCTCAAATTGGCATTGGAATAATTGGCATGTAGAAGAAGCGTCCTCTTTTGCCCCTTAGCGGTTACAAACTCGTACTTCTGCAGCACGGTATTGGGCTCACTTCCGCCATACATATACTCAAACTCGGTGTCGGAAATATGGGTTACCCCGTTATCCATCGTAGAGTAGGTGACATTTTTATTGCTGTCCAGGATCATCACTCCACTGACACCGCCTCCCATCGCCACAACCTCGCCGGTCCTGTTATCGATGGTGGTGGTTGCCAGTGAATACTTATGGATCACATATCCCGCAACCTCATCCCCGACATAGACCACATCGGCGCTGTAATAGCTGCCTCCGTCAATACTCTGGATGTACTCTATCTCTTCTTTATCGTAGGTGTTGTTTTTAAACAGGTTGCTGCAGTAGATGACATTGGCATTGGCGTCAAGGACTTCAATATAGCCGCCGCTGCCAAGACCTGCAGACACAGCCAGACGGTTGTAGCGCTCCCTCACAAGATTCTCCTTCTGACGGATCAGCTTGTATGGTCCCTTCTGGTCCTGGGCCCTGTTGATGGCAACGCCCACAGTCACATATATAGTTATGGTAATGAAGACCACCAGGAACGCAAACACCACGAAGGTTCCGGTGACCACAGAGTTCAGTGTACCTCTTTCTCTGGTAAAGGGTCGTAATCTTTTAGCCATCAGTATCTCTCAATCTTATAGCCAAGGCCTCTTACGGTCTTGATGTATTTGGGATTGTTTCTGTCATCCTCGATCTTGTCGCGGAGCTTACTCATATGGACCATAAGGGTATTCTCGTCGTTCTCAAAATATTCACCATTAATGTGCTCATAGACCTGAACCTTGGTAAACACTCTGCCCGGGTTCTTCATAAGTAGTGTCATTACCTTGAATTCAAAGGGTGTCAGGTCAATAGCCTTGCCGTTCTTGGTAAAAAGAACCTTCTCCACATCAATAGCAAGCTCTCCCACCTGAAAAACATTGGAGGGCGCAGTCTCACCGCCCAGCTGGTAAAAGCGTCTTAGAGCCGCTCTTACATGGGCAATTATTTCCAGCGGATTAAAGGGCTTGGTCAAATAATCGTCAGCACCTATATCCAGTCCTCTTATCTTGTCCTCGTCCTGAGTCTTGGCAGAGAGAACTATGATGGGAAGATTATGTTCAAGCTCCCTTGCTTTTTTGATCAGCTCATAGCCGTTCATTCCGGGCATCATAATGTCACAGATCACAAGATCAGGCTGTTCGTCCTGCAACAGGTCCATGGCCACAAGGCCGTCCTCCGCAGCGATGACTTCATAACCGTCCTTCTCAAGGTAGAGTCTCAGAAGGTCTATAATGTCTCTGTCATCCTCAGCAATAAGTATCTTATTTCTATTTTCGCTCATATTAACCTCTGTTTCTAAAAGTCACAAATAGACATATTTATTATACCCTAACAAAAAAATCTTTACCTAACCTTAACACAGTCAAAGTAGGTAAAGATTTAATAATTTAGTAAGTTATCAGAGAGTCTCTGCTCTGTGAGCGATGTTCTGCTGGAAATTGATCACTTCGTGGTCGTACTCCTCATCCATGAGACTGCTGTTGATCAGGAAATCAGCAGTTGCCTTGTTGTTGGCAAAAGGAATGTCATAGACCTGAGCGATTCTCATAAGTGCCTTGACGTCAGGGTCGTGAGGCGCAGCGGTAAGGGGATCTGAGAAGAATATTACAAAATCGATCTTGCCTTCTACAATCTTGGCGCCGATCTGCTGATCTCCTCCAAGAGGGCCTGAATTATAGCCGCGAACAGGAAGGTCTGTGGCATCGGTGATCATCCTTGCTGTTGTTCCTGTTCCGCACAGAAAATGTCTCTTAAGAACCTCTGCATTTGCCTTGCACCAGTCTATAAGCTCATGCTTCTTGCCGTCATGGGCAATAAGGGCAATGTTCTTCTGTCTGGGTATTGTTAATGTAATTGTATCTGCCATAAATATCCTCCACGATAAATTGATGTTTTTTAACTATGATATATGAACTGCCAATCTACTGACTCTACAGCACATCATCAACAAGAATATACTCGCCGGCAATTCTCTCATATACTCTTATCTCGCAGTTCTTAGGCCTTGGGCGCCAGACATATCCGGACTTGGCTCCTTCAAGATAGCCTCGTATGAACCTGATTATACCACCATGACAGGCGATCAGCACATTCTCATAATCCTTCTCCTCCAGTTCCTTAAGAAAAGAAGCGGTTCGCTGTATCATCTGATCCGTGGTCTCAACTCCCTTCGGTGCGGGAAAAAGCTCCGGAAACATCCAGTAGAGGCTCATGGCCGGGCCGCAGCCGTAGTAGCTCTTCTGCTCATATTTGCCAAAATCCGCCTCTATGATGCGCTCGTCCTTAATTATCTCACTCTCCGTCACACCGCCGATAATCTCAGCTGTTCTGACTGCGCGGATCAGTGGACTTGAGTATACTGCGTCGAATTTAATATCCCCGATCTTGTCCCTGGCTGCCTTAGCCTGGGCTACCCCCGTATCGTTTAAGGGTATGTCGGATCTTCCCTGCATTTTCCTTCCCGCATTAAGGGCGGTCTGGCCATGCCTTGTTACCCATATCTTCAATTTTGTTCCCCTCTGTAAGTAAATTATGTATTATCGTCCCTTTTTACCCTTGGAATAATCGGGACGCATGTTTTTCAGTTCCTCATAGATCATTCGATAGTTCTCATAACGAACCCTGGCGATCTTGCCCTCCTCAACGGCGGTCTTAACTCCGCAGTCAGGCTCAGCCATGTGAGCGCAGCCCCCGAAGCGGCACTCAGGCTCAAATTCCTCAAACTCGGGATAGTACTGCATTATGTTGTCGCAGGTAACATCCCTGACATCAAGGGAAGTAAAGCCGGGAGTATCGATGATATAGGTCCCCACGCCATCCTCCGTAAGGTCCGACAGCTCTTTGACAAAAAACAGCTCTGAATGCCTGGTGGTGTTCTTGCCCCTGTCGATCTTCTTACTAAGTTCCCCGGTCTGCATCTGGGCGTCGGGAACCAGCTTGTTCAAAAGGGAGGACTTACCAACGCCGCTGGGGCCGGCAAGAGTAGTGGTCTTACCTCGTAATAGCTCCTTTAGCTCGTCCAGTCCTTTTTCCTCCTTGACGCTGATAAAAAGAACGGTGTAGCCGCACTTCTCGTAGGCGTCGTAGAGCTCCTGCTGTTCCTCTGGGGTAGCAATGTCCTGTTTGTTAAAGCAGATGATAACAGGGAGATTCTGCTGCCTCATGGTTATTAGGAATCTGTCCAGCAGGTTATAGCTGGGATTGGGCTTAACTATGGCAAACAAAATAACCGCCTGATCCACATTGGCAACAGGCGGTCTAATAAGCTGATTTTTTCTTGGAATGATCTCGGTCACATTTCCAAGTGCATTGTCCTCGTCGATGACGTCGATTCTCACATCATCTCCCACCAGCGGTTTTAAATTGAATTTCCTGAAAATGCCCTTCGCCTTACATTCATATACTTTTCCCGTGGGAGTTTCTATGTAGTAAAAGCCGGCAATTCCTTTGACGATCTTGCCTTTCATCAATTCTCCTGTGTGAAAGTAACAGCTCTTGTAACTGTGTACTCCTGGGTATTACCGCCTGTGATCTCGCCTGTATCAGGATTGGTGACCTGAGGTGAGGTTGCGGTATAAACAAAGGTAAGGGTTCCCGTAGGTGATGTGATTCCCTTGTAGGTAGCCTGCACAGGGAAATCTGTGGTTGTGGTGCTAAGAAGTGTAACTCCGTCTGAGGTAACAAGGCTGACTCTCACGGAAAGTCCGGGAGTATAGTTCTCGCCCTCTGTGGGAGCTGTAATATCTGCGACATAGCTGTAGGTTACATTGGCAGGTCCTGTTGAAAGTTCCATATTGATAACGGTTCCTTCAGATACGGAAGTACCAACCGCAATGCTCTGAGCACAGATAAGACCTGTGAGATTGGAATCCTCGTTGCTGGTCTCAACAATGCTGCCGGCGGTAAGTCCGGATTCAACCAGAATGATAACCGCTTCCTCTGATGTCTTGCCGATGACATTGGGTACTGTAACCTGTCCCTCTGCCTTGGCCACAGTGGCGCTGGCAGTTGCAGTCTCTGCCTTGGTATAATTGGCGCCGTTACTTACAGTAACAACAATAGTGGCACCGCTGGCAACTCTGCTGCCTGCGGAAGGATTGGTGGAAACCACGGTATCCTTGGCGGCTGTATTGGCAGTATCTTCTGCCTTCTCAACCTTGAAGCCCTTGTCGGTGGTAAGTATTGAAACTGCCTCGGCATAGCTCTTGCCGGTAACATCGGGAACCTGGATTCCCTCTGTCGCAGAAGCAGTAGGTGTACTGTCTGTGATCATTGCAGTGCTGCTGTCAATTGCGGAGGAGTCCTCAGCTCCAAAGAGTCCCATGCTCCTTCCAAGCAGCAATATAACTATGAAGCCCACCAGGACTGCTGAAATGATAGCCATGATGATTGTAAGCTTCTCAATACGGCTGGGCGGCGCAGGCTTTCTTCTCCTGTCTCTGCTGTCATAGCCGTAAAAATCGTCGTCCTCATCCTCTTCGTAGTCTCTGCGAGAGGTTTTCTTATCCTTGGAATAACTGTCACGGGAATCCTTCTTGTCATATTCCCTCATGACATCATCCTTAAGGCGCATCTGCTCTGTATCTGTGAGCTTGTGAGCACCGTTTTTGACATTTGCGATTTCTTCACCGGAGGCAACTCTTGTCTGCCCCTCCTCATCGGGATCAACAAGATCCACGAAGTCCTTATCCGGTGTGATAAGGGATTTCTTGAGGTCTGTGATAAGCTCCGCAGCATTTTGATATCTTCTGTCGGGGCTCTTCTGACAGCACTTGAGAACTATCTTCTCTACGCTGACAGGTATCTCATCGTTGTAATCCGCAGGGCTAGGAAGCTCCTCCTGGATATGCTTGATGGCTATTGCCACGGTTGTGTCTCCGTTAAAAGGAACACGTCCCGTCAACATCTCAAACAATGTGATACCCAGTGAATAGATATCACTCTTGGCATCGCTGTAGCCGCCTCTTGCCTGTTCGGGAGATGTATAGTGAACGGAACCCATAACGTTGGAGGTGATGGTGTTGCTGGTAGCAGCCTTGGCAATACCAAAGTCTGTAACCTTAACCTTGCCCTCCTTGGATATCATTATGTTCTGAGGCTTGATATCTCTGTGGATGATATTGTTATTGTGAGCTGCCTCGAGGCCCATGGCCACCTGAATTGCAATGCTCACGGCCTCCTTGACGGAGAGCCTTGATTTCTTCTCAATGTACTTCTTAAGAGTGATGCCGTCTACAAGCTCCATAACAATGTAGTTGACACCATCCTCATCTCCAACATCATAGACATTAACTATGTTGGGGTGCATAAGGCCCGCAGTGGACTGAGCCTCAACTCGGAATTTGGAGACAAAATTCTCGTTCTCGGAAAATTCCTGTTTAAGAACCTTAACAGCCACAAGGCGGTTCAGCTTATGATCTTTTGCTTTATATACATCGGACATACCGCCGGTGCCTATCTTTTCCAGCACCTCGTACCTGTCGCCGATTATCATTCCTATCTTAATCATTTAGTCCTCCGTCATGTGCTACTTCTTCAGCGAACGGCTCAATAAGGATAACGGCGATGTTGTCCTTTCCCCCATTGTTATTAGCCGCCACAACAAGCTTTTGAGCTTTTTCTATGATGTCTCTCTGACCACTTACTATCATACGAATCTCTTCGTCTTCCAGCATGTTGGTAAGCCCATCGGAACACATGAGGACTATGTCCCCACGATTTAATTCCACATTAAAAAAGTCGATGTCTACAGTTTCAGTGGCACCGATAGCCCTGGTAATGATGTTCTTGTCGAGATGAGTGCGGGCTGTCTCTCTGTCGATTCCGCCCATTCTGACCATCTCTTCAACCAGGGAATGATCTCTTGTAATCTGTGTGATGGTATCGTTGATGACGTAGAGCCTGGAGTCTCCCACATTGGCAACCTGAAGGTATCTGCCAAGGACAGTTGCGGCCACAACGGTGGTTCCCATGCCAAAAAGCTTGGGATCGTCGGCAGCTTTCTCTCTGAGCTTGGAATTGGCAGTCTTGATGGCCTTCTCCAAGATCTTGACCGGGTTCTGTTCAAAAGACTTTTCAATCTCTTCCACCATAGTATCTACAGTAAAACGGGACGCATAGTCACCGGCATTATGGCCACCCATGCCATCTGCCACTATAAATACATTGGATAGATTTCCTATTTTTCTGTCTGAAGAAAAAACATAATCCTGATTCAGTTTTCGTTTCTTTCCAATATCCGTTATGGAAAAGGTCTTAAGCAAAACAGTTCTCCCCAAGTCTACATATTTTTCATCACAATACAAATAAGCAGGTAGTTATACACTTTCCTCCAAATGGCGTCTTCTTAGCTGTCCGCAGGCGCCATCTATATCCCTGCCCATTTCTCTTCTAATAGTAACATTTATATGACTTTTTTCAAGTTTATTTTTGAAGGCAAGGGCTCCGGAGCGGTCAGTCGGTTTAAAGTCACGCTCCTTTATTGGGTTGACGGGAATAAGATTCACAACTGCGTTAAGTCCCGCCAAAAGTTCAGACAATTCCGCAGCATCCTCATCAGTATCGTTAACTCCGCTCACCAGGGAATACTCGAAGGTAAGCTGTCTTCCGGTCTTGTCAAAATAGTCTTTGCAGGCCTTCAGGACCTCATGGATCTCGTACTGATTGGCAATTGGCATCAGCTGCTTTCTCTTGTCGTTGTTGGAGGCGTGAAGTGAAAGTGCCAGGTTAATGGAGAGCTGCTCCTCTGCCAGTCTGTAGATATTGGGCACGATTCCGCAGGTTGAAACAGTGATGTTTCTCTGTCCCATGTTCATGCCGTTCTCATCGGACAGCAGATGAATGAACTTAAGGAGGTTGTCATAGTTATCCAGAGGCTCTCCGGATCCCATAACAACTACTCTTGAGATCTTCTCTCCTGTTATTCTGGCTATGGAATAGATCTGATCCAGCATCTCAGATGGTAAAAGAGATCTCTCAACTCCGTCCAGGGTTGAAGCGCAGAACTTGCAGCCCATGCGGCAGCCCACCTGTGAGGAGATGCAGACGCTGTTTCCGAACTTGTACTTCATGAAGACGCTCTCTATGACATTGCCGTCTCCAAGGCCAAAAAGGAACTTCTTGGTATCGTCCAGTTTGGATTCCTGAACCTGAACACTTTTAAGTGCTGTAAGGTCGAAGTTCTCTCTGCATTTTTCCTTAAGAGCTTTGGAAATATTGGTCATATCGTCGTAATCGGCAACCTGCTTGACGTGGAGCCATTCGTAGAGCTGTTTGGCTCTGAAGGCAGGTTCTCCAAGGCTCTTGATGCACTCTGTGAGTTCCTGAAGATTAAGGGACTTAAGGTCGGTTTTACCGGTCAGCCCCTTTATATATTCTTTTGTGATAGTTGTATTATTATCTGACAAATCTCTTTTCCTCTGAATATGGATTCTTGCTGGTTTTCTTGATTATTCTTGCCAGTTCTTTCTGAACCTGACTAATTATACATAATTATCTACATCCGGCAACTGTCTTCACTGCTTCTGCAGCTTAGCTATGAAGAAGCCGTCGGTGCCGTATTCTCCGGGGATGAGCTGGATATAGCCTTCTGTACCGGCATTATCCTTATCAAGGCCTAAACGTTGTAAGTCCTTGGATATATCAACGGGCTTAAAAGGGAGCTCTTTGCAGATTCTCTGAACCATCTCCTCGTTCTCTGCTGCGTTGACGGTACAGGTGGAATACATAAGTATACCGCCCTTTTTAACATAGCCCTCACAGGCCTTCACGATCTCCCACTGAAGATCCTTAAGTTCTCCCGTACTCTCGGGGGTTACATTGTATTTGATATCATTTTTCCTTCCCATGATACCAAGGCCTGAGCAGGGAACATCGAGATAGAGAATGTCTGCCTTCTCTGTCAGGTTCTCATCGGTAATCCTTGCGTCATGGGCAGATATATCGATATTGGTAAGTCCCATTCTGTCTGCATTATCTCTGATAAGGTCGCACTTACGCTCTGACAGATCCCTTGATATTACATGTCCGTTAGCTGAAGAGTCCTGTGATGAGTTCTCAGAAAGGACTCTTTCTGCCGCATGGAGGCTCTTTCCTCCGGGGGCTGCGCAGGCATCTATTACTGTCTGTCCGGGCTTAGGATCAGCAATCTCTGTAAGGAGCATTGAGCTGATGTCCTGAACAGTATACTTTCCTTCCATGAAACCGGGAAGAAATCTGATGTTGTCGGTCTTTTCAAGTTCCAATGCGTAGGGAAGAATGTGATTTTTCTTAACTACGGCGCCGGCTGACTCAAGCTCTTTTACCAGAGCATCTATCTCGTCAGCATCTGATAAAGCCTTCATGTTGAGCCTTACAGTGGTGGGCCTTGTCTCCAGGAAGAACTTCAATATGCTCTCCGTCTTATCAAAGCCGTATCTGTCCAGCCACATTTTGCAGATCCACTCGGGCATTGAATAGCAAACGGATAGGTGGTCTACTCCGCCATTAATATCCTTAACGGGATATTCAATATTATCCTTGTTTCTTGCAACGTTCCTCAGAACGCCGTTAACAAAGCCCTTGAGGTTGACGAACTTGTGCTTGGCGGCAAGCTTCACTGCCTCATTACAGGCAGCGCTGTCTGGCACTGAGTCCATGAACATTATCTGATAGACGCTCATTCTCATAAGACTTCGGATAAAGGGCTGCATCTTGGCGGTTCCGGTCTTGGAGAACCGGTTAAGGATATAATCTATCTGGATCTTTCTCTCAAGGGTTCCGTCCACAACTCTTTTGATAAAGGATTTGTCCCTGGTTTCCAGGTAGTCGTACTTTTCCAGAGAGTCCTTTAAAAGGGAAACCTTTCTGTTATCATCCTTATCGTATTCCATGAGAATGCTTAATACAATTTCTCTTATATTAGCCATTTAATCATTACCTCTTCGGCCATAAATCAGTACCAGTCTAAAGAGCTGCACTACTGCTGATGCTGCACTTGCCACATAAGTCATGGCAGCTGCGCTGAGGACCTTTCTGGAATGAGTGATCTCCTCATGTCCGAGAATCCCGTACTGTTCCAGCATAACAAGTGCTCTGTGAGAAGCATTGAACTCAACGGGAAGGGTTACAAGCTGGAATATAACTGCCAGTGAGAACACCCAGATGCCGATGGTTACAAGTGGTGAGAAGCTAAGGAAGAATCCCAAAAGGATTATGGGAATTCCTGCCTTGGAACCGATATTTGCTGCGGGTACAATAGCTGATCTGATCCTGATCGGTATATAGCCTGTGTAGTGCTGAAGAACATGTCCGCATTCATGCGCTGCCACTCCCACGGCAGCTACGCTGCAGGAGCCATAGGTAGCATCGGACAGACATACCATCCTTCTCTTTGGATCATAATGATCTGTAAGATTGCCTGAAACATGTGCCACTGTCACATCGGTAATTCCGTTTCTTCTTAGTATCTCCATTGCTGTCTGTGCTCCGGTAAGCCCACTCATGCTGCGGATTCGAGCATATTTTTTATAAACCGAGGATACTCTTGCGGATGCCACCATACACAGGATTGCCATGATGATGACCAAAATATACAAAGGGTCAAATCCCATTCCGTAACCATAACCTCTTCCATATCCGTAATACATTGTAAATCGCCTCTTTTCCTAAATATATTAAAGTTTTAACGGATATCATATCATCCAAGTCTTAATCCTACCTTAACGCGGTTGCCAAGAAGGAAGCTTTTGGCATCCATTCTCTTTTTACCCTCAAGCTGAACCTCAAGGATCTGGAGATATCCGCCCCCTGTCAGCACTGCAAAGGAATCCTTGGCGACAGCCGCAATACTTCCGTAGGCGTTGTCTTTTACCAGCTGCTGCCTTACTGCGAAGTCCTCTTCTGATTCCTGACCTCCGTAAACAGCATCGAAGCCCTCCTCGTCAAGAGCCTTGGCGCTCCAGATCTTGAGCATCTTGCCCTCGAGAGAGGTAAAGGCGCTGGGCCAGGGATTAAGGCCTCTTACAAGATTTCTTATGGTCTCTGCGTCCTTACTAAAATCTATCTTGCCCATATCCTTGGACAGCTTGCCGCACTTGGTGGCTTTAGCCTCATCCTGAGGAACAGGGGTGAGCTTACCGGCCTCTATAAGTGGCAGCGCCTCCACAATAAGCTCTGCTCCAAGAATAGAAAGCTTATCGAAAAGGCCACCTCCGGTCTCGTTCTCTTCAATGGGAATAGTCTTCTGAATAAGGATATCTCCTGTATCCATGCCTGCTGCCATCTGCATGATGGTTACGCCGGTCTCTTTTTTGCCGTCAATTATGGACTGCTGAATAGGAGCAGCTCCTCTGTATTCAGGAAGAAGAGACGCGTGGATATTGACGCAGCCGTATTTCGGAATATCAAGGATCTCCTGAGAAAGGATCTGTCCGAAGGCTGCAACCACGTATATATCCGCCTCTATACTCTTAAGATAAGCCACGTGATCTGGCTCCTTGATCTTAACCGGCTGAAATACCGGAAGGTTATGCTCAAGAGCCAGTGCCTTAACATCAGAGACCTGGAGCTCGCCGCTGCGGCCCTTGGGCTTATCGGGCTGTGTTACAACCAGTACCACTTCATGACCTGCTTCAATTATCTTTTCAAGAGCACACCTGGCAAAATCAGGGGTTCCCATAAATACTATTTTCATTTATTGTTCTCCTTTATGTTATAATCCAATTTCATTTTTTACAAAAGTATCAAATCGGGGCAGCTTAAGCTTGATGACACCTCTTTCAGATACATCGATGATCCCTTTGTCTCTTAGTCTTTCTCTGTACTGTGAAAACTCGTTTTTCTTCTGTTTAGTAATCTCGAGAAGCTCTGCTACAGGCATTTCATCCTTCTGAACTATATAGGACATGTACCATTTGTCTTTATCCGAAAGCTCGGACCACATCTTTTTGTAAACGTAGTGCCTCAGCGCTTCATCAAATTTGATCAATACCGTTTCCGTTAATTCATGTTTCTCTTCTTCCCATACATACTTACCCATTGCCTGGTATGCAAAAGGGTATCCTTTGGTAATGACAGCCATGTCCATGGCTTTTTCTCTGTCAATACCAAACAATTTGGAATATCTGTCTGCAATCAGGGTCAGATTAAGAGGTTCCATCTCATACTGCGGAGTACGGTATAAAAAGGTCATGGTCTTTGCATTTCTCAGATCACTTATATTATCATAAAGGCCTGCCATGAGCAAAAATACCGGATAGTTCTCTCTTATAAGGATCTGAAAACAACTGGCCAGTTCTCGCATGGAAGCAGTGTTAGACACTTCATCAACAGAAACTAAGAGCTTTTTCTCTTTTCTCTGAATCTCTTTAAGCATTTTCTCCAATGCTGATTCAATGTCCGCTACGGGAGATTTGGAACTGACACTTAAGCCTATGCCAAATTTTGACAGGTTCAGATTCGCATCCACAAACTGTGTTATGAAGCTCCTGCTGTCGTAAAGCTTACCCACCAGGCTCTCCAGCAGGTTCCGCTCAGCGTTTAGCCTTACAACGATCCAGTCTTCAGATTCCAGAATTCTCTGCTCAATTTCTGTCATGGTGACTGTCTTGCCGCTTCCCCGGGTCCCTGTGAGCATAAAACAGTTATTCTGCGACTCTTCATCGTTCATCTCCTGAACTATCTCGTCGATGATAAGTTCGCGGCTAATATATTGTCTTGGAACCTTTCCAAAGTTTAAAACAAAAGGGTTTCTTTCCATTCTCAGGCTGATCTCCTTATATACTTCTATATACTCTTATATACTTTTGAAATCCGTATATACTTTATATACTCTTATATACTTCAACTTTGATTATATACTCTTATATACTTTTTCACAAGGAGCAAGAAAACATGAGAACCCGATGCAATGGATTGTACATGATAACAAATATGTAGTTGTGATACCCGGTAGATTCAAATCCGCTTAAACTATATGAACGCCCTGAATATTGATGTCAAGGGACTTTCGCGGCATATCCTCGCCGATAAAGCCGGCTGCGGTATTCCACGGTTCCCTTGACATCAATATCCAGGGCGTTAGGGGCTAATCAAGCGGATTTGAATCAGGTATGTGGCATAAATGCCCACATCCTCACAGGAACTGAAATTTCCTCTTGCCGGTTGCTTTTTGTTTTGTTAGCGGCAGGATAGCCTCTTCAAAAGGTTGCCTCTCTTGTCAAAAAAGCTCTGATTGATGGCTTAGGCATACAAAAGCAACTATATATAATCTTTCATATGCATGTGAACGGCATTTTTGCTGAAATCAGTAATATTTTGTGCACCTATGCATACGAAGTCATCATTATTCTTATCTATCATATGCTTCTTTGTCGCTGATCCATATGAAATTATTCATGCTGTACATACTAACGCTTTCAATCTTTCCATTTTAATATGCTCGCATGCTGTGAAATAGCCATTGCCAATTCATCATTGATTTTAAAAGGCATATTAATAGGGGGATATAAGCATTTTCATATGATGATCAGATTACTTGACCGATTATTTAAGCTAAAAGGCTTACTAATGCTGCTTTAATAAGAGTTTCATATGATGATGAATATGGTTATCAGGATAACGCTTTCATATAAGCACCGAAAAACACGCGGATTATAAGCAAATAGCAGCAGGAGTGTATGAATTAGCTATGGTAACACTTGAGGATAGATTAATTTCCTATGCAAGTGTCCGGTTATCAAGATACCGTCAATTATCGCTGACCAAAGACACGCGAAGTCAATGCCCGTTTAATTCTGAGTGTTTGCCTATAAACTACTCTACACTCATATCTTGCGTTTATGCTTCACCGCGTGCTTTCATTGCGTACAACGAAATGAATTCTTCTTTATTTGGCACAACGGTCTACGAGATAATGACAGCAATTATTTTTCTCTCGCTATGTCGTTATTTGCCGCACCGGATAACGTTATCAAAAGAAATATCAGATATTTCATGATGAATTATCGAATGGATAATCAGAAAAATAGCAAGGCAACGCAAATTCTCCAATCTTACAATGCAATCTAGCCAGCTCGCCGGATTGTTCCAAGATTCTGAGCCCGAGGTAAAGAAAACAGCCACCGCGTAAGCGGCTTGCCCTTGATAGTGCAAAGAATAATTGCTACAATGCTGCCTTCGACGGAGAAAAAGAAGATTGTTCCTGAGTTCCTCGCCGTCGGTGAGACGTTCGCAGCAATTATTCTTTGTGCTGTCAAGGGTGTGCGTCCTGATGCTTTAACGTAGATTATTGCTACAGTAACTATTTTCATATAGTTTAAGCGGATTTGAATCTACCGGGTATCACAACTACATATTTTCCTATAATTTCTCCAATCTCTGCCTTAAATTCCTTGGCTCTTCACTGCCCTTGCTCCCTCCACGATAATGTGTTAACATTCATAGGCAATTTAACGATCTGTATTTCATATTAAATCATACAATTAGTAGGGAAAACCGATGTCAGATACAAGGAACAAAGAAATCGAAAGAAGTATAATCAAAAAGTTCAGGCCGGAACTCTGGAGCCAATTTACCAAGGCGATCAACACCTATGAGCTTATCAAGGACGGCGACAAAATCGCAGTCTGCATCTCCGGCGGCAAGGATTCCATGCTTATGGCCAAGCTCTTCCAGGAACTACATCGGCATGGTAAAAAGAACTTCGAAGTCGAATACATCGTTATGAATCCCGGCTACAACACCGCCAACTACGAGAATATCCTTAAGAACCTTGAGCTGATGCAGGTTCCTGCCACAGTCTTTGATTCTGATATCTTCAAGGTTGTGGACAAGGAAGTGGAAGGTTCTCCCTGCTACCTCTGTGCCAGAATGAGACGCGGCGCCCTCTATGCCAAGGCAAAAGAGCTGGGCTGCAACAAGATAGCTCTTGGTCATCACTATGATGATGTCATCGAGACAATACTTATGGGAATGCTCTACGGCGGGCAGATCCAGACTATGATGCCTAAACTTCACAGTTCCAATTTCAAAGGCATGGAACTCATAAGACCTCTCTACCTCATAAGAGAGGAAGATGTAAAAAAGTGGGCAGCCTACAATGATCTCAAATTCATCAACTGCGCCTGCAGAATGACCGAGATGCTGGCAAAAGAAAATGACCTGGACTTCGGAAGTAAACGCGCCGAGACCAAGGCCCTGATCGCGCAACTACGTGAGATGAGCCCATACATCGAGGCAAATATTTTTAAGAGTGTTGAGAATGTTCACTTGAACGCCCTGATTGCCTACAAGACACCGGATGGAAATCGACACCATTTCCTGGATAGGTACGATGAATACTCAAAATAATAAACTGTCAAGGGGAGTCAACCTCTCGATAATTAAATCAATCAAACGTGAACCTGTCGAAGCTATAGGTCTCCTCACTATCATCCGATACAAATTCAAAATAAACGGCATGTTTGCCGATTACACCTGCTTGCAGCATCGCCTTTGCTTCATTGCTGTTGCCATGGAATATAAGGTCAGCCAGTACCGGCCCATTATAGGAATCGATATGGAGTCTGACCTTGAGCTTTTTTACCGTTTCAAGAACAACAGTCACAGCTTTAGGCGTATTTTGCCCAAACTGAAGATATCTGAAGCCTACAGTTGTTCCATCTGTAATTCCAACTACAGGAGTTGAAAGGTCCTCTCTTTCTTCATAAGATGGCCTTACATATGCACGTGTTTTACTGCCGTAGATATGACAGGCATAACCTGCGGAAATCCAGGAATAAGCATCAAGTCCGTTAATCTGAGGCCCCTGAGAAGTCATTTCAACAGGCTTAGAAGAAACCGGCTCTCCTGCAAGATACTTCACATCTCCGATAAAGAGTTTGCCGTCTGCTCCCATAGCTACATCTATTGGTTCAAGCATAGCCTGCCTTGAGTACTCGTTAACACCGGTCTGGCGATGGTAAAAGACATACCACTTTCCGTTCACTTCCATGATGGAGCCGTGATTATTTCCCCACTGGTAGGTCATTGTACCTACCCCCTCTGCATCATGCAGGATCTCACCTCCGTTGAAGCTGATATCGCCACCATCATGAAATGGTCCGAAGGGTGAATCACTGAAGCGATATGAAAGAAATCCGTTATTGTCTGTAAATACGCCAAGTTCCGGCACCGGCTTCTCATAGCGTTTGGAATAAATATAAACATATTTTCCCATTACTTTTCTTGGACTTGAGGCTTCAAAAAAGCCATCGATCAGCGAAATATGGCCGTCATCCACCGGATTCCAGGGACAGGTCGAATGCCCCAGCGGATTCTCCACCAGGGTTTCCATTTTAATCGTAGCCATATCCTCTTCCAACTCTGCTATATAGCATGAAGCAGCACATCCGCCCCAATATGCATACACTCTGTCGTCATCATCCACCAGAATTCCCGGATCAAAGCCAAGTTTTGTATTTACCGGATTTTCAAAGGGTCCCCAGGGAGTTTTTGAGCTTGCAACCACTACAAGACTTCCGCAGCGCTCTGCAGCGTACATATAGTAGGTGTCTCCTCTTTTTACCACGTCCGGAGCATACAGAATTGAATCAAAATGAGTTTCATAAGCAACGCCATGGCACTTCCAATCGGTAAGGTCCTCTACAGGCGCAGACCACACCACATAGTTTCTTCCGCAGTACTTGTCTCTTTCAATATCATGAGAACCATAGACATAAACTCTCTTTTCGCCGTTATGCTCAAACACTCTGGGTTCTCCATCCGGAACATGTTCCCAAAGCGGCATGTATGGGTTAGCGCCTTTGATATATTTCTTCATTGCAATATTCTCCTATATCCTACGTTGAAGTAGCAAATATAATGATAGATGATAACTAACAAATTTCATGCCTAAATATCTAACACCATTCCCCCTGACAATATGTCAACAGACACTTACCCCAGAGGTCATATTCATCATCATTATTTAAACGTTTGTTTATCATTCTCAATTAGCTCCTTTAATCTTTCAAGAAGTTTTTCAAGTTCATCTCTTCTTTCATCCACATTCTCAGGATGCCCCCAATAAAAATCCACCCAATCATTAACATTTTCTTTAATATCGGAATAAAGCATCTTACTGAACTCGACCATGTTAACCTTTATATACTCATGCCCTATTCCACCTGGTTCAGTAAGATCTGGTCCTTTTTCCCAAATAATATGGCAATCCCACCCAACAACACATATAAATGTTCCCGGATCCGTTTCTCCTATAACGCAAAATGGGTTCTTTGTTTCGAGTCCATGGATTGCCTGTCTAACCCACTCAAATGGTATATCATCGACGAAATCAAGTGTATATTGGGAAGTTCCCTCTAGCTTAAAATTTGTATATCCATTATCTGGCTTTGATAACATATCGTATATCTCCTTGCTTTTTCCATTTTTGAATACAGCATGAAACTTATCGGAACCTTCCCATTCTCAGCATTAACCGGTGTCCCTGCATATTATTTTTTTAGAACGTGTGGTACCTATTACTTTCCTGTGCAGTTAGTAGCTCCTAAAGATTAGAGCCAGAAACTATACCAACTTATTTTAGAAAAATACCATCTTTCTCTATCTCATATAATTCGAAAATAACAAAATCTCCAAGTTCAAGATTGCATCCCCTCTCCAAAAGTCCATTCCTGATTTCTAGATATCTATTCATCTCTTGTTTACTATCTAGTAATCCATATTTATTCAATAATATATTTTTGTACTCATCCAACCTTTCAAAATGTAATTCATTATATATGGCAGAATAGTACGAACCTCCTGAGTATGCGTAATCATATCCTAGAAAAAGCTTTTCCCCCCACATGATATTGGAACCATCCGGTAGCTTATTATCAGTACAACAAAGTATGATTCTATAATCTATTTTGTTCTCTGTAGATACTCTTATATATTCATTGATGTACTCAGGATCATTACACACATCAACATAAGAATCATCCCGCCAAGATAGTTCTATCTTATTTTCAAAATATCCTTCAAATGAATCAGGATACAGTTCATTTAAATACCAATTATCTCCATCTACTCCCTGATATGTCCGATTTTCCCTTTTTTGAAATATCACTCCGTTATTCACAACAGGCCTCCTTAATCATTCGTTACTAATCCCCAAGTTCAACGGGGATTAGTAACCAAATACCATTCCCAAAAACTATTGATACTTTTGTTTGCTTTAATCAATTTCGAAAAGGAACGTGAAACCTATAAATATGTGTATGATTCATAAAGTTGCCACCTGGAAAATGTAAACCGCTTCCAATATATGCCTGATGATGCTGAGGAACTCCATATTCGGTAGCCCATTCGTCTAAAATCTTTGCTTCTTCATAACTTATAGGGTTTCCATTTTTGCTTGTTGCACGGCTTCTTTTGAAATATCAAATAAAGCCTTTTGATCTGGTGTTTGGCTCTTTGATATATTTTCAACCGTGTTTTCACCTGCATTTTGAACAGCATTTGCTCCTTCAACAATATCGGCAGCACACATATTATGTACAAGCACTTCATTATCTCCAACAAAATATGTGTGATAGTCCTCAACCGCAAAATTATATACAGGTACTGTATTTTGCAGATGCTCCCAGCGTTTAATCCTTAGATGCAGTTCATTGCCTTCTGAATCCACAAGAGTTTCACCAACATTGAGATTTCCTGCTTCAATAAATCCTTTGCCTTTGACATAAAATGGGTGAGTCGGAGTAGTTACTATTTCTTCACCATCAATATTCAGATGAATCAGTTCCGTTGTTTCATTTATGTATGTCTCAAGAACTCTCTTGTATGCCACATCTCCTGTTTCAGGATCCTCAGAAAGAACATACTCACCAGCTTTGATATCTTCTATCGGAACCAGCCCTTCATCTGTTGAAATAACTGTCCCCGCCACAAAACAGGATATTCCTTCAATTCCGCCAACAGCAGCCGCTGTTGCTCCACCAACTATTGTCCCTCCAAGAAATGCGTCCGCAGCGGCATCATATGCTGCCCGCCATATTTCATCGGAACTCGCTCCTTTAGCATATGCTATTCCGGCGCTTATTGCCCCAATCGCCACAGAACAGAATGCCTGGCCAGCAACCGCTGCAATAAACACTGTCTGCAAAGCACAAGCTGATATGCCCAGTTCAGGAGCAATTGCCGCTATTCCTGCAGCAACAGCAATCGTTGCAACGATAGCGAGACCACATCCTATTTTTTGCTCATTTGACATCTGTGGCCATTCTCCTGATGCATCCAGTTTGTTTATAGGGTCGTTATCGCAATATGCATATAGATTATATCCAATAACATCAGAAGACACCCCTGCTATCTGAGTATCTGCACTGATAAACCTGTGAACAACCGGATCATAGTATCTTGCATTAAGATAATAGAATCCCGTCTCTTTATCGAAATAATATCCTCTGTATCTAAGGGGATTCTTACCAAGGATGCCCTGCTCATCTGTTATGGTTACAGTCTTGCCATTTACTTTCTTGGTAAATACATTCTCGTTCTGTGATACAGGATTGCCACAGAGGTCATATTCATAAGTTCCTACAAGAGTTGAATCCTTGCATCTGTAGATGGCTATGATGTCTCCCTGTCCGTTTCTTGAATAGAAATACCTGGTCTCATCACTATAACTTCCATTATCCTTGGTCTGATAGCCTATCTCAGTTACAAGGCCGTCAGCATCATAATAGAAGTTCAGTCTGTAGTCTTTGGTTTCTTCATAAAGGAGCATTCCTGCATTATAGATATATGCAGTCTTATCACCACCAACATCCTTGCTGATTCGCTGCCCATCACTGAGATATACGTAGTTGCATTCTTTACCATTTGCATTAACAAAAGTGAGGCTTCCATTAGTGGTATCCCAGTCCATATGATAATCAAGATACTGCGTAGGATTGCCACACTTGTCATAATCTATCGTTTTGCCATTATATTTTTTGAGCTGATCTTTCCAGACAGGGTCATATTCATAATAGTTGTGTATATCCCTTTTGGCTTCAGGGTCCCATACTACTTCTTCAGTAATGTTCCCGCCATCATCATAGGTGTAGTAATAGTTCTTAGTATGGCCATCCCTATATGATTCCTGCGCTTTTACTACTTCACCAAAGCTATCATAGATATAGCCCCTTGTGTACTGCCCTCCGATTCTGTACACTGTGCGGTTACGTTTAACATCATATTCTTCGATGATGCCACAAATATTTCCTCTGTCATCATAGGTATATTCAAAAGAGGAATCTAACGTACCTGAGGTATTTCCAACATAATTCACATATGCCTGTACCCTGTTCTGGGTTCCTTTATAGGACTTGGAGGATGCTTCCGCCTCGGCATAAGAGACCTTCGTATAAAGCTTCTTGGAATCATCCGCTTTTGCCTTGGGAGAATATACTGATGATGCTGTGCGCCTTAAGCTGTCATAACCAAACTTTTTAGAACTTCCATCCGGGAATGTGTCTACCGCATTCTTTCCGTCTTTTGCATAGGTATACTTGTAGCTGCCTAGCTTCTTCTTATCACCTTCTTTTATCTCTATATTGAGATTTTCGACTTTACCAAGAGTGTTATAGATATAAGACAGCCTGCTATAGCAATCGATATCCCCAGCACTACCGGTAACTGCACTCTTTGTTACCTTTCCGGTATCGCCAACCGCGTGTAATCACTCAAATAGATGATATGGACGACCTTGGTTAATAGGGTCGCCCATCTTTCATAGCTTCCAACCCGAGCAATCAGATATATTGCTTCATAGCACTTTGAATATATCTGGCCAAAGCAGGGATATCCTCTATAGCATTATCACAAAGTTCAGTAAAACGTTTATTCCCAAAATAATCATTTTGAGAAATCAGTTTTTCACGAATCAGACTTTCTGTTCCTTCACTATATATTTTTTCGTACCATTCATTTGTTTCCAGTAATGATAAAATATATGTCTGTCTAGTACTTCTGGGATGAACAAATATTTTCCACTTCATTTTTCCTTCATAAGCTTCTAAAGCACTAATCAAATAATTATGTTTTATTTTCGAAGCATCATAGATTCTATATGATATGAATGGAATATATCTATATCTGCACTCTTCATGATACATTGTCACACGCATCCACTCTACTTCAAAATAAAAACGAATAATCTCAGAAATTATCTGCTCATTTTTATCCATCGCCATCCCTTTCCATTTCATTTTGTAAATACATGAAAACCATTTGGATTTAGTCCACTTAATATTCTAAAGTAATCTGCCTTTAGCACAGGCGAATCTGAATATCTTGGGTCAAAAATATATCCTCCATAAGAATAGACTTCATGATACAAATATTCTTCAACACTTCCATATTCCATACATCTTATTAGCTGTCCATTTGTGCCCTCTATCCTATAAATCTCACCAATGTTACCAGCTTTTCTAAAATAATAATCAGCTATTTCCGAGCAATCAACTCCAATTTCTTCTCGATAACAATGATAGCCTTCCTTTAATAGCTCATTCATCCCTGGTAGCATTTCACACATATTATGCACAAGTACTTCTATATTCCCTACAAAATATGTGTGATAATCTTCTACTGCAAAATTATAAACATGTATCGGGCTCTGCAGATGCTCCCAGCGCACAGTCTGAAGATGTAATTCATTTCCTTCAGAATCCACAAGTACGGAATGTTCACTTAATTCACCGGCAGGAACAAAACCGAGGTTTTTAACATAAAATGGGTGTGATGGAGTAGTTATTATCTCTTCATCATCTATAATAAGGTGAACAAGTTCAGATGATTCATTTATATACGCCTCAAGAACACGTTTGTATTCTACATCTCCTGTCTCAGGGTCCTCTGAAAGCACTATGTCTCCAAAATTGGTACCAGTCACTGTGAAAATAAGTTCACAGTGACTGGTACTTTTATCTTATGGATTAATAAGGCTCAAAAGTGGTCCCTACACTTTCTTAATATCTAAATACATGGATCCTCACTATATATTACAGAAACTCCATCATGTATTTTTTCAAAACTGAAGGCTTCAATTAATGAGTAAAAGCAATCAAGCGTATTATTAAAAGCCTCTTCTTGCGTATCTCCTCGTCCAATCACATTTATATATTCCCTATTATCGTTTTGAACAAGCAAATTAGCATATCCGCAAAACTTTCCTTCCATATTTTCATATATTTTTACTTTGTATCTTGCTGCTGGCGCCTTTACTACATCCCAAACATCATACTCTGCAACACATTTTTCAATCGCAATTACATTACTATTATATTTTTTTAAGTCTTTCCAGCTATTCAACTTATACCTCCATTTAAAGATTAAGAAATAAATGGCCTTTACTTAATACATATCAAAATCCATATAACCAATCTTGTTATCTAAACTTTCAACATTTTCTCCAATGACCTTATATAAATATTCAACAGTCCTATTGATAACTTCTTCAACAGTTCTTCCTTCCATACATATGCCATAGTATGCTCCAAGCTTATCCGCAATAGTAATGCTTGTAATTCCCTCGTAATAATTGTCATTGACCTGAAACACCTTAATGCCAAATCTCCTGTCAGGAATGATCTTTACTCTAATTAAATATTCTCCAACCTTTTTCTTAGGTTTTATATGACCCTTGGCCATCCTATTCGTCCAATCTTCCATATCGCCCCCTTAATGGTCTATAAGGCCAAAAGAGATAATAGTTCCATCAGGTGCAACATCAATGTATTTACCATTTTTCATGAACCTAGTTGCACCCTCGACAAATCCATCTAGTGGTTTACCAGTAGCGCCTCGCAGGTTTCTTAGAAAATTTAATGCTTTCTGATAATAGTCAGGTACAGAATCTGCACCGACCTCATCTCCATGTCTAATAAAATGGTCTTCCAATGAATTAATAATTGAGTCATAACTGCCCTGATTCCAATTACTGTACGCCCCATATCCATCATCCAAACCACACGTATTATGCACAAGTACTTCTATATTTCCTACAAAATATGTGTGATAATCTTCTACCGCAAAATTATAAACATGTATAGGGCTCTGCAGATGCTCCCAGCGCACAGTCTGAAGATGTAATTCATTTCCTTTGGAATCCACAAGTACGGAATGTTCACTTAATTCACCTGCTGGAATAAAACCACGGTCCTTTACATAGAATGGGTGTGATGGAGTAGTTATTATCTCTTCATCATCTATAATAAGGTGAACAAGTTCAGTTGATTCATTTATATACACCTCAAGAACACGTTTGTATTCTACATCTCCTGTTTCAGGATCCTCAGAAAGAACATACTCACCAGCTTTGATGTCTTCTATCGGAACCAGCCCTTCATCTGTTGAAATAACTGTCCCCGCCACAAAACAGGATAATCCTTCAATTCCGCCAACAACAGCTGCTGTTGCTCCACCAACTATTGTCCCTCCGAGAAATGCGTCCGCAGCGGCATCATATGCTGCCCGCCATATTTCATCGGAGCTCGCTCCTTTAGCATATGCTATTCCGGCGCTTATTGCCCCAATCGCCACAGAACAGAATGCCTGGCCAGCAACCGCTGCAATAAACACTGTCTGCAAAGCACAAGCTGATATGCCCAGTTCAGGAGCAATTGCTGCTATTCCCGCTGCTAAAGCGATGGTTGCAACAATAGCCAATCCACAGCCTATTTTCTGCTCATTGCTCATTTGCGGCCACATTCCGGAATCATCTATCTTATTTACCGGATCATTATCGCAGTATGCAAATAAATTGAAGCCATTTACATCAGAAGATACACCAGCTATCTGTGAATCAGCACTTATAAACCTATGCACCTTAGGATCATAGTACCTTGCATTCAGATAATAGAATCCCGTCTCCTCGTCGTAATAGTATCCCCTGTAACGAAGCGGGTTCTTGTCAAGAATCCCCTGCTCATCCCGAATGGTAACTTCCTTCTTCTTAATCGTAGTGGTAAAGACGTTCTCAGTCTTTGATACTGGATTGCCCCAGAGATCATATTCGTAGGTTCCAACAAGGGTTGAATCGCTGCACCTATAGATTCCTATGATGTCGCCTTGACCATTTCTTGTATAGAAATAGTAGGTTTCTTTGGAATACTCTCCATTTTCTTTTTCCTGGTAGCCAATCTCTGTTACCAAACCGTCAGCATCGTAATAGAAGTTTAGTCTGTACTCATCAGTCTCCTGAGCAAGAAGCATTCCTGCATTGTATATGTATACAGTCTTTTTTCCATCAACATCCTTTGAAAGTCTCTGTCCGTCACTAAAATAGCTGTACTCATATGAATGATCACTGTTTGAGACCATGCAAAGGCTTCCGCTACTGGTATCCCAGGACATGTCATAGCCAAGATACTTTTTGGGATTGCCGCAATCATCATAGATTATCTCATTTCCATTATAGCTTATTAGCTTGTCTCTCCAAACAGCATCATAAACATATTCCCCTGTATCATCTTCATTCTTGTCGTTATCATGTACGAGCTCGGAAATGATATTTCCACCGGCATCATAAGTATAGTAATAGTACTTTACAGTTCCATGGAACAGTCAATGGAACTTAGGTGTGATCAGGTGACTATTGGTGGCATGTCTGATCGTGAGCGCATTCAATATATGGAAACAATGCTTATGGTGATAAAGAATCAGAGCACGTCGAAAGCAGGCCACTCATCAGCTTCTGGGCTCTATGCGCTTACGCTTGTTTCGAATTGTCCCGTAGACCTTAAGGAACGCTTTCTTGCAATATCCAAAAAGCACTATAATCAGTCCTTATATAAAGACCTTTCTATGGTCACTGTCGCAGCAATGATATTCATAGCTTCATATACAGTATTCTTCAGTTCTCACTATGAACCGCCTATGGATGATATATCGCCGGATTCTTCATATCACGAGATTGATCCTGCTACAGATACTCTGGTTATCGATGGCTCTTACTGCTACATCCTCTGCAGTGACGGGGCAACACTGGATGTATCTGAAAATATAATACAGGTATGGAAAAAAGATGGAGGGAGAGTTATAAGAAAATGAAACGAAGGATCAGATTACTAACTATTCGGTGAGGGTTAATTACTTTATCTTCAGTTTTTTCAAATATTCCTTCTGCTCCGGTGTAATACGGTAGCTCTCCACAGCTTTCTGAATTGCCTTGTTGTGAGTCCATTTATCGAGTTCCTTTTCCTCAATAAAAGGAAGTATTGTATCATACTGCTTGGCCAGGGCTGTGGCAAAATACCAGGCAATCATCATGTTAATGTAATATTCCTCGGACCTGATTACAGCAACCTTCTCAGGGTAGCTGATATCGAAATCCTCGTCAAGAAAATGCTCCATCAGCATTCCGATGGCGAATCTTACGGTGTAGGTCTTATCTGACTTAAGCCACTTATCAATCTCCACAAGGAGCTTATCTCTGTGCTTCTTGAATACCTTGGGCGACATCTGGTCGCAGGTGGCCCAGTTGTCCACATATGGTAAGAACGCATTCAGTTCTGCCATGGCTGTATCTATATTCTTCTCTCCCGAGATAATAAAAGCATGAAGCTGATTCTCATCAAAATATTTATGTGGAAGATCCGTCAGAAACTCTCCAATATCCTTTCTCCCCCCATATTCCTTAGCCAACTTTCTAAGCTCAGGAGTCCTGACTCCTATCATCACATCCTTTTCAAGAGTCGGAAAAAGACCGCTCTGAAAATCCCTGTATTTGATATCCTGAAGTTCAAAAAGTCTGTCTCTTATCTCTTCTGTTATCATATTCGCCACCTGTTATAACCAAAAACCTATCTCATCCAGCACCTGATCGATCACCTCTGCGTTCCTGATAGAAAACTCCGGAGTGATATGGGGCTTCTCATCAGAAAGGATACATCTTGAAAGGTTCTCCACCTCCAGGGCATAGTTCTGTGGAACTGAGATCTTCCTCACGGTGGTTCCATCCTGATTGAAGATAGTATAGCTAACCTCACCCTCCTGGTTGTACTCCACATCAGACCTGATGCTACCCTTGCTGCCATGAATATACAGCCTGTCAAATCTGGAATTGGTGCCGATTCCTAAATTCATTCCCACATTAAAGGAGGCTCTTACTCCGTTTTCAAAGCCCATGATGGCAGTTGTAAGAAAGTCAACTCCAAGATCTGTAAACTCCGCTGTAGCCTGGATGTAGGAAGGTTCTGAATCCACCAGGTTAAGTATCATTGTGGTGCAATAGCAGCCAAGGTCGTACATGGCTCCGCCGCCGTGCTCCCTGTGAAGCCTGAAGTCCTCCTTGTAGCCCTGGGTAAGAAAAGCGCTCTCTATGTAATCGATATCTCCGATAATTCCGCTGGTTACATCCTTCTTAAGGCTCTCCACATAGGGACTGTGAAGATATGCATAGGCCTCCATAAGGATCACACCATTCTCAGCGGCGATTTCAAACATCTCTCTTGCCTCATCGGCGTTAAGGGCCAGAGGCTTCTCGCAAAGGACATGCTTTCCATGGGACAGAGCTTCGTTAACCCACTTAATATGAAGATCATTGGGAAGCGGAATGTAGATAGCCTGAACCTCAGGATCCAAAACCAGTTCTTCGTAGCTGCCAAAGGCCTTCTCAAAACCAAATTCCTTCTTGAACTTCTCTGCCTTCTCCTTACTTCTTCCGGCAATGGCATACAGCTCGCAGCTCTCCGCCTTCTTCATGCCCGGAATAGTACAGTTTCTTGCAATGTTAGCAGTTCCCAAAACTCCCCATTTTACCTTCTTCATGTCGCTCTCCTTTCGAGGCCTTACCATGGTTGTCAGTTAAGTGTTTTAAGTATTATTTATTTTCCCTCAAGGTCTGCCACGCGAACAGGTTCTCCGTTAAGAAGAATATATCCCGGTGGAAGCTTGGAGGCATCGGCCATAGAAGTATACTGACGCTTATTATAAGTGTCATAGACACCTTTTTCTTTGTGCTTGTGCGGCATCGCTCCGGAGGTATTGCCACGTTTGTTATACGTATCATATTTAGCGGACTTAGCCATTGTCTGACCGGTAATAGGCCCTGTCATCACATTTTTATTAACCGGTCCCTTATTGGCATTTTTATTGGCAGCGGACTTCTTAACTGCGCTCAAAATGACTGCTATCACAACCATATATACGACGACATACAATAATTCATCCATAACTCAGCCCTCCAGTTTGTTAAGTCGTACTTTGCATGAGATCTGCCTTGGTGTATCCATCTCATCGAATTGAACCGTATAGCTCTCTTCTTCATAATTCACATCGACAATGATGCCGGCGCCGAATATCGAATGTTCAACCCTGGTCCCGGGTTCCATTACATTCAGCTTCATGGCACCCTTGAGATGCCTTGAATCATTCTCGATAAACTTGCGGACATTGGTAAGCATTGCTTCATCCGGCTTCTCGGTAAATTCCAGCTTGTCCTCATCTATATCAAGTATAAACCTTGAAGGATATCTGGGAATACCCTCAAAATTCCTTCCTCCGGCCTCTGAGATAAAGAGCCTCCTCTGAGCTCTTGTCATGGCAACGAAAGCAAGGCGTCTCTCCTCTTCCATTCCCTCAAGGGTATGGATTTTCCTCGAAGGGAAAATACCTTCATTCATACCGCAGAGGAATACATAAGGAAACTCCAGTCCCTTGGCGGCATGGACCGTCATGAGCCTGACCTTATCTTCACTTCCTGCCTCTGCATCTGCATTGGTAAAAAGAGCTATGTGCTTAAGATAATCCTCAAGGCCTATCTCCTCGCCGCAGGTGGTCTCATACTCGAAAACAGACTGCTTAAGTTCAGCTAGATTATCGAGCCTGTCCTGAGCACCTTCCTTACGAAGCATCTCCTCATAGCCGCTCTTTTGCAAAATCTTAGTCAGTACTTCGGATACTGCTTCGCCCTGATAATTCTCGGCAAACTCCTCGATAAGACTGATGAAGCCCTTAGCACCGGTCCCCCTTATAAGCTCATTATCGATATTGTCGTTAAGAGCAGTGTAAAGTGAGCATCTATGCTCCGCAGCGTATTCCTCAAGAAAGGCCATACGTCTTTTTCCGATATTCCTCTTAGGAACGTTGACGATCCTTCTAAATGAAATGTCATCCTTGTAAACAACCATTCGGAGGTAACACAATGCGTCCTTGATCTCCAGCCTTCCGAAGAACTGCACTCCGGAATAGATGGTATAGGGAATCTTCTCCCTGATGAGTCCCTCCTCTATGGTCCTTGTGACATAATGGGCTCTGTACAGAACAGTCATATCCTTGTAGGATACGCCCATGCCCTTCAGCACCAGCATCTGGCCGGTGATCCAGTCTGCCTCGTCGGTAGTATTGGGAGCCATATGGCACAGGACGCTGTCTCCTGCCGGAAGCACTGCTGTAAGCTCCTTCTTGATTCTCTGAGTATTCTTATCTATAAGTGAATTGACCGCTGACAAAATCTGAGGTGTGGAGCGATAGTTGTCGTTCATCATTATGGTCTTAAGATTCTTGTGCCCCTTATCAAAATCCAATAGATACTTCACATTGGCCCCGCGCCAGGTATAAATGGTCTGGTCGGGATCTCCCACGATAAAAAGATTCTTGTGATAAGCCGATAACACCTCCATCAGCTCATACTGGAGGCCGTCAATATCCTGAAACTCATCTATCATGATGTATTCAAGGCGTTTCTGCCATTTTAACTTGATCTCTTCATTCTGCTGAAAAATGTATAGTGTGAACTTTATCAGATCGTTATAATCAAGGCCAAAGCACTTCTTTTCCTGATAGAGATATCCGTAAAAAAGAATGTCCTTAACCTCTGTGGCCCTGTCATACTTTTCTTTTAACTCATCGATGGACATGGAGATCATATCAAGATAGTAATCGGGTCTCTCCTTGATCTTCATGATCTCGAACATATCCCTGGCATTACTGTAGGTCATGTCCCTCATGGAGAGATGCCTCTCCTCGTATATGATATCCAGAATGTCATCAATATCTGAATTATCAAGAACAAGGAAGCTCTTGGGATAACTGACTGCGCTACTGTCCTCCTGAAGGACCGACACGCAGAAACCATGGAAAGTATTGATGTAGCCTGTGTCATTATCCCCCGTAAGGTAATGAATACGCTGCCTCATCTCATTGGCGGATTTGTTGGTGAAGGTCACGCACAAAATGTGACCGGGCATGATACCAAGCCCCATCACCAGATAGGCGAACCTGCGGGAAAGAGCCCTGGTCTTGCCACTGCCGGCTCCCGCAATAACTCTCACATATCCTTCTGTAGTTGTAACTGCCTCCCTTTGAGAGTCATTTAATCCTTCCAGTAATTCCATTCCAATACCTTTCTGTTCCTGCCCATGTCAATAGAGCAAAATGCCTGCTCCGGGCACGTTATATAAATGAGTATAGCATCTGCCTCTCCCGCATACAATACAAAAACCAAAAATATGTTCGATTGCAAAAAAGCGCATAAAAAAAGCAGGAAACTGTCGTCGCCGGCAATTTCCCGCTTGTATTTCACTTTCCGTTCAGGAAACAATATATATCAGTGAGATGCATTGGCTGCAGCAGTTGCAGATACAGCAACCATCATCATCATGAATGCGATCTCTTCTGCAATTACCATTGCGATAGTGCTGTCAAAGGCTGAAGCGCCGCTAAGTACACCTTCATCCATGATTCCTGCATAAAGAATAGCACCAAACATAAGTCTCTGTCTCTCGGAGCAGTCCAGCATTCCGAAGCCCTTCTGAGTCTTAAGAAAATCTGCTGCATCCACAACCTCATTTACTATCTCTTCCGCTCTGACGTTAAGTCCCACCAATACTCCAAGAGAAGCAAACTCATAATCCTTGCCGTACTTAACACCGGCATCCTTGAAGGCATTGTAGATTTCCACTACCTTGCTGCACTTCTCAGCTATTGTGCCCTTCTTCATGGTGAGGACCTGAGCCAGAGAATATACTGAATTGTCATGGAAAGAAAAATCTTTCTTCAAAGTCTGATAGGTTTCTTCCAGCTCTGTCAGAATGTCCTCGACGCTCTTATCTGTCATGGCAAGAAGTACTGCAAAGCAGGTGTCTTCCTCATTGGTAAGAACAGGGTGTGCCTTGTTCATGCCCTTCATAATGGCTTTTGTCTTCTCGATAATGCTGTCAGCCTCAGCAAATCTCCCTGCATCAGAAATGTTCATAGCTGCCAGGACCATAAATTTTGATCCGAATACCTTGCCCTGATGAAGCATCTTATAGGAAGCTGTTATCTCTTCCAGGTATCTCTCAGGATCAGCCTGCTGCGCAAGCTTGGCGCTTACCATAAGCTCATTCATGGTTCTGAAATCGGAAAAAGCGCCCTTATTCTTTCTAAGAAGTCCTCTGCACTCCTTGAGATATGCGTTATCAACTGTCTTGTCAGTCTCGGTATAAACCAGTGCCGAAGCAATCTTGATAAGGGAATTCTCAAGCACAAATCCCTTATTGATGATATTTCTGTTCTCTGCTAAAAGTTCGCATCTTGTCTGTAATGTTGTTTTCATACTCTTCTCCTTTATATAAAAAACATTGCTGTCTCAAACTGTTACTGTTCTAAAATTTCATTCCCAAAATAGATCATCCAGCGTCTTATCCAGGGCCTTGCATATCGCAATGCAAAGGTTAATGGTGGGATTGTAATCCCCTTTCTCTATAGCACTGATGGTCTGTCGGGATACCCCGCAGAGGGCTGCCAGCTGATCCTGGGACAGATCCTTGCCGGCTCTTGCGGACTTAAGTTTAAGATTCTTCATGGCTTAGTCCTCCTCTCCGGATCTGGAATCCACGATCTTTTTAACAAGGGCTGCTGCTGCAATGAGCGCAAGCCATATCACAACCACGATATTGGTTATTGGAAGTGCATCCCATCCCTCTGTTCTGAAGTCCCCCTCAAGAAATGCTGCTACTATAGGAGCCACATTGAAAAGGGTTACTAAAGCATAAATAATAATGTATTTCTTCCTGTCATTGTTAAGTCCCCAGTAAGCATCGTTCCAAATGCTGTATACGCAAAGCACCAGGCATCCGAAAAGCATTGCCAGAAGGTGGAGCAGAAAGTCATTAACGGGGAGCTTAATATCTGCAATCTTAATACACATAAATAAAACTTCAATAATAAGCATCGCGTAAAAACTGTATTTGTATCCGCGGCTCCTTATGATTTCCTGCCTCTCATCGTACTGAGTCTTGATCTTCTTGTCTGTATTGGTGAACTTCATGATCACAATAGAAAGAATAATTGCTACAAAGATTCCCAATGAAAAAACAATTGCTACACTTGCCATTACTATACCTCCTCGCTTATCGGCATTAAGATTAAATACTGTTTATTTATCTCTGTGATATTATAGTAAATCTACAGTAGCATAATGTCAAGTATATTTTACATTTATCTTTTCTGAATAGCATTTTTCATTTTGATGTTTTGGCAAAATAAACATAAAGAGCCGATGACCACTGGGGTTTACGGCTCTCTGCAGTCTACTAATCATATATCATTTGAGATCATATTCAAGTCTTACTGTGATGGTTGCGGTCTTGTGTCTTGAGCTGGTATCGAAGGCTCCGTCATAGGAATAGCTGCCGGTGCCTGAGTTCTTGGCTGTTATCTGGAATACTCCAAGGCTGGAATTCTTGAGCTTACCAAGCTTTGCTCCAGAGTTCCTGGCCACGATATCGATCCTGTCCTTGGCGTTGATGGAAGCCTTGTCGATAAGATCTAGCTTGAGCGCATCAAGGTCTGAATAGTAGTATTCGGGAGATCCGCTGGTGAGCTCCACGCCCTTGTCCAAGAGACTTGAAATATCCCTGGAGACCTTCTCCACATTGTCAAGGTTGCCGGAGGATACGGTGACGCTCTGTGTAAGTCTGTAGCCGTCTGCCTCTGAGCCAATGTAGTTGCCGTTCTCATCGTAGTTATCCTTGTAGGTTCTGCCGATGTCCACGGAATTAAAGACTACCTCAGATTCAGAAATACCATTGCTGGTGAGATAGTTCTTGACCAGCTCCGCATCCTTTTTAATCTTGGTATAAGCTTCCTGTGAAGTATAAGCAACCGAAGCGAACTCTCCTCTCCAGATAATTATGTCTGCTTCAAAATCAACGCTGGCACTACCCGTTGCGGATATCACATGGGTGCTCTCGGATCTGAAATGAGACAAGCCAAAGGCCAGTGCGATGCAGCTGATAACAATGCTGATGCCGATAATTATCGCGGTTCCAAAACTACTTTTTTTCTGTTCCATAATATTCTCCCCCTATCTTGTAATCTAACAAAATGGTCAGCCGACTTTGCTTGCTGCGTAGTCGGAATAACTAACTCCCGTGTACTTCTTAAAGCATCTGCCAAAATAGTTGGGATCCGGAATCCCCACTTCCGATGCAGCCTGGTACATCTTGACGCCGGATTCCGCTATCTTAACAGCCTTCTTCATGCGAAGCTCCAAAAGGAACTCGATGAATTTTTTGCCCGTATCCTGCTTGAACTTCCTGGACAGATAACTTGAACTAAAGCCAAATTGTCTTGCCAGGGACTCAAGATTCAGCTTGGAATCGGTGAAATTCTCCTCCAGGTACCTTATTATCTGCTCGGTATCGGTGGAGGCATATGCGTTTCCGGGAACGGTCTCTGCTTCTTTCTTGGCATTCTCCCAATAATCCGGCTCCGCATCCAGCTTCTTTTTGGCCCTCTCAAGGACCTGCTCTATCTCTTCACGGACCATGGGCTTTAACATATAGTCAAACACCGGAAGGCTTACGCACTTCCTGGCATATTCAAACTTGTCGATGGCTGTCATTATGATGATGACAAGATTGGGATACCTGTCTGTGGCTATCTCCGTGAACTCAATGCCATCCATGAAGGGCATCGAAATATCCACAAAAGCGATATCCGGCTTGAATTCATCAATGGTGTTGATGGCCTCAATGCCACTGGCCGCTTCTCCCACAACCTCCATATTCATGGCATCCCATTTAATGGCTGCCCGCATGAGTCTCCTGGCAGATTCCTCATCGTCGATTATCATAACCCTGTACTTTCTGTTCATTGCATATACCCCGTATATCCTTTATACCCTTCCCTATTGTTACGAGTTGCCTAGTTATGTATTATGATATCGAATTGCTCCATGTCCCCTATATCATAATACAAACTCAACTTCAGTATATTCCCCAATTTCGCTACGGATCCTGACTACATCCTTTTTGCCGGTGTAAATTCTTACCCTCTCTATGGTGCCCCAGAGGCCGAAGCTCTCGCTCTCCAGACCTTCCGACGCCTCATCCCCGGAAACAATAAACTTATTGATCTGCTGCTCGTCCATTCCCACGCCGGTATCCCTTACAACAATGTGAAGCCTTCCCTCTTCCATTCTGCTGGATATCCGTATGGTGCCGCTCTCGCCTTTGAGCCTGATGCCGTGGTAGATACTGTTTTCCACCAGAGGCTGCAATATCAGCTTGGGAACAATGCAGTCCTTGGTATCCTCGGCGATATCGTACTCGTCGTTTATAATGTCGCCATACCTTAGTTTCTGCAGTGATAAATAGTCCTGTACGATCATTATCTCCCTCGACAGCGGTATCTCTCTTCCGCCCTTACTAAGGAAGTTCCGGTAAAAACGTCCCAGTATTTCCAAAGCATCGTGAACCTTGTCAGCTCCTGCGTCCATGGCCAGGAACCCTATGGTCTCAAGGGAGTTGTACAAAAAGTGTGGTTTTATCTGCTCCTGCAAAACTCGCATCTCCGACTTCTGCAGTATTTTTTCCTTCTCAATCAGTGTGGTGATAAGTTCGTTAACATGATCGATCATGTTGTTGTAATCGCCCTTAAGCATCTCAAATTCGCTGTAGGGCACGTCCACGTCAATCTTCTGAAGATTGCCGGATTGTCTGTTTTTCTCCATAGCTTCGGACAGTTCGAAGACGGGACTTGTGATATTTTTCCTGATAAAAAAGCCCACGAACAGCGCCAGAACCACTGAAACAAAAAGCAGTGCCAAAAGTACATAAATAAATCTAAAAGGTATTCCCTCTCTTCCGTAGGAGGACACCTTAAGTATCACAATGGGCATGTCGCTGACCTTACAGCCCGATAACAAGAATCTTCCTTCATCTCCTGAGACATCTTTGTAGGACGTTGTCCTGGTTAAAAAAGTCTCATCAAAATAGTCGGAATACTTCCTGTTGCCTGCAAGGAAAGTTCCGTCACTTCCCATGATGCAAATGTCGTTATAACCAAGCTTGGACAGTTCCCAGTCAAAGACCCTGGTGGAAATATTCATCATCATTATTCCCGTTCTCTTCTGGGAATCAATGTCATAAACTGCTCTTCCTATGGTCACAACCGGCCTTCCGTCGGCCTTGGCTGCAATGCCGTTACTGTTAAGGGATACAACAGCCTTGCCCTTGCCTGAATATATGTCCCCACGCCAGCTGTCGGAGTTCATAAGATCATAATCATAATTATAGGTAAATCTGTTGGTGGCCACCATGATCATATCCTCTCTGAATATCATCACGCTGTCCACGCCCTCTTTGACATTGAGGATATACATGATGCCGTAGCGGGCATCATTGATCATGCCGATATCAACCTCTGCGGCATCAGCCCTAAGGAACCTAACCAGTCTGTCCTCGGTCATGATAAGTCTGGAAATTTCGGTGTAGTTGTTGATCTCAGAGTAAATGTTGCTGGAAAGAGTCTTGAGAACGCTGTCGGCTTCACTGCGGGTGTAGTCTATGCTTTCTTTTTGAACGATGATGTAGGTGGAAACGAGAAATGAGATGGCGACGACGAGGACGATACCAAAAATAATCCTCTTAAGGCTCGCCGAAAGAGAATACTCCCTGTTGTCCCTTATATGAAACTCCCCTATTTTACGCTTCTTCCCCATGTATAAACTCCCCTTTAAAGATACCATTTTCGAAACGGACGGTCAAACAAGTTGGAGGTAGGGGACAAAGTCCGGGGGATGGACTGACACAATAGAATTTTTGCTACCTTCGTTCCTTGATTTATGGACTCTCATCTAGGCGACCGGTCTCATTTCATGCTATTCAGAACAATCGCCCGGTCACCTATCTGATAGTCTCATAAATCATAGTCGCGGAGCTAATGACAAAAATTCTATTGCATCAGCCCATTCTTCCGGCCCCGGCAGTTTACACGTCCTCTTAATTGACTAAGTAAACTGCGCCCGATATTTAGCCCTTAACAGCGCCTGCTATGAAGCTGGCCTGGATTTTGCGGCTAAGGAAGATGTAGGTTATGAGGGTGGGGAAGGTGGCAATAACAAGAGCTGCTCCGATGGGGCCCCACTCTGTGGTATGCTGACCGGACAGCGCCTTAATACCAACCGGCAGCGTACGATGCTTCGAATCCGAAATAAATACATTGGCAAACATGAACTCATTCCAGCACTGAAGGAAAGAATACACACCAACAGTTGAGTAAGCCGGCTTCATCAGCGGAAGTATGATCCTGAAGAACGTTCCGTACAGGCTGCAGCCGTCAATCTTGGCCGCCTCATCCAGCGCTATGGGAATCTCCACCATAAATCCGGTGCAGATAAGGATCGCCATGGACAGCGCAAATGCTGAGTAGGGAACGATCAGAGTCGAATACTTGTTGAGCCAGTGAAGCTTGGAAAGTACAACATATACAGGAACAATGGAAGCCTGAATCGGAATTGTAAGTCCCAGCATAAAGAATGCATTTGTGAGCTTGCTGTGTCTCCATCTGATCCTGGTAATGGCATAGGTTGCCATCATCGCTGCGAAAATTGAAATAAAGATTGCAAGCACAGTAACAAGAATACTGTTAAAGAAGTACAACGCCATATTTCCCGTATTCAGGGCTGTCGCAAAGTTCTGGAAGAGCCACTCTTTGGGAAGTCCTATGACATTTGCACCGAATATTTCTTCATTGGACTTAAGTGAAAAGGTGAACATGAAATAAATGGGAAACAGATTCACCAAAGTCCATATGGCAAGAAGTATATATACTAAAGTTTTCTTAACTTTCATCGTCACTCATCCTTTTCTCTGAATGCTGCTGTAATAAGAAGTGCAAAGGCAAAGCACAGAATAATAAGCATAACCGATATGGTGCTGCCCATTCCGTATCTGTTCCTTAAGAACAGCATATTTTCAAGTAGTGTACTTGGAACCTCTGTGGTCTGGAAAGGTCCACCCTCTGTGAGGATACGAACAAGGTCGTAGGTCTTGAGGGAACCTGTTACCGCAAAGATTACACTTACTCTGATGATGGGCTTGATGATCGGAATAACCACATATCTGTCAATCTGCCAGGGTGATGCACCGTCCAGCATTGCAGCCTCTCTCAGCTCAGTAGACACGCCCTTAACTCCTGCATACATAAGGAGCATATGGTATCCGACATACTGCCATATGGTGGGAACTATGATACTGCCAAGAGCAGTCTTCACTTCACCTACCCATACGTGCTTGAGGTTAGAAAGATGAACCAGATCAAGGAATCTGTTTAAAAGACCGTAGTCAGGGTTGTAGATCTTGAGCCACAACTGACCGATAACTACAGTTGAGATCAGAACCGGCATAAAGAATACCGATAAGAAGAATCTCTCTCCCTTAGGCTTTCTGCCAAGAATAAGTGCAAGAAACAGCGCAAAAGGAAGCTGAACAAATACTGAAAAGAACGCAAGGATCATTGAGTTCTTCAATGAAGTCATGAATTTGATAGAACCGTTTGTGAACAGCTCCACATAGTTGCTAAATCCGATAAATGTCCCCTCTGAAAAGCCATTCCAGTCATACATACTTCTGTATACGGACACCGCTATGGGAGCGATCAAAATACTGATAAAAAGAAGCAGAGCCGGCAGAAGGAATAAGAAAATTGCCAATCCGTCGCTCAGTCTTCTCTTTCTTTTTTCCCTAACACCACTTTTTTCCGACATAGTTTTTCCCTTAACTTATTTTTTTAATCAAAAAGGCCCTTCCGCCTTCTCATAAGAAGTACGGAAGGACCTTGATCACTATTTGGTTCTTGTTACTTATAAAACCGGGTATTACTGAATATCCTTAGCAAGGCCCTCGATGAACTGCTGGCCGTCAAGAAGGCATCCGTAAACCTGATCTACATATGAAAGATATGTGTTAGCTGAATCAGCTGTCATAGCAGTATCGCCGAAGAGAACCATTGTGTCTGCGCCTGCAACGATGCTTGCAACAGTCTGTGTAAGCTCGTTAACTGATGATGTGTCGCCGTAAGGTGTCCAAGCAGGAAGTCCGCAGCCATCAAGATATCCATAGTGGCAGATGAGCTTACCAAGCTCGAAGGTGTACTCAGCAGCCATCTCAGCGTTAGGTGAAGAAGCTGCAACTGCAAGTGTGTCTGAAGGTCCACCGATGAGCTGTCCGAGTCTGGACTTGTCTGCATTGATTACAGGGAACTCACCAACTTTAACCTTATCCTTGAAATCAGCGTTAGCTGCGAAGTCTGCACAGTTCCATGTTCCGTTCATGTAGAATGCATACTTGCCTGCCATGAAGTTGTTCTTAACTTCGTCGTTTGTAAGGCCGATTCCTGAAGGATCGAAGTAACCGTTGTTTACAAGCCCCTGGAAAGTGTCAACAGCGTCAGCAACGTCCTGGTTGTTCCATGTAGCCTTGCCTGCGAAGATATCGTTAAGAGTATCAGCGCCTGCGCTCTTCTCGATAACTGACTCAAGATACTCGGTTACGCACCATGTCTCTTTTCCTGCGCATCCGAAAGGAATGATTCCTGCTGCCTTAAGAGCGTCGCAGCAAGCGATGAACTCTTCATAAGTTCCGGGAATCTCTGTGTAACCAACCTGCTCAAGGAGCTCCATGTTAGCGAAGAGACCAACGATGTTCATTGTAAGCGGCACACCGTAGTGCTTGCCATCGTATGTTGAGTTGCCCATCATAACCTCGGGAAGCTCGCTCTTATAGTTCTCATAAGCATCATCAAGACAGTAAACCTTGCCTGCCTCTACGAAATCGCCAAGGAATGCACATGACCAGGTAAAGAAGATATCAGGCATCTCGTTAGCTGATACAGCAGCCTTGATCTTGGTCTTGTAGGACTGGTTCTCAAAAGCTTCCCATGTGAAGTTAACATTGGGATACTTCTCAGCCATGTCTGCGATAGCTGCTTCGTAAGAATGACGGTTGGAGTCACTCTCTGTGGCGATACACCACATTGTCAGATCGATCTGCTCACCTGAAGCAGCTGTCTCTTCAGGAGCATCTGTCTTGGAAGTAGCAGCTTCTTCAATCTGGGTTGTCTCGGGTGCTGTCTCAGCGGGCTGAGCAGTTGTGCTTGCCTCACCGCACCCGAAAAGGGAAAGAACCATAGCCCCCGTCAGCAGTGTAGATAAAACTTTTTTCATTTTCATAACACCTCTCCTTTGTAAAAAATGGTTTAGGCAGTACGTCCTGCCGGTTCTATTCATGGCGCAAAGCGCTCAGAATCATGATGATCAGGGCTTATTCGCCCTCCTTCTGTGTGGGAACCATGGGCCACGGATAATCGATCGTCAGCTCATCCCCCTCCAGTTCGTAATATAGGTAAGCGTCCTGCAGCGGATCGTCATACATGAGCTTGATGCATTTCTGCTCTTCATCAACGCTGTAGCTTCCGTAGAAGATATTGTCCTCGCTGAACTTACCTTCCTCGGTAAACTGGTATGACCAGCCGTTGTCCTGAGTCCACAGGCCAACAACGCCGTCTCCGTCACTGCCGGAACGATGATATACGGATTTCTCGTAGAGAATGATATTGTCTCCGTCCTTGACATAATGAAGCTGAGTGGAATCGTCTTTGGTCTTCAGGTAGATATAAGAATCGTCTCTCTTATACTTGTATTCATCACCCTTGTAAGTGGCCTTGCCGTTACTATAAAGAGCAAGCACCTCCTGTGTTGGTTCATGATTGTACGCCCAGCTCTCGGTCTTTCTACCGCAGCCGGTAAGAGACAAAAGAGATAAAAATAAGACTGTCCCCGCTACCAATTTCTTCATTTTCATAACTTTAACTCCCATATCAACTAATTGATAAATACATGATAATAAAAAAAATGTGCATAATTAATGTAAATCTTTTACATCATTAAGCACATTTTTTACTTATTGCACACAAAAATATTAATCCTCGAATATTTTTTGTGCAAGTTTAAAATATTTTACCTGTTTGTTACATTACTCTTCGTCATCATCAGGGGCTGTAAGGTCCTCATTGTTGACCAGCTCGCCCTCAACCTTCTCCACATACATGTGGCCGTCAAGATGATCAAGCTCATGGCAGATGGCTCTTGCAAGAAGCTCCTCGCCCTCAACGATATACTCGTTCATATCAAGGTCATAAGCCTTGGCCTTGACGTAATTGGGTCTTGTAACGATTCCGGACTTACCGGGAAGTGAGAGGCATCCCTCATATCCTGTCTGCTCTCCGTCTGTCTCAAGGATCACGGGGTTGATCATGATAAGTGGCTGATCTCCCTCGGGAGATACGTCAATAACAACCAGTCTCTTAAGGATTCCAACCTGAGGTGCGGCAAGTCCAACGCCGTTAGCGTCATACATGGTTTCAAGCATGTCATCAACAAGCTCTCTTATTCTTGGAGTAACCTCCTTGATCTCCTTACAGGGACGTGCAAGGACGTCATCTCCGTATTCTCTAATGGTTCTAAGTGCCATATCGGCCTCCTTTTCGTTTAATTATTTCTTTAGTATCCGTTAACGGGATCAAAGTCAAACTGTATGGTGATATTCCTAAGTTTACCGGAATCCTCCAGCATTCGGACATATTTCTCCACATTGTCCTTCAGTCTGACCAGGCCCTCATAATCATCAAGTTTAACATAAATTGCCAATCTGTAAACATCATTAATTTTGCTGATGCTTCCAAAAGCAGGTCCTATGAAAATTGCTCCGGGAATCCTTTGCTGTTCCATAAGGGCGCGAAGTCTGTTTGCAAAGGCCATGGATTCATTTTCATCCTTGCCCTGAATCTGCAGAGACATCATATGCGAAACCGGTGGATATCTGAGAAGATCCCTGTAGCCGATCTCTTCTTCATAAAAAGCGTCATAATCCTGCCTTGCCGCAGTCACAATGCTGTAGTGCTCGGGCTGATAGCTCTGTATCACCACATTGCCGGGCTTATCTCCTCTTCCGGCTCGTCCCGCAGCCTGGGTCAGCAGCTGGAAGGTTCTCTCGCTGGCCCTGTAATCATTGGCATAGAGAGACATATCCGCAGCCAGTATTCCCACCAGCGTCACATCCGGGAAGTCGTGTCCCTTAACGATCATCTGTGTTCCCACCAGTACATCTGCTTCTTTGTTGGCAAAAGAAGAAAGTATCTTATCATAGCTTCCCTTAGTCCTGGTGGTATCGGCATCCATTCGAAGTACCCGGGCCTCAGGCCAGAACTTTTTGACCTCGTCCTCTATCTGCTGGGTGCCTGCTCTGAAGGCTGATACATACTTGGAGCCGCACTTCGGACATATCCTCGGCTTGGCCTCCTCATAGCCGCAGTAGTGACAGACAAGTCTGCCGCCTCTGTGTTCCGACAATGAAACATCGCAGTGCGGGCACTTAAACACATGTCCGCAGGCTCTGCAGGAAACAAAGCCCGCCAGACCTCTCCTGTTGATAAAGAGCATGGTCTGCTCACCGCGTCTTAATCTGTCATCAATAAGTTCCTGAAGTCTACGTGAAAAGATGGAGCGGTTGCCGCTTCTAAGCTCAAGCCTAAGGTCTGCCACCTCAACTGCAGGAAGTGTTCCGCCGGTAAGTCTTCTTTTTAACTCAAATAGTCTGTATTCACCACTCTTTGCTCTGTAATAGGATTCAAGAGAAGGTGTGGCGGATCCGAGAACCACGGCTGCTCCGCCGGGAACGAGTTTTCCCAGCTCTATGGCGGTTTCCCTTACATGGTACTTGGGCATGGTCTCGCTCTTATATGAAGATTCGTGTTCCTCATCAATAATTATTATTCCCAGGTTGGGAAAAGGCGTAAAAAGAGCAGATCTGGGTCCTATGATAATATCTATGTCCCCGGTTCTTGCTCTCTCCATCTGATCGAACTTCTCTCCCGGTGAAAGGGAGGAATTCATTACGGATACCCTGTCTCCGAAATGTCTGTAGAATCTCATAAGGGTCTGATAGGTCAGGGCGATCTCAGGGATCATAACAATGGCCTGTCTGCCTCTTTTTATCATATCGTCGATAAGAGCAATATAGACTTCAGTCTTGCCGCTTCCTGTGATTCCATGGATGAGATAGGTATCTCTTTTACCACTATCAAAGTCCTGAGAAACCGTATCAACGATGTATTGCTGCTCGGAACTAAGGGTCTTGGCGCCGTATCTGGAGCCGTCGCCGGCAACGGGTTTTCTGAAGTATTCTTCCTCTTCTATGGAAATAACGCCCTTATCCTGAAGGCTCTTAAGAGTTGCTGCCGTGACATTGAGTTTGTCCGTGATAAGCTCGTAAGGGATTCGTTCATCGGGAGTTTCAAGAAGCTCCTTCATTACTCTTTCCCTGGCCTTCTGATTCTTTTTGCCGGCGCATTCATAATAATATTCCTTGGCTTCTCGCAAAGGCATATGTAGAGAAACGAACTTGCGGGTCTGTCTGTTCTGCTTTTTGACAGAAGGAAGAACTGTTCGAAGAGCTGCGATCATGGTGGATCCATACTGCCTCTTCATCCAGGCTGCAAGCTTGATGGAAATATCCTCTGCGGAAACAAGTTCCGTGGAGATTCCGGTTATCTCTTTAATCTTGGCAGGATCATACTCAGCCTCATCAGTCAGCTCTATGACATAGGCTTTCCTTGGAGTATTGCCCTTACCAAAGGGGACATTGACGCAGTCGCCGATCTCAACGGTATCACGAAGAAAAGAGGGAACCCGGTACTGGAAGAGTCTGTCCACCTTCTCATGGGATATATCTATTATTACGTTTGCATACTCATAAGAAGCCACGACTCTCCTCCTTTCCGGTAGATTATGATCACATTCGCTGTCTGTTTTGATTAATTTAAGCAACCTCATTATCAGTTTTTTACTGATAACCAATATCAAAAAAACGGTTAGTGCAAAATAATTCGAATTAATTTTAATCTGCTTATACGTTTAAGAAATCATTTTAAGATTTCTTTTCAGACTTTTTTTCAGATTTTATTTATTTTCTTTCCTCAAGGATTTCCTGAATGAGTTCTCTCTCATCCATGTGGTACTTAACTCCCTTAATCTCCTGGTAGTCCTCGTGTCCCTTGCCGGCAAGAACAATGATATCGCCGTGTTCGCCGTGATCGATAGCATAGGCGATGGCTTCTTTTCTGTCGGTTATCTTGATGTATTTGCCGTCGGTCTTCTTCATTCCTGTCTCGATATCGTTCATGATATCCTCAGGCTCCTCGAATCTTGGGTTGTCGGAGGTAATGATGGTAAAATCTGCGAACTTGCCGCTGACTTCACCCATCTCAAAACGGCGAAGCTTACTTCTGTTACCGCCGCAGCCAAATACGCTGATAAGTCTGTTGGGATGATACTCCCTAAGGGTGGAAAGAAGGCTCTTTAAGGCCATTGCATTGTGAGCATAGTCAATCATAAGAGTAAACTCATCAGATACCTTGACCATCTCAATTCTGCCTTTTACCTTGGCTTCCTTAAGAGCTGCAGCGATCTCCTCAGGTGTGCAGTCAAAATGTCTTGCTACGGCAATTGCGCAGAGTGCATTGTATACGCTGAATTTGCCGGGAGTTCTGATCTCTGCATGCATATCAAGAAGCCCCTCTGTGTCAAAGAAAACTCCGAGCTCGCCGGGCTTTCTGATATAGGCAAGGTTGATGGCTCTAAGGTCTACGCCCTCGTTAAAGCCATAGGTCTCAACTTCGCAGGTGTGGCCTTCTAAAATGTCATCAGTATGAATGTCATCACCATTGCAGATACCTACTTTGCACTGTTTGAAAAGAAGGCCCTTGCAGTGCATATAGTCTTCGAAATCCTTGTGCTCATTGGGGCCGATATGATCGGGCTCGATATTGGTGAAAATACCAAGGTCATAGATAAAGCCCTGACTTCTGTGAAGCATAAGGCCCTGTGAGGAAACCTCCATAACTACGCTGTCGCAGCCGGCCTCCACCATTTTGGCCATGTATTTCTGAAGGTCATAGGATTCGGGAGTGGTGTTCTCGGCATGAATATGCTCATCTCCGATTATAACCTCAATTGTACCGATAAGTCCCACTTTGTGACCTGCATTCTCAAGCATGCTCTTGATGAGGTAGGTTGTGGTGGTCTTGCCCTTGGTTCCGGTGATTCCTATGGTCTTAAGCTTCTGGGCGGGATGATCAAAATATGCGGCAGAGATAAATGCCATTGCATATCTTGTATCCTCAACTCTTATAACCGGCATAGTGCAGCCCTCGGGAAGCTCAACCTCATGCTCTGCTACGATTGCTGCGGCCTTTTTCTCTGCGGCCTGTGCAGCGCAGGAATGTCCATCAAAATTTGCTCCCTTAATACAGATGAAAAGGGATCCCTCACCAATCTTTCTGTTGTCGTTGACAACATCCTGTATTTCCACAGACTCGGGATTAACGATTGTATCACTGTTTCCTGCAGTAACACTGTAGTTAAGTTTATCCAGCAGTTTTGAAAGTTTCATTTTTGCACCTCCGTTTAGCTAAATATAGTTTGTTCATTGCTTTATTTAATCTTTAAATTAGCTTACAATTGGCTAATTCTAATTTTTATATTTTTGACACAATTTATTCACAATTATTTGATAATATAATTACATGAAGTGAACACATGAAGTGTTCGCTATCTCCCCCTCATAAGAAACCGCAGGCACACGCATCCGCGTGTGTTTTTGTGGTTTATGGGGGTCTTTTTTGCTTAGACTCTTCAGCAGTAATCATTCATCACGATCTGAAGGCTGTCTCTTCCCATGTAACTGTTTATATCAGGATAATAGGCAATGCTTATCTTCATTTCACCGTTACCCATTCCATCATATAATGCGTCAACAGCATCGCTTCCATATCTGTCCCTGAGGAACCCATGCCACTTTTCCATATCCCCAAAGTACATCATCTCATATCTGTAGCCACTGTCGTCTGTAACGGTATATTTGCCGCAATTTTTGTTTTTGCCAAGGATCCTTCCGGATAACAGTGCAACATTTTTTTGGGCAAAGAGGGGCTTGGTATTGCCGTTCCCAAAGGGTTCAAGCCTGGAGAACTCTCTTACAAGATCCATGGAGGCATAACGAAGCGGCATCGCAATATCAATATGGATCACAGGCTCAAAATCAGCACCTTCCAGCGTGCAGTTCTGATTAAGTCTCTTCCTGAGTTCATCTATGTTCTCCTTGGGAAGAGAAAGTCCTGCAGCCATCTTGTGTCCGCCGAACTTGGTAAACAGCTCCTTGCAGGCGCTTAATTCCTCGAACATATCAAACTTCTCGATTGACCTTCCGGAGCCTTTGGCACCGCCATCTGCGGCCTCTGTAAGGATAATTGTGGGTCTGTAATACTTCTCCTTGATCTTGCCTGCAACAATTCCGGCAATGGACTCGTGGATGTCCGGAAGATATGCAACGATTACCTTGGGCATGCCCTCCTTGCGGATAGCCTCCTCCACCATCTCTGTGGCCTCGTCTACACCCTCTTTAGTCAGGTCCTTCCTGCTGTCGTTGAGGTTCTTAAGATCCTCTGCTATCTTGGCAGCCTCGCTCTCATCTTCCTCTGTAAAAAGAGCCAGTGCCCTGCTGGCAAGCTCAAGTCTGCCTGTGGCATTAAGGCAGGGACCGATAACGAAGCCGTAGTGATATACGGAAATCTTGTTTTCATCAAGAGAGTTAACATGGATAAGTGCCCTAAGGCCCTTATTTTTGGTCTTACCAATAAGTCTTAAGGATTCCTTGACGATAATCCTGTTCTCATCCCTAAGCTCCATAACATCGCATACGGTGGCTATTCCTGCAAATATCAGCATCTCGGTAAAAAAGTCGCCAAAACTGTGCTCTGCATCCTCAAATTTAGCTGATAATACCTGAAGGAACTTGTAAGCCACAACAGCGCCGCATATCTCCTTGAAAGGGTAACTGCCCTCATTCCTTTTAGGATCGATAACTGCATCTGCGGGCGGAAGAATCTCTTTTCTTGCTGCAAGGTCGCCACCTTCGGCACCTTCAAAGGGAACCTCATGATGGTCTGTAACCACTACAGTCATTCCCAGTTCCTTGGCATGTGCAATCTGCTCTGCGGCTGCAATTCCGTTATCACAGGTAATTATCGTATCGATTCCTTCAGCGTAGGCGTTGTCAACCAGCTTGACACTAAGGCCGTAGCCGTCCTTCATTCTGTCAGGCAGAACGCAGTCCACGTCTCCGCCAAAGAGCTTAAGTCCTGAAACAAGAATATAGGATGAACAGATACCGTCCACATCGTAATCACCGATTACTCTTATCTTAGCTCCGGCCTGAATCTTCTCATACATAACCTCCGCGCCCTTGTCCATATCGGCCATACCCGAAGGATCATGGAGATTCTCAATACCGGCATTCAGATACTCATCAATTTTCTCATCGCTGCACTGAGTCTTCTCAAATTCCCTATTGGTAATTAGTCTATTTGCAATAAGTCTGGCGGTTATGGGAGAAATCCCGAACTTTCGGGAGATTCCTTCGAAATCCGCATTCTTATTAGCTACCATCCATTTTGACATAAATCGCACCATTCCTACATATCAAATCATGTGTTCCATTCGGCATTTTCTGCTAAACACACGTAGTTTGATTATACAGCAAAACGAGAATAATTCCCACTGGGGGGTGTTATGAGGACGGGAGAAACGATGGAGGAAGGGAAGAAGGTCCGAGGCGATGGAAATTTTGTCATAACCCATCGGGAATCCATGGCATTTCATCCAGCCAAACGGTCTCATATCGACTTCGCTCAGAACAATCGACCGTTTGCCTGCCTGAAACGCTCATGTATTCACATCAGCGTTATAAGACAAAATTTTCATCGCCTCGAACCTCCTCCCCTTCCTCCATCGTTTCTCCCTGTGCTATGACAGCCTCCACTGGGATTATTGCTGCCGATTGCGCTACTGATCAAATCTGCTTTAGTCCAGGCAGAAAACACCTCATTCCACCTGCAATCTCCTTGCGCATCCCCTCTGGGCATGCGTGGGAATCGCTACGCGATTCCCCTGGATTGCAGCCCATGGGATGTCGGATCCGGACGCCTTTTTTGAATGAGCAGCGCCCAGGACAAGGTGAAAAGATTGTATTTAGTGTCAGAAGTCAGGGAAACTATGAAAGGCCGGGAGGATGGCTTGCAGCAAGGAAAAGTTTGTCTTAGAACGTTGAGGTGAATTTATGAGTGCCGCAGACAGACAGCCCTGTGAGTGTTCTGAACAGGGTGAAATGAGCAGGGCTGGCTGGATGGGGTGCCATAAATTCCCGATAGGTTCTGACAAAATTTTCCTTGTTGTAAGTCATTCTTCCGGCCTTTTGCAGTTTTCCCGTCCTGGAATCAATATTCTTGGTCTTGTCCTGGGCGCGTCCTCAATAAAAAAGGGCGCCGGATCGGCGCCCCTTAAATTATGCTGCTTTGTTGAAGAATGTCTTGAACTTTGTCTTCAGATCATACCACATCGGAGATGCAATAAAGATTGAAGAATAAGTACCGCAGATAACACCAACCATCAGAGGAAGTGCAAATGCCTTAATATCAGCTACACCAAAGATGTAAAGTGCAAGTACTGTGAAGAATGTAGTAGCTGATGTGAACAAGCTTCGTGTAAGTGTCTGAGATACTGAGCCGTTAACAAGCTGTGCAAGCTCACTCTTGCTGGTTGCAAGATGCTGGTTCTCACGGATACGGTCGAAGGTAACGATTGTATCGTTGATTGAGTAACCGATGATTGTAAGAACTACAGCGATGAAGGTGCTACCAACTGCAAGTCTTGTAATAGCATAGGATACGATAACAATAAGTGCATCATGTGCAAGAGCGATAATAGCTGCTGCACCGAACTTAATATCCTTGAATCTGATCCAGATGTAGATAAGCATAAGTACCAGAGCTACAAGAAGAGCCTGGATAGCTGCTGTTCTCATCTCACCACTGATTGTTGAGCTGATGGTCTCTGCTGCAACATTCTCAGGAGTTACGTTGTATTTCTCTTCAAGTACGCTCTCGATAGCCTCTCTTGCCTGAACGGAAAGAGTTGTTGTCTTGAAGATAACCTGGTTAGTACCGGATACTGTCTGGATCTGAAGCTCTGAAACACCGGCAGCTGCCTTAAGGTCAGGTGCAACTGTGCTCTCAAGCTCTGAAAGTGTATACTCTCTGTCAAATGTAACGGTTGTAGATGTACCACCTACGAAATCAAGGCTGTAGTTGAATGCTCCCTTGCCCTGTGCTCCGTTAACTGCCATGAAGATGATACCTACAGCAACGATGGCTGCTGATACAGCATAGAAGATCTTTCTCTTTGATACGAAATCAATTACGTTAACCTTCTTAGCCTTGCCGTAGAACTTAACATCCTGAATACCAATTCCGTAAAGGATTGATGTGATGCATCTTGTAACAACAAGCGCTGTGAACATTGAAAGGATGATACCAAGCATAAGTGTCTCAGCGAATCCCTTGATGGAACCTGTTCCGCCGATACGAAGAACTACTGCAACGATAAGTGTTGTGATGTTACCGTCAAGGATTGATGAAAGAGCCTTGTTGTAACCGTTCTTTCTTGCCAGGTCAACCTGTTTGCCTGCCGAAATCTCCTCACGAATTCTTGAGAAAACAAGAACGTTGGCGTCAACCGCCATACCAATTGAAAGGATGATACCTGCGATACCCGGAAGTGTAAGTGTCATATCAAAAGCGGAAAGAAGGAATACAATAAGTCCGCAGTAGAATGACAGTGCCAGGGATGCTGAAAAACCAAGTATTCTGAAGAATACGATCATGAACAATGCAATAAGTGCGAAACCAACTGCTGCAGCGATCAAACTTGTTCTGATAGCATCCTGACCAAGCTGAGCACCAACTACGTTGGAACGAAGTTCGTTAAGCTGAAGCTTAAGTCCACCGATTCTGATCATTGAAGCGAGGTTCTCTGCTGATTCGAAGCTTGACATACCTGTGATAACAGCCTTGCCGTCTGTGATCGCAGCCTGTACTTTTGGTACGGAAATGAACTCTCCGTCGTAGTAGATACCGATTGTCTCTCCGTTTGCATAAGCCTTGGTAGTTGCATCTGCAAATGCCTGAGCACCCTTCTCTGTGAACTCAAGTGATACAACTGCCTCGTTAGCTCCGTAGGAATCCTGCTGATATGCAGCCTGTGAAGCGGCTACATCCTCACCGGAAAGAACGATTGATCCATCTGCCTGAAGTTCCTCAAGGCTCTTATTGAGTTCGTAGAAAAATCCGTAGGTTGCATCAAGCTGATAGTTCTTGTTACCCTCAGAGTCTGTCTCTGCTATAAAATAAAGATTACCGGGCTGTCCAAGTTCCTCAAGGATCTTGTTCGCATCTGTAACACCCGGAATCTCAATATTGATTCTGTTAGAACCTTCCTGATATACCTGGGCCTCTGTGCTATACTGATCTACACGCTGCTGGAGCTTGTAAATAGTATCAGACATATCCTCTTTATCAGGATTCTCATCACCTACTACCTCGTAAGTGATACTTACACCACCGGCAAGGTCAAGACCCAAATTGATGCTGCTAAGAGATCCTGATTTGTCCTCTCCCAGACCGTTTACCGCTGTGTAACCGATACCCCCAAGAAGCAGCAGTACAAGCAGTAGTGCAACAACATACTTCACGCGTTTCATACTATAATTCCTCCATTATCCTTCTTCGGCCATAGCCGCTTTTATCATAATCGCACATTCAATGCGCTTCCTCTGAAGCTCACATCCGTGCTTATATGTCGTATTGATGTCCCCGTTGAAGTTGTAGGCATTGGCAGCACATCCGCCACTGCAATAATACCTTGCAAAACACTTCTCACATTCGGGTCTGGAATAAACATTGCTCTTCTTGAACATCTCGCGAATGTCATTCCTTGTAATGCCATCATAAACATTACCCATAATAAAGTCTTCGTTGCCTACGAACTGATGGCAGGGATACAGGTCACCCCAGGGGGTAACTCCCAGATACTCACATCCCGATCCGCATCCTGAAAGTCTCTTGGCTACGCAAGGTCCGCCCTCAAGATCAATATTGAAGTGGAAGAAGTTAAAGCCCTTTCCTTCCTTCTGTCTCTCGAGATAGAACTTAGCCAGCTTGTCGTATTCCTCGCAGAGCTTGGGGATATCCTCGTCCTTAAGTGCGTACCAGTCTTCAGGCTTAGCAACTACAGGCTCTACGGAAATCTGTTTGAATCCCAGATCTGCCAGATGCTTCACATCCTCTGAAAAATCCAGATTGTTGTGAGTAAAGGTTCCTCTAACGAAATATCTGAGCTGATGTCTTGATTCAGCTACCTTCTGGAACTTGGGTACGATGTCCTCGTAGCAGCCCTGTCCGCCTTTTCTGGGGCGCATGAAATCGTTGACTTCCTTACGTCCGTCGATGGAAAGGACTATATTACCCATTTCCTTGTTAACATATTCAAGTATTTCATCATTTAAGAGCGTTCCGTTGGTTGTTATGGTAAAACGGAAGTTCTTGTCATGCTCTTTCTCAATCTTGCGACCGTACTCAACGATCTTCTTAACAACCTCCCAGTTCATGAGAGGCTCTCCGCCGAAGAAATCCACTTCAAGATTCCTTCTGCTGCCGGAATTCTTAACAAGGAAATCAAGAGCGGCCTTACCAACCTCCTCGGTCATAAGAGCTCTTCTTCCGTGATACTCACCCTCATCAGCAAAACAATATTTGCATCTGAGGTTACAGTCATGAGCTATGTTAAGACAAAGGGCCTTAACAACGGTCTCCCTGTTCTGGAAATCCTCTACGTAGTTCTCATATACATCATCTGTATACAGAACCTCTGCATCCCTGAGCTCCATCAGCTCTTCGATGCCTTCTCTTATCTCCTCCTCCGGATATTTCTGTGACAGATCCGTGGAAGATAAAATATCCCGATATATCCATTCTACATCAGAATTGTACTCATTGCCATTATCTTTATTATTCTGAGTGGCAGCTGTGCCATACTTGTCCTTAAGTTTGCTTTCCACTACCTCAGTGAGATCGAATACCACGTCATCAACAACGTGTACGGATCCACTGTTTACGTCCAGAACAATATTGTAGCCATTGTTCTTATAAGCGTGAATCATAAATACTCCTAACCAAAAATTTGGCAGCGGCCGTTCAACCGCTGCCCGACATGACATTATCATGCTCCCGGGTCAAAAAATATGTACCCGGAATATCAAATAACCGGTGATTACTTGCTAAGCTGTTCGCAGCTCTGATTTCCTACTGTGCAGGAAGTCTTGCAAGCAGACTGGCAAGATGTCTGGCACTCGCCGCATCCGCCCTTCTTCATTGATTCCTTAAGATTTCTTGTAACTAATGATTTTACATGTTTCATAATAAATAGCCTCCTACTTGAAAATGCGGATATAAAACCACTTTTCGAGTTTATACATCAATTCAGTATAACATATTATCGCAAATTATTAAAGTTTTTTATTCGGACTCCTTCTCTTCTTTGGCCTCCGCCTCAGGTACCACCATAAGCACCTTGGTGATCCTGTTTCTCTTGATTCCTCTGGCCGTCAAGGTAGTGCCGTCATCAAGAGTAACCGTCTCGCCGTAGCCGGGAAGTCTGTCAAGATTCTCGATCATAAGACCGCCGATGGAATCATAGTCTTCCGAATCAAGCTCAGTACCCAGAGCATCGTTGACATCGTCCAGCTTCATATTGCCTTCCACAAGATATCTGTTATCTCCAAGATCCTTGATAAGCTGAGCCTCATCGGAGTCATACTCATCTCGTATCTCTCCAACGATCTCTTCAAGAAGATCCTCAAGAGTTATCATTCCGAGGCAGGTTCCGTACTCGGAAAGGACAAAAGCAACGTTCTGGGACTTCTGCCTCATCTCCATAAGTAGGTCTGCAGTCTTCTTGTACTCATAGGTATAATAAGCTTTTCTCAGATTATCCGAAATGCGGAAGTTCTCAGTATCTTCTATGAGAATAAGGTCTTTGACATTGATAAGTCCGATGATATTGTCCTGCTCATTACCTTCATAAACAGGGATTCTGGTGTACATCTCTTCCTTGAATATCTTCATGACTTCATCATAGGAAGCGTCGGAGCTGACACAGACCATATCGATCCTGGGGATCATGATATCCTTGGCCACAGCGTCGCTGAAGTCAAACACGTTGTAAATGATCTGCTTCTCTCCGGTCTCAATGACACCGTCCTCATGGCTGACATCCACGTAGGTCTTAAGCTCATTCTCGGTCATAGCCTGCCTGCTGCTGGTGTCAATACGAAGAAGACGCAGGATTCCTGTTGCTATACCATTAATAATAAAACTAATGGGTGTCACAACAGTTATCAAACAGAGAATAATCCTCGCATATAAAAGAGAAATGGTCTCCGCATGGGCAGTTGCGATGGTCTTGGGAATGATCTCACCGATGATAAGAACCACCAGAGTAAGAATACCCGTGCCTATACTTACTGCATAGCTCACCTTAAAACGATCCGTAACATAGATAGTCATAAGGGCTGAAGCACTTAAGTTAACAATATTGTTTCCAATCAGGATTGCCGACAGCATCTTCTGGGTATCCTCACAGATCTTAAGGACCAGTGCCGCCTTCTTGTTGCCCTCATCGGAGAGTGCCTTCATCTTGACTCTGTTAGCAGTCATGAGAGCAGTCTCGGCAGATGAGAAAAAAGCAGAAAGAAGAACCAGCAGTATCAATACTGTCAGCCTTATAGAGTGAACGCTCAAAATATCCTCCTATTTAAATCAGTCCAGGTGAAATACCGGATGAAGATCTACTGCTACAGGGCTGTTGTCCGGGTTGGTCTCCATAATATCCGCCATGAAATCCCACCACTTGCGGTTGATGGCAGTATCGGCGCCCTTGGCCCACAGCTCCTCGTCTTCAATCTCAATGTATCCGTACAGCACATCTGTCTCGGGATCCAGGAAAATACTGTAGTTCCTGCCGCCATGCTGATGGATCATCTCCTGCATCTCCGGCCACAGTTCATTGTGTCTCTTCTCATATTCCTGCTCCATTCCCGGATAGAGCTTCATCTTAAAGCCTTTTCTTATCATTTTTCCCCTCCAAAATACTTTCATTATTGAGAACCGGGCTATCAGCCAAGGGGATTCTCATAGAAATCCTTAAACTCCTCGTAGCCCTGCTCGGTAAGCTGCTGCTTCTGGAACTTCTTGTTCTTGTTCATACGAACAACCAGAACCTGCTTGCCCTCTGCTCTTTCCTTCTGAGCCTGTGCAATAATCTCAGCAAGTCTGTCTCCCTTGATGCCCTTCTCGATAAGGTATGCAACCTTGACGCTCTCACCGGGGATTTTGAAGCCCTCATCCATCATGATCATGATGATACGCTCAAAACCGATGGAGAAACCACAGGCAGGTGAATCCTGACCAAGGAACTTGCCTACCATCTTGTCGTAACGGCCGCCGCCACCGCAGCTTCCGCCGTACTGAGGCATTGCTACTTCAAAAATAGTTCCTGTATAATAGCTCATTCCGCGAACAAGCGTAGGATCGAATTCCATCTCAAACTGTGCAGCCTTGGTTCCCTCGACGCTGTTGATGATCTCGGTAAGACCTTCCTTAACCTCTGCGGAAAGGAAATCTCCAAGCTTGTCAGCGATACCGGTAAGAGCCTCTACTGAGCCCTTGCCCTCAGCCTCTCTGAAAAGCTCAAGATACTTGTCAACAGACTCCTTTGCAAAGCCCATTTTGATAAGTTCCTCGGAAACTCCGTCGATGCCGATCTTGTCCATCTTGTCGAGAGTGATGAATACGTTGTCGTACTCTTCCTCAGGGAATCCGCTGTATGCAGCCATTGCCTTGAGGATCTGTCTGTCATTGATTCTGATCTTGAAATCCTTGAAGCCAAGTCTTCCGAGAGTTGTGGTTGTAGCAAGAATAAGCTCGATCTCAGCCAGATTGGAAGCTTCACCGAGAATATCTATGTCGCACTGCATAAACTGGCGATATCTTCCCTTCTGGGGTCTGTCCGCTCTCCACACATTGCCCATCTGAAGTGCCTTGAAGGGAGCAGGAAGCTCACTTGCGTGATTGGCATAAAAACGAACAAGGGGAACCGTAAGGTCATAACGAAGTCCTGAATCTGTCAGGTCGTTCTCCTCCTTGGCTGTCTCAAGATTGAGCTTCTCTCCTCTTTTCATAACCTTGAAGATGAGTTTCTCATTCTCACCGCCCTGTTTGCTGTTAAGATTCGCAAGGGACTCAACGCAGGGAGTCTCGATGGAATTGAATCCAAACTCTGCGTAGGTCTTCTTAATAATGCTTATGCAGTAATCTCTGAGTTGCATTTCGGAAGGAAGGATATCCTTCATTCCGGTAACGGGTTTCTTTATAAGTGCCATATTACCATCCTTACTAAAAAAATTTCTTAATACTATCTCTCAAAAGTGCATCTCTTCCATAATATAGGAAAAGATGCACTAGTAAATTTTACACTGTAGACCTCTTTATTGCAATAAAGTATTTAAGAATTATGTTCCTTCATAAAGTCCAAGAACTGATCCCTTGGCAGGGGCCTGGAATAAAAGAATCCCTGAAGGTGATCGCAGCCAAGCTTGATAATCTGCCTTGCCTGTTCGCCGGTCTCGACGCCCTCCGCCACAATCTCTTTTCCAAGAGACTTGATGATCTTGACCATGTTGTACATTACCATGTAGTTGACTTCAGAGTCAAAGGCCGACTGGATTATACTCTTATCAAGCTTGAATATCTTGACCGGCATACTGGCTACCCTGGCAATGTTCGAATAGCCCGTTCCGAAATCATCCATTGAAAAATCAACGCCTGCGGCCATGAGCTTTCTTACATTTTCCTCCATAACCGCATTTATGCCCTCCTCAGAGGTCTCTGTCACCTCAAGATTGATCTCGGAAGGTTTTACATCGTACTTACTGAGAGTCCTAAGGACATTTTCTGCAAGATTGGTCTGAATACAGTCCACTATAGACAGGTTGATCTCAACATACTCAAGTCCGTAGTCTCTTACCGCTGTATTCGAGATCATGTCACAGACCTTCGAAAGTACGTATTTATCCATGGCCAAAATAGTTCCGTTTCGCTCCGCTACGGGCATGAATACCGCAGGTGATATGAAGCCCAGCTGAGGATCCTTAAGTCTTAGAAGCGCTTCGCAGGAAGAAAATCTCCCGGTCTCAGGCGAATAAATAGGCTGATAATACACTTCCAGATACCCATTATCCAGCGCATGTTTTACTATGTTATTGATCTTTTTGTCCTGTTCCACCGTTTTAAGACTAAGATCAGATACCCTGAGGATTTCCCTGTTCTGCCTGAGGATAGCCTTGCTCATGACAGATCTTATCTCACTGTACCTGTCCAGTGAATCCGCCTCATCGGGAAAGCCGATGGCATAAGGACTCTGGGCCAGCTTGATTTCATCGCCTCTGATCTTCCAGGGTTCCTTGAATCTTTTCCTTATCTGTTCAACGGTCTTTTCAATAACCGACTCATCCGGGGTAACATCCGGAAATACAAGTATAAAATCCGCCTCTCCCGGGTAAAAAAGATTCCCTTCGGGGCACAGCTTCTTAAGATAAGAAGATATCTGATTCAGAAGGTCCGATGCAGCCTCAGTAGGTTCCACCCCCAGAATAACCGCCAGCTTGTCCACATGTACTCCCAGTGCGGTAAACTCTTTTTTCTGAATAAGACTGGTGGAAATATAGAAATTCAGCGCATTCCTCGTACCCGCACCGGACATTCTGTCCACAAATTCGCTGGGATTCTGGAAGGTATATACGCACAAAAGAAGTGAGATCGACACGCTGAACTCAAATATCGATCCGGACCTGGTAAGTATCCTGACAGGGATGCCCAGCAGCATTATAAAAAAGTATACCCAGATCGCGATGAATTTCTCACTTGTAAGGGATTTGCCGTATTTAAGAAGCAGATATGCAGCAGATATAAAATACAGGATTACTCCGATATTAACCGTCGCCCCCTGATAATAATTAAATTTAAGATTGCCGGCTGCATCAAAGCTAAAGTAATAATCGCTCCAAACACCACTGGCAAATGCCAAAACTGCATAAATAGTAGGAATGGCAACAATAGCTTTTTTCAGTAGAGAATCAAGCTCCATCTGGAAAATCGCAACAACATAGATTATGGAAAAATATGGCAGAAGATAAACGGAGATTTTTTCTGCGATAACAATATATTTGTTTCCCTCAGCTGTAATAATATACTTGAAGTAATCGTTTGAAAGGTAGCATTGGTGCGCCAGCCCCATCAGATTAATGAAAAAGGCATCTGCGATAATGGCACCAAAAACATTCCTCTGCCTGCTGTAGTGAACCTCCTGCGATATATGTATCAGCAAAGTCACAAAAACAAGCACAAGAGCTGCAATATTAAATGAAATATTGTAGTTGTGAGGACGTGTTAACAGTTCCATACTTACCCTTCATCAAAATATGCGTCTATAAATCTGACATAAGAGCTGTCCTTCATGGGCTTACCCATATAATCACCTATAAGGAAATCACAGCCAAGCTCCTCTGCCATTTCCTTGTCCTCCTTGGAGGATATCTCCGTAGCACCCACAAAAAGGCTGATATCGTGGAAAAGGTTAACGATTCCATGGGCCACCAGCTTCATCTGCTCCGATTCCATGGCAGAAACAAGGATGGAGTGATCAAGATTGACCTGCATTATAGGCAGTGTAAGAAGTCTGTCCAGGTTGCCATAACCTGTTCCGTACTTGTCCACCACTATGGAAGCCTTCATCTCTCCAAGGAGCTTCAGATTTCTCTCGGCAACACTATTCATGGTGGCAAGAGTCGTCTCTGTAAGCTTAAGGCTTATCCAGGAGGCTTCCGCCTTTTCCTCTCTCAGTATCTTTTTGATTCTTCTGACAAAATCGTTTCTGGATATCTCACCCTGAGAAAGCCCAACAACAGCCCTGTATTTACCTTTTTTATCACCCGCATTCCAGAACGCAAGCGCCCTGCAGGCTCTTCTGTACACATATTCATCAGTATCCATAAGGGCTTGTGTCACTCTGATGTCAGGAATATGTCCTCTTACATCTATCTCATTGCCCTCTTCATCAAGGAAAAAGCAAACCAGATCTGCACTGTAGTTAATCTTGTACACCTTGGACAGAATCGGCTGGAATTTCACAACAGCCTTCTTGGTATCAAGATTCCCCCTTGCCAGAACGTCGTATTCTCTGTACTTTTTGAGCTCATTGTACTTAAGATCGTCCAGATCTATGATCACATCTCTGTAGCCGGTGATATCCTCATTGATGATGTCAATTCTGTTCATCAGCTCCGCAGAGGATTTATAATGATCCGGATACTTGATAACAAAGCAGTGCCCGTCGATATGAATAGCCATGTTGGATGAGTTCCAGGGCTCTTTAAGCCTCGTCGCAATTCTCTCTAAGAGCTTGTTGGTCCTTGCTTCGTCGAGACCGTGCACAGTAACAGCAAAACAGTACTCAGCGTATCTGTAGGTATATGTCGAAATACTGAACTCTTTTCTTCCCACATGCTTAAGGAAAGTCGCTATTTTCTTAAGAACGGCCTGAGCCTGTACATAACCTATTTCCGTGCTCAGTGCTCTGATATTGTCTATTGTTATAAATATCGTGGAATGAGGGTCTTTTCTCTTCATGTTAAGCTCAAGTCCCTCAAGAAACGCCTTTCTGTTCAGGATATTCAGTGTCTCATCAACCATTTCGCTGGGGTTCTGAAGAGTGATGAAAACAAGAGTGATACTAATGGTATTGCAGAAATTCTCTATGAGCACCCAGGGTAAAAAATATTGAACGATAACACCTATGATTGCAAAAAAAACGTAAGAAGTAGCCACAAGCCTGGTCTTCAATCGCATAAGATGACTGTATCGCCCCATTGTAATAAGACCATATACCACATAATACAATGACGTAATATAAAAGATACTAATCAATGCTCCCCTGTGATAAAGACCATTCTCATCATAGTAAAACAGCACCGGATAAAACCAATTAACCGCAACAAGCGCCATGGCGATCCAAAAGCTGGCATAGGTCAGCAGCATATCTTTTTTGGACTCACGGTCTACATGTATGTCAAGTATCGACATGATATAAAAATAATAAAACATAGCAGCCCCGAGATGATTAACAAAATACACGGACCCGCACAGCATTTCAGCGAAGTGATACCATACTTTTTCCGGCATTGGTTCCATCTGGAGTACGGTTTCAAAGCGCTCCGCCAGGGTAGCCATGAGCACAACCCAAAAAAGCGCATCATAAACTCTCTGTCTGTAAGCAGGTACCCTTCTTCTAGACAGAGAGGTGATGGCTATGGTCGCCAATATGCACAAAGCGCAGATGTCATAGTAAAAATCGTACTGCATGCGCCGTCCTCCGGTTACCTTATATGCGGATCAGAGCCATTTCAGCGGATTACTGATGATCTTGGCCTTATCCATGATATCCTCATAATTAGCCTTAAGGTACTCCTCAAGTCCCTTGACTTCCTCCGCGGAAAAGCCCTTTTGATTAGTAATTATGCACTCAGGAATAAGACCCTCTGCGATTTCCTTTCCCAGAGTGCCTATTCTCTCAAACGAGACTCTCACGATCTTTTTGTTATCCTTATCCCGAACTATTGCGGAATAGGTCATGGTTATCCCGTCATTTTGCATTTTTTTCCTCACAATAAAAAATAATGTTATCCGGGCATATTTTCCCAGATAACATTATTATACGACATATTGTTATATTTTAACACGGTATTGAGATATTAAATGTATATTAATTAAGTTGCAAGCCTTGCCATTCTTGAGTTTTGGCGGATCCTGGAGATAGACCTTCGTATCTTCATAAAGAGGTGTGATAAGAATGTCGGCTGTGAATTCTTTGGCTCTTTCGCCGTCCTTATCAATGAACCTCTTAAGTCCTATCTCCCAGAGCTGGCCTGTGTAGAAGCTGTCAGCTATAAGCTTGTCGCCCTTATACATCTGCGCCATATCGCCCTCGTACTCGATCTCCATATAGATCTCTTCGGGTTCTTCTGAGATATCGGTAACCTCTATGCTGTACAGGGCCTTATCATCGCTGTCCTCCCGGGATGGAGACGAAGCCTTGGCAGTGCAACCATAGAACCTGTTTCCTTCATAGAAGGCAAAGGCGTCGCTGTCTCCAATCTCCTCAACGCTTCTTCCCTCAGACTTCCTGTCGAAATCACCGGAAATATCCTTAAGGGCCGGGAAACATTTAAACGAAGGCTTATTCTCCTCTTCCTCCGCTGCATTAAAATAGAGGTAAGGCGCTCCATCTGCTGCGTTTACCACTTCTCCCTCAGAAATAAACAGATACTCCTTGCCCAAGATGCTGGTCTTGGAGGTATGCAGTGCTTCATTCGCCGTAAGAACAATAATCCTGTTTCCTGCAAGATCTCCCTTGATGCTGACCGATGCCTCCCTGTCACTGTCCGTGTAGAAAACATATGCATCATGTCCGTTATCGTCAAAGTCCCTGATCCTGCAAAGAGGAGTCGCATCAATCGTCAAAAGAGCTTCATCGCCCACGGGCATATTGAAGGGATAGAAGAAAAAGTCGCCGTTCTCTATATCTCTTTGGGCAAATTCGGAAAGAACAGTCTTGCCGTCAGAGTCGTAGGCCCTTAGAGTAACGTCTCTGTGAAGAGCCATCTCGTATCTTCTCTGATAGTTGTTTACAAAAAGATACCCGGAAGAAACTTCCTCTCCATCTTTAGTCCTGATATTCTTACATCTTACGCTGGTTCTAAGGTCTGTGAGATTATCGGGCTTAAGGGGGTTCCCAGGCTGCTCCGTAAGCTCCATGTCACACATATCATCGCCAAAATCGTGGACGAATTCGGAGATAAGCCTTACCTGTCGGTAGGTATCCTCCATCTGGCCATATTCACGAAGTGGGGCATTGAAATCGTAGGAGCATACAGGAAGGTCATTGGGATATCCTGTATCCGTACTCTCCTGCAAAGTTGTGAGCTTGCCTTCAGGATTGGTTCCGCCGTGATACATGTAGTATCCGAGAAGATTGGCTCCGCTTCCCATCTTGACCATAGTCATGGCTGCGGTATCAGTACCGGATGCGATAGGTCTTCTGTGTCTGGTAACCTGAAGGCCGCCGCCCAGCTCTGCGGTAAGGTATGGGAATCTTCCCATATCAAAGGTTATTCCTGCACCCAGTCCATGATCGGATCCGATATTGTGATCGTTCCTCTCTCTGGTAAAAATGTAATTGCCGCTGGGCTCGATCTCCGTAACCCTGGGATCCCAGGGAGCTTCGCAGTATCCGCCCATAACAGGGAGCATGCCTCCTGTCACAGCGCCGCCCCAGCCGGTTGCGGTGTAGATCGGAGTCTCAAAGCCAATCTCTTTAGCCATGGCAAGAAGGGTTCTCATGTGCTGTTCGCCCTCTTCTCCGTTTTTGCCGCCGCAGTGGCCGTACTCATTTTCAATCTGAATACCTATAACAGGGCCGCCATCCTTGATAAAATAGCCCTCGGCCTGCTCATAGGTCTTTTCATAGAAGTGTCTTACATGCTGAAGATACTCGGGAGCATCTGTTCTTACTTCGTACCCCTTAGCTTCGCTGTCCTGAAGCAGCCAGTCCGGAAAGCCTCCGTTTCTTGCTTCGCCGTGGGCCCAGGGGCCGATCCTCAAAATGCTGTATAAGCCGCATTTTTGCACAGTTTCAAGAAATGCTCTCAGATTCCTGTCACCGGTAAAATCGAATTGTCCCTGAATCTCTTCATGGTGGATCCAGATAACGTAAAGTGAAACAATGTCGATTCCGCCCGCCTTCATCTTGCAGAGCTCCTCTTCCCAGTATCTTGCGGGGTATCTGGAAAAATGCATCTCCCCCATCATGGGAAACCATCTCTTCCCATCTACCAAAAGGCTCACAGGATCATAGGTGATCTTAGAGTCTGTCGTTATTTTCATAATTTTCTCCTAATGTTACTTTGTACTCTCCTTCAGGATTACCTCATAGTTTCTCAGCACCTGATTCTCCGTCTTCTCGCCGCCTATCATGCCAAGAAGTGTTCTGGCAGCCACAGCTCCCAGATTCTTGTCATTGAAATTAAGAGAGGTGACGGAAGGAATGGCACTCTCCAGGATCGAGCTGTTATAGAAGGAAGCAAGCCTTATGTCATCCGGTATCTTAAGCCGCGCATCTCTGCACCTTGCTATAACCTCTCCCGCTATTGAGTCGTCCATACATACCACGCCGTCAATGTTGCTCTTAAGAAGCTCCTTCAGTATAGCTGCCACCTTGAGATTGCTATCCACATCAAGATAGATAAGAGCCGGATCCACTTCAATCCTTGCGTCGTTAAAGGCTGCGATGAAGCCGTTGTATCTGGTTCTTGTGATGATGTGATTGCGTGAACCTCCGATAAGAGCCAGTCTCTTAAGTCCCTTGGCAATAAGAATTGAGGTAAGCTCTCTGCAGGCGTCAAAGTTGTCGTTATCAATGGAAACAATATCGGGATCATCCGTTGACCCCACTGCTACAAAAGGAATTCCGCATTCCTTCAGATATCTGGCAGGAGCATCGTTAACCAGTGTCCTGGTGAGAATAATGCCGTCAACCTTGTGGTTCTCCACTATTCTCTTAAGTCCCGCTATATCATCGCCTGCAATAAGAGATACGATAATGTCATAACCATAGCTTGATGTAACTTCGCTCATGCCGATCATACAGCGCTGGAAAAAAGGAAGATCCACAGCGTTGTAATCATCAGGCCAGACCACTCCGATATTGAAGGTTCTCTGCTGAGCAAGGGCTCTGGCCATGACATTTGGTCTGTAATTATGCTCTTCTATATAGGCCATGACCCTGGCCCTTGTATCACTTCCGACTCTCCCCTTTCCCGAGATTGCTCTGGAAACGGTGGTCTTGGAAATACCAAGGGCATTGGCCACGTCATCAATTGTTATCTTTCGTTCGCTCATAGTTTTCCTACCAACGTAACATTTTAACCCTTAACCGCACCACCGGTCACACCTTCTACGTAGTATTTCTGAAGGAACATGAACAGAAGTGTTACAGGAATGGCGATAAGTACGCCGCCGGCGCAGAATCTTGTAAAGTATCCCTGATAGTCTCCGGTATTCATCCATCTGTACATGGAAACCGCAACGTTGTAACTCTTGTCATGACCGAAAGCCATGTAGGAAGCAAATACATAATCATTCCAGGGAGCCATAAATGCAACCAGGGCCTGATAGATAATGATAGGCTTACTCATGGGAATTGTCATGGTAAAAAATACTCTCGCTCTGGAAGCTCCGTCGATTCTGGCAGCTTCGTCAAGGGCCTTGGGAATTGTATCAAAATATCCCTTACAAATATAGTAGCCCATACCTGAACTTGCAACAGATACAAGAATAAGTCCGGGAACCGCTCCTGCCTGTGTAAGTCCGGCCTGCTTCAGAAGGAAGTAGAGGCAGATCATGGTAAGGAAGCCCGGGAACATTCCAAGGATTAGCCAGAACTTCATAAGAAGAGTTCTGCCGTTAAATCTCATACGGCTGAGGGCATAGCTTACGCACAATACCACAATTGTCTGCAGCAGTGAAACAAAGAACGCAATTGTAACGGTATTCATATACCATCTTTTATAATTGGTCTCATCTCCGAGACAGAATCTGTAATTATCCAAAGAAAAATGCTTGGGAATGACATAATCCACAATTCCGCCGTATTCAACAGCAGGATTGTAGGAACGAAAGCTTCCCAGAACAATACCAAAGAACGGGAAAAGCCAGATAATTACAATTATTATCAGAAGCAGATAGGAAAAAAAGTTGCTAACTGCCCGTTTTCTTTTCATTGAACTCTCTCTTGCCATTATTGGAATCCCTCCTCATCTTTAACTGACGGTAACATCCTGTAAACAGACAGTGAGATCACGGCTGTCACAATGAATACCATGATACCTATAACAGCTGCCATCTTATAGTCAGTGTCGTTGATGGTCATCTTATAGAGCCAGGTTACCAATAGGTCCGTAGCGCCGGCGCCGCCGGTGTAGCTCATAGACTTCGGCGCTCCGCCGGTGAGCAGGTAGATCACGTTAAAGTTGTTAAGGTTACCGGTGTAAGAAGTAAGCAAATAAGGACCTGTTACAAAGAGCATGTAAGGCATTGTGATGTGTCTGAACATCTGCCAGGGTGTTGCCCCGTCAATGCTGGCGCTCTCATAAAGATCTGCGGGAATGTTCATGAGAAGTCCCGTAGCCATCAGCATAAGGTAAGGAATACCGATCCAGATATTTACTACAACGATCGTCACCTTGGCAAGCAGCGGATCGGTCCAGAACGGGATCGCCGAGTCAATGATCCCCCATTTCATCAGAGTACCGTTGATGATACCTGCAGAATCAAAGAGCTTGGACACATACAAAAGGCTGACAAACTGAGGAACCGCAATCGTCATAACCAGACAGGTTCTCCAGAATTTCTTGAACTTGATGCCCTTTTTGTTGATCAGGATAGCTACTGCAATTCCAAGGAAGTAGTCTATGAAGGTTGCAAGAAGCGCCCAGACCAGTGTCCACAGAAGGACTCCTCCGAAGGTACGGCCAAATCCACCCGTTCCAAAGGAGAACATGTTCTTGAAATTCTCAAATCCCACCCAGGTAAACAGCTTGGTGGGAGCCTGATGCGTGGCGTCATAATTGGTAAAGGCTACGCATATCATGAAAACAATTGGCAGAACAGTGAAGGCAAATACACCTGTCACAGGAAGTGCCAAAAGTGTTTTATCAAAGTTGGAATCAAAAAGCGACAGGAAGTCCGCTTTGCTTCCCGGCAGTTTCTTGCCGGATTTAAGAATCAGCTCCTCCTTCTGGTTATCCTTGATATTCTTGTACCAGCAAAAGAGCAGGAAAATAATGAAGAATAAAGCCAAAAGGCCGAATAACAGAATCAGGAATGAATGATCGCCGTATACTGTCTTACGGTTTTTCTTATAGGTCTCGATAGTTCCCAGGGTTCCAAGCTTAGAAAAATACTTGCTGCCAAAGGATGTCATAAACCATATAAACAGAACTTCGATGGAAAGATACATGCCGCCACGCAAAAACTGGCCACGCATTATCTGCCCGAATCCCATGATCAGATAAGAAATCTTTGTTCTCCAATCCCCCTGAACAAAGATTACCCCAATGTCCTTAAATACATTTCCCACCGCAGAAAAAAAGCTGCCAACAGGATTCTTTTTCGCCACAGATGTGTTACTCATATCGTTTCCTCCACAACGGAATGCTATAGTGCTTCTTTTTAAAAAACCGGCAGAAGGCAAAGCTCCTGCCGGTATATTTTTAATAAATAAGATAGTTCAAAGAATTCCTGTTATCTTGCTGCAGCAATCTTCTCCTGGAAGTCCTTAAGAGCTGCCTTAACGTCATCCTCTGATGCTCCCTGAAGGCCATTCTGTACATCGCCTGCAAGAGCCTCAGCGTTTGTCCAGTAGTCGCCGGGATACTGACCCTGAGGTACTGTGAATGCGAACTGCTCTGAAAGAGCTGAAAGAGCTTCGTCTGCCTTAACTGCATCATCAGCCTGAGCTTCAAGATTTGAAGGACCCCAACCTACTTCGTTGTAACGAGCAAGCTGTACATCCTTGCTTGTAAGGTAAAGAGCAAGTGCATCGCAAACAGCAAGCTTGTTCTCATCTTCCTGAGGCTTAACACCAAGAAGCTTGCAGCCGTTGAAGCCGCTCATCTGATATGTAGCGCCGTCAGAACCTGTGAAGGTAGGAAGCTTAGCACATGCATAGTTGTCGCCAAGGAAATCCTTAACTATTGAAGCATCCCATGTTCCATCAATGATTGCTGCGTAGTTAACAGCATCACCTGCTGAAGAACCGGGCTGGAATGCCTTGGAACCTGCAACCTCGATCATCTCGTTAAGAGCAACAAGGCCCTTGTCTGAATCGTAGTCAACGTTGCAGCCTGTGAAGTTACCGTCGTTGTCAGAATCATATGTAAGTGTGCAGCCTGTTCCGAAGAAGAAAGCTACCTGATACCAGCCTGTAAGATCCATGTAGAAGTTCTTGCCTGCTGCTTCGCACTGCTCAAGGATTCCCTCAAGAGTAGAAGGATCTGTTACAACGCTCTTATCGTAGTAAAGGAAATATCCGTTATCAGCTGTCATAGGATATGAGTAAAGTGTGTCACCAACTGTAGCAGCTACAACTGCGCCTGCAGCATTCTGTGACTTGATGGCGTCAACGTTCTCGGGAGCTACTTCCTCAAGAGCACCTGCAGCAACAAGTCTTGCTGTCTGGTCCTGAGCGAATCCGTAGATATCAGCGCCTGCTGTAACGTCTGTGATCATATTGCTGGCTGCATCACCTTCACCTACAGCTTCAACAGTAACTGTATAGCCTGCGAACTGAGGATTGGCTGCGATAAAGTCTGCAACCTGCTTGTTAGTGAAATCAACAACTGCGTCTGCAACCCAGATCTTGATCTCGCCTGTGCCGTAATCTGTAATCTCTTCAGCAGTCTCCTGAACAGCCTCTGCTGTCTCCTGAACTGCTTCTGTTGTCTCCTGTGCTGTCTCCTGAACAGTCTCTGCTGTCTCCTGGACAGTCTGTGCTGCTTCCTCGCCGCAGCCAACAAGAAGTGATGTGCTCATTGCTGCTGCAAGTAAAACTGATACCAATTTCTTTTTCATATTATTCCCTCCATAAAAATTTCTTGGTTGCGCAACTTGCGCAATCGGTTGCTCTAATAAAAAGTGTAGGACTTGTGCATCATTTTGTCAATTAAGCACTTTTGATGATATAACGTTTGCGTTTTTATACACATTGCACATTGACATTTTGCATCGGAATCGTTTTCGGTATCGTTACCGGAAACGTTTTGCGCAAGCGGTGCCACCCAGTATTTTCCTGTAATACGCGCCATCTTGAGCAATTTTGCCACTTCCCACCATGTCCATTAACCTTTGCATTAACTCCGGTATCGATATTACGACACCGTTTCCGGCAAGCTTATCAAGTATTGATGATGCTGTAGTAGGGATAATATCTATAGTTTCAAGGATTTCATCCTCTATAGTTAATACTTCTTCGTCAATATAATCAGTTTCCTCTTCTATAAGAGCGTTTTCGTCGTTTTTATCACTATTTCGTTTATTGTAGTCCCGTTTTCTTACTTCAAAGAGTTTTTCCAGGATATCCTCTGTCCCCAATACTATCCCAGCGCCCTGACAGATGAGCTGATTACAGCCGTCACTGAGCCTGTCGGTAACTCTTCCGGGGAGAGCCACAACCTCCTTCCCCTGTTCAAGAGCAGTATCGACCGTAATCTGGGTTCCGGACTTAAGCCTTGCCTCCACTACGACCACCACATCCGACATACCGCTGATTATCCTGTTTCGCATGGGAAAGAAACCGGCTCTTGGCATGGTCCCGGGAGGATACTCCGAGATAACACCGCCATTTAGGCACAGCTCATCATAGAGGGGCTTGTTGTCATCCGGATAGCAGATATCAACGCCGCTTCCGACTATTCCGAAGGACTTTCCGCCGGCTTCCACAGCGGCCTTCTGGCTGATACCGTCAACTCCCCTGGCCATTCCGCTGATCACCTGAACTCCTGCGTGAGCAAGGCCTCTCCCAAGCTGCCTTGCCATAAATCTGCCGTACTCCGAACACATCCTTGCTCCGATTATGGCAACGCAGGGCTTACTGTCATCGGGAAGTTCCCCCTTAACATACAGAGCAAAGGGCGGATCCGGAATGTTCTTGAGCTTTTCCGGAAAATCAGGATCTATCCTAGGAATAAATCTGATCCCCAGCTTCTGCAGTTTCTCCCTTTCCTTGGCAAAATCCCAGACATTTCGGGATTCGACGAACTTCTTTGTCTGGGCCTTACTAAGAATTCCGCCCAGTTCCCTCTCATCCATCTCATATATCTCCCTGCAGCTTCTGCCGCCGCACAGGAGCTTGTCTATGGTTCCGCGGCCGATCGTCGGAACGTTGAACAGCCAGTGGGCATACTCGTTTTCGGTTATATTTACGTTTCTGTTTTTGTCTCGTATCATTTACTCCTCCTGCTGACGCCAGTACTTGCCGTCGGTCATACGATAGCTGAGTGCCTCCATCAGATGTAACTGTGTAATATTGTCGCATGCTTCTATATCCGCTATTGTGCGGGCAATCCTAAGGACCTTATGATAAGCCCTTGCGCTTAGTTCCATGGTGCAAAAAGCGTTCTCAAGAAAGCTCTTTTCCTTAGGGGCCAGAGCGCAGTATTTTTCTATGTCCTTCGGAGACATTTCGGAGTTGAAATTAAGGCCTGTGCCCGCAAATCTCTCCTGCTGCCTCTTTCTTGCCTCAAGGACTCTTTTCCTGATGGCTGCGCTACTCTCGTTGGCGCTTTTATTTCCCCGCGAGAGATCTGAAATATCCACCCTTGGTGCCTCCACGCAGATATCGATCCTGTCAAGGATAGGCCCGGAAATATGCCCAAGATATCGCCTTATCTCATTGGGAGTACATTTGCACTTGTTCCTGTCGGGATAATAACCGCAAGGGCATGGATTGAGAGCCCCCGCCAGCATGAAATCCGCAGGATAGGAAAAGGTCCCCTTGGTTCTGACTATGTTTATCTTCCTGTCTTCTATGGGTTGTCGCAAAAGATCCAGTTTTGCTCTTGAAAACTCAGGCATTTCATCGAGAAATAAGACTCCCCTGTGGGATAAAGAAATTGCTCCGGGATGAGGAATGCTTCCACCTCCAGTGAGTGCGGTCTCAGTTATGAGATGGTGCGGTGCCATGAAGGGCCTTGCTGTGATGAGAGCTTCATTCTCTCCCAGCATACCTGCCACGGAATAGATTGCAGATACTTCAAGACTCTCCTTGAGAGACAAGGGCGGAAGTATAGTGGGAATGCGCTTGGCTACCATACTCTTGCCGGAGCCCGGAGGTCCGATAAGGAGAATGTGATGGAATCCCGCTGCGGCTATTTCAACAGCTCTTTTTACCCCTGCCTGGCCATTGATGTCGGCAAAATCGAGCTTACTCTGCCTTCTCTCCCCTTCTCTGAATATCTCATCTATATCTACAACAGTTGGCGGGATATACTCATCGCGCTCCTCTTCATCCGCAGTAAGATAAGCTACCGCCTCCTGAAGGGACGAAACTCCGATTATCTTGATTCCGTCAATTACAGCTCCCTCCCTGGAATTGGCCTTGGGGAGAATAACGGTTCTATACCCCATCTCCTTGGCCTTCATTACAATGGGCAGGGTTCCCTTCACCGCCTTGATCTCGCCGTCGAGGCCAAGTTCTCCCAGCACCACCGTATCTTGGAGAGAATCCTCTGAGATCTCGCCAATGGCCGTCAGTATACCCACCGCCACAGGCAGATCCACCACAATTCCCTCCTTCTTGATATCCGCCGGTGATAGATTAACCGTTATCTTCGAGGGCGGAAGTTTGAATCCGTAATTTTTCAGAGCAACTCTTACTCTGTCCTTGGCTTCGCGGACCTCTCCGCTCATAAAGCCAACCATGTTAAAGCCGGGTAGTCCGTCGGAAACATCCACTTCTACCTGCATCAGATAGGAGGATATACCATGGACAGCTCCGGATACAATAGAACTGAACATCGCTGTATTCACCTTTCAATTTTAGTCATGGAAATAATGTCTGCCAGATATGCAAACACTTTTTTAGGTATTTATTTAGACAAAAATGCTGTTTGTTATTATAATTCATTATGTGAGAAAAGTCTAGATTAAAAGGGAGTTTTTTATGAGAGAGAAAATCAGCAAACACAGATCGGAAATCATGGCTATCTGCATTTTTCTGGTGTATTTTAACCATCTTTTCTATGAACCCGCCGAAGGTTCCATCGGCTTTATCATACACAGAAATGCCATACTCGGAGTGGACGCCTTCATTGTATTGTCAATGTTTGGTCTCTACCATTCCTTTGAAAAAAATCCGATAACCAATCTTCGCACCTACTGGCAGTACCTTTTTAGACGAATCCTTCGTATCTACGTGGTATATGCCCCTGTAACGGTAATGTATATGCTGATTGATAACTGGAGCATCAAAGAGCTGGTTCGTAAGCTCCTTCTTATCGACCAGTTAACTCAGTCTATATATGTTCACCTGTGGTACATTCCCTGCATAATTATCTTTTATATATTTGCACCTTTTTGCTATATGCTGGTCAAGAAGGTCAAAAATGTTCCGCTTCTGACAGTAGCTCTGTCCGTTGCGCTCTACATTTTCCTCTTCACAGTGAACCCCACAGGCCTTATCAGAAGAGATATCAATGCGATACTTACAAGAATCCCGGATGTTTTCCTGGGCTTCATGCTGGCTACCTACGATGATTCACTCAGCAAAAAAGCCAGGAACCTCTACGCGGTTCTGATAGCTGTAATGGCCCTGTTTGGAGCAGGACTTGTGTATTATGAGATCAACTACGGATTCTTCGATGCCTTCCACGCCGACAATGTCATCCACAGTAACCTTCTGGTTTCTGCAATGATAGTTGTGCTGGCACTGATATTTGACGCCTTCGACAAGCTCAAGGCCACTGCCTTCATCAACAAGGCTCTTGCCCTTATAGGCACGCTTACCCTGGAGATCTACTGTCTTCACGAATGGGTATGGAAATACATTAGCCCCATGGAGATCAAGCTTGGCAAAAGACACATTGCCTGCGCCCTTATCATATTTGTGGCTTCAATGGGACTTAACAGAATTGGCAGGTTCTTTTTACAAAAACCTGCCAAGTAAAGAACTGCTATATATTTTTTAAGATTTATCTTAACATCTTCATCTGCATATTATCAGGATCCTGGGCAAACTGGATAGCCATTTCTCTTGATATCTTCTGATCCTTGTACATCTGGATGATAGCATCGTCCATGGTTATCATGCCCATCTTCCTGTTGGTCTGCATTATGGTTATAAGCTGGTGAGACTTACCCTCTCTTATGAGGTTCCTTACAGCGCTGTTAACGTGAAGCACTTCAAAGGCAGCATGTCTGGTAACCCCGTCATTGGAGGGAATGAGCTGCTGGGAAATGATGGCTTCTATTACGCTGGCCAGCTGAATCCTTATCTGTTGCTGCTGATGAGGCGGAAATACATCGATCAGTCTGTCTACGGTATTGGATGCTCCGATGGTGTGAACCGTTGACAGCACCAGATGACCCGTCTCTGCAGCTGTGATCGCTGTACTTATGGTCTCAAGATCTCGCATCTCTCCCACAAGAATTACATCCGGATCCTCACGAAGCGCCGCCCTGAGGGCATTGGCGTAGCTGTTGGAATCTGTTCCGATCTCCCTCTGGTTAACAATCGACATTCTGTGCTGATAGGTAAACTCAATCGGGTCCTCAAGGGTTATTACATGAGCCTCCCGGTTGTTATTGATCATATCGATTATCGAAGCAAGCGTAGTGGATTTGCCGCTTCCGGTGGGTCCGGTAACAAGAACCAGGCCTCTTTTCCTGTTATACAGGTCGATGACGGTATCCGGAATTCCCAGACTGTCAGCGGATGGGATCTGAGTTGCCACAACTCTGAAGGCCATAGCTATAGAACCACGCTGTCTGAACACATTGAGTCTGTATCTTCCAACGCCGGGGATTGAAAAGGACATATCATGCTGTCCGTTCTCCTCCAGGTGTTCTCTTTGCTTCTCGTTCATGACTTCATCCGCGATCTGGCTTGTATCCGCAGGAGTCATCTTCTCATATTTGTCCATGGCAACAAGCTTGCCATTGAGTCTCATCTTGGGCGGAAGACCTACTGTGATATGTACGTCCGAAGCACCGTTGTCTTTAGCCTCTCTTAGGATATCCTCGATTCTTGACATGTATACCTCTCACTCATCATGCATAATTAATCTTGCCGACTGAATAAAGCCTCAGATTAATTATGGCGCTTACAAGTGCAAAAATCAACTGTATTAAGTTAATTCATCTAAAGTATCTCCATAGGGGCCAAGGAACTCATTTACAAAGTCCAAAACCTCAGGAAGCTCCTGGTAGAGGCTCCTTATGGATTTCTCAGTGCTCTCTTTGGCTGTTCTGAACTCGGTATTTCCTGCGCTTACCTCAGCCATGCACTTGATAAGAGCCGAGAGCTTGTCTGCGGCCTTTACCAGTTTTCTCATATATGCCTCATTAGGGCCCATATCTCCTTTGAATATCTTCTCGTAGGAAGGTCTGAGATCCTTGGGGAGCTTATCAAGAAGCTTGTCATCGGCAATGGCCTCAACCTCCTTGTAAGCAGCCTTGAGCTCCTTGTTAAAATATTTGACGGGAGTAGGCATATCTCCGGTGATTATCTCGGAAGCGTCATGATAGAGGCCCACAAGAGCAGCTTTGTCCGCATCCAGATTCTTGCCGTATCTGACATTTCCTATGGTGCAGAGCGCATGAGCGATCATGGCAACCTCCATGGAATGCTCGCAGAGATTCTCAGGCCTTGTGTTGCGCATAAGAGCCCATCTCTCTATATATCTCATTCTTGATATCAATGCAAAAAAGTTGTAATTCATACCTGTAACTCCCTTTATAAACGATAGCACTTAATCTTACTATCAGAAAATGATTTAATCAATAGTACTTTACAATAAAAAGTCAGCCATAACGGTATTGCTAACATCAAGCCCCTTGTCGGTAAGACGCAGCCACCCTTTTTGCAGCTCAAGAAGGCCCATTTCCCTGTACCCGGAAATAACATCTCCGTAGACCGCAAAAATATCCTTGCCAAACTGCCTCTCAAATTCGCTGATGCTGATTCCCTCTACAAGACGAAGCCCAAGGAACATGAACTCTTCCATCTGAGCTTTGACATCAAGTTCTTCCACGTTTTCTCTGACTGAATCCGGATTCGTACTGTTCTGGATGTAATCCTCCACATTTCTTGTATTGTTCCATCTTCTGTTATCCACCATAGAAGCTGCGCCGATTCCAAGTCCCAGATACTCACCTCTTGTCCAGTAGACCTTGTTGTGTGAGCACTCATGGTCTCTGCCAAGGGCATAATTGGATATCTCATATCTGTGATATCTGTGCTCTTCAAGAAATCTCTTGGTCTCATGATACATGGCCCTGTCCACTTCCTCAGAGGGAAGATCCAGCTTCATGTCATAAAAAGGAGTCCCCTCCTCGATGATAAGACTGTAGGCAGAGATGTGCTCAGGTCTTAAGCTGACTACTTTTTTGAGGGTATCCATATAGGAATCCAGGCTCTGCCCCGGAAGAGCGCTCATCACATCCACGTTGATATTGCTAAAACCAGCCTTCCTCGCATTCTCGAAGGTCTCATAGAAGGCCTTTTTGTCATGGGCCCGCCCGATAGCCACAAGCTCGCTGTCGTTAAGGGACTGGGCTCCTATGCTGATCCTGTTAAAGCCTGCCTGTCTGTAATTGCACAGTTTGCCGTATATTGCCGAAGCGGGATTGACCTCTATACTGATCTCAGCGTCGCTCCTTATGCGAAAGTTCCCTGCGACCACGCCTAACGTCTCACATATCAGCCTGCTGTCAACAAAAGAAGGTGTTCCCCCTCCGAAGAACACCGACTTTATTTCATAATCTCTGAACTTATCAGCACATGCCTCTATCTCCTTTACCAGAGCGCTGAAGTATCCGTCGATCAGTTCCGACCTTGCGTTAAAGGACAGAAAATCGCAATACAGACACTTCTTGACACAAAAAGGAACATGCACATAAATAGACAACTGTTTCATAGCTGATCTCTTAATATTTAATCTACGCTGTCAAGCTTAAGGACGCTTAAGAATGCTGACTGGGGAACTTCTACGTTACCGATCTGACGCATCTTCTTTTTGCCTTCCTTCTGCTTCTCCAAAAGCTTCTTCTTACGTGAGATATCACCGCCGTAGCACTTGGCAAGAACGTCCTTCCTGTATGCCTTGACGGTCTCTCTTGCTATAACCTTGCCTCCGACAGATGCCTGGATGGGAATCTCAAACATATGCCTTGGGATCTCATCCTTGAGCTTCTCGCACATCTTGCGGCCGCGCTCATATGCACCCTCCTTGTGAACGATGAAGGACAGCGCATCCACTTCTTCCCTGTTGATAAGAATATCCAGCTTGACAAGATCGGACTTCTCATAGCCCTTGAGCTCATAGTCAAAGGATGCATAGCCCCTTGATCTTGACTTGAGGGCATCGAAGAAATCATAGATGATCTCGTTAAGAGGAAGCTCATATTTAAGGATTGCTCTTGTCTGCTCAATGTAATCGGTACTTAAGTATTTGCCTCTTCTCTCCTGGCACAGCTGCATAATGGCTCCCACATAATCAGTTGTCACCATGATCTCACCGTTAACGATCGGCTCCTCCATATAATCGATCTCGGAAGGATCTGGCAGATTGGTAGGGTTGGTAAGGTCAAATACGGTGCCGTCGGTCTTATGTACCTTGTATACAACGGAAGGCGCTGTGGTCACCAGGTTAAGGTCATACTCTCTCTCAAGTCTCTCCTGGATTACCTCCAGATGGAGAAGTCCAAGGAAACCTGCTCTGAAGCCAAAGCCCAGAGCCTGAGAAGTCTCTGGCTCATAGAAAAGAGAAGCATCATTGAGCTGAAGCTTTTCCAGTGCATCTCTTAAATCCGAATAATGAGCGGAGTCTGCGGGGTAAAGTCCGCAGTACACCATAGGCATAACCTTCTTGTAACCGGGAAGGGCCTCCTTGCAGGGATTGGCCAGATCCGTTACGGTATCACCTACGCGGGTATCCTCGATATTCTTGATTGATGCGGTAAAATATCCAACTTCACCGGCAGTAAGTTCATCACTTGCGATAAATCTTCCCGGTCCGAAATAGCCAACCTCAACAACATCCGCCTCAGCGTCGGTTGCCATGAACTTGACCTTCATTCCCTTCCTGATAACACCGTCTCTTACTCTGACAAATACGATAACTCCTCTGTAGGAATCATAGATACTGTCAAAAATAAGTGCAGTCAAAGGCTTGGATACATCACCAACCGGAGCGGGGATCTTCTCAACAACCGCCTCCAGAACCTCCTCAATACCGATTCCGTTCTTGGCTGAGATAAGAGGTGCATCCTGGGCCTCGATTCCGATCACGTCCTCAACCTCGTCCTTGACTTCCTGGGGCATTGCGCTGGGAAGGTCTATCTTGTTGATGACCGGAAATACGTCAAGGTCATGGTCAAGGGCCATATACACATTGGCAAGGGTCTGGGCTTCAACACCCTGTGTGGCATCAACCACCAGAATGGCTCCGTCACAGGCTGCAAGGCTTCTTGATACCTCATAACCAAAGTCAACGTGGCCGGGGGTGTCTATCATGTTAAGGATGTATTCCTGACCATCCTTAGCCTTATATATCATTCGCACAGCCTGAGATTTGATGGTGATTCCTCTCTCACGCTCGATATCCATGTTGTCCAGCACCTGATTCTGCATCTCTCTGCTGGTAAGGACACCTGTCTTTTCGATCATTCTGTCGGCCAGGGTTGATTTGCCGTGATCGATGTGTGCTACTATACAAAAATTTCTAATCTTACTCTGATCCACTTATATTTCCTCAATCTTATAATTAACTATTTTTTCCAACAACCTATAATAACATGACGGAGCCCAAAAATCCATTATATCTATTGACAGTTTGCGCAATTTCATCTAGAATAGACAGAGTATGTAGCATTAACTGTCCGTGTCCGGCTTAATGCACACACAAACATAATTTCAATTTTTCTAGTATAAATCGGAGGTAACTATGGCAAATATCAAATCCGCTAAGAAGAGAGTTTTGGTAAATAGCAAGAAGGCTGAGAGAAATCAGATGATCAAGTCAGCTGTTAAGACAGAGATCAAGAAGGTTAGAGCAGCTGTTGAGGCTGGTAACAAGGACGAGGCTGCTAAGGCACTCCTTGCTGCTACATCTGCTATCGACAAGGCTGAGTCAAAGGGAATCATCAAGAAGAACACTGCTTCAAGAAAGGTTTCCCGTCTTGCACAGGCTGTAAACAAGATGGCTTAAGCTTTTACTTTTTAATATTTTTGATAATAATAAAACCTGATGTCTTCTCACCGGCATCAGGTTTTTTGTTGTTCTTTATTATTTCTTATTTGTCGATTCTGCTCATTACCTTTTCCTTAAGTTCATCCATACTTATTCTGAACCTGGAGGTAATTGTCGGGTTGCCTGCGATTGTGCGGGCCTTGTACCACTCAAAAAATCCCTTCACCGGCGGAGGTGTCAGCTTGGACATTATAACTCTGTACTTAACATAGAGCTCTGCAACCTCTTCTTTGGCCCCTTCCACGTAGGAAGAAGGATCCAGCTTGATCTTTTCCCTGACACTTGCAAAGGTTCCCTCAAGGGTGCTGCTAAGGACATCGAGTCTGCTGCTTATTCCGGAGGTAATGGCCTGGGCCTTATTTCCAATGCCGCTTCCAAAGTTAATTGCGGTATTAAGGGTTCCGGAGGCGGTATTGCCTATGCCTTCTTTGACATCTTCGCCCTTAAAGGCAATGATAACGTCAAGACGCTTCTGCATTCTCTGGATCTCAGCCTTGGCCTTCTCCATATACATCAGAACATCGCGGAGTTCCAGAGCTGTCTTGAAGGCAATCATGAAGTCGCAGCTGATATATATTGTCAGAACCAGAGTAACAACAGTCAGTATGTTATATGGTATGGACAAGAGCAGTTTTTCAACCGGTATCTGCAGGTAGTGGGAAAACACAACGGTACAAACGCCCCAGAACAGCGTTGACTCAAGGCAGGTATACCCTTTGAAATTGAACTTCTTGTGGTGGTAATCCCAATATCTTACGTTAAACAGGGTCTCCATGAGAATGCCCGTTATAAGCTCAAGAAGCGTGGCGCCGAGACACCCTGCCAGATATACCAGAAGCACATTGTCGTAAAAGGGCCTTGATACCACCAGCATCATGACTCCGCCGCAACCATATAAAGGAATAAAGGGGCCTCGCATGAAGCCCCTGTTAACCAGTCTTTTCTCTAAAACCGAAACATACAGTGATTCCCATATCCATCCCAAAAAGCTGTAGGAATAGAAAAGAAACATCCACTGAAGCGGAAGATAATTAAACATATAATTCTCCTGAGATCAGATTCTTACTGCTGAGGATTGGAAAAATCTATTACCTGATTTTCAGGCTCTGTGGTCTTCTCCACTGAAACAGCCTTGAGAACGGGACCTTCGCCCTGGTATTCAGCAACATACTGCTTCTCAACCTTGGCGGTAACGAGAACCCAGTCCTTCTCATTAAGCTCTTCTGTCTTGTCATATTCGCAGGCAAAGCCCAAAAACTGCATATCCTGAGCACAGCAGGTCATAGCCATTCTTCCGGGAACGAATCTGTTCTTAGGGAATTCCTCGGGCTTAAGGACCATGCCTTTGAGTCTTACAGTCTTGCCTTCATATCTCTCAACATGATCAAGAGCATCAAGATAGAACATACCATAGCCGTAATTGTTAAGATCTATCGGGTTGGCATTTAAATCAAAAGGAAGATCCTCGTCAAGAGTAACATCAACTTCGCCGTTCTTGTCCTCGAAGATGATATCTGCCTTCTGATTGATTGCCTTGACATTTCTCTTATAGGATGCAAGATCCTCTATACCGTCGCAGCGGTTAAACAGAATAAGATCGGAATTCCTGATCTGCTCTGCAAGAAGAGACTTCATATTGCTGAAATACAGTTCGAAGCTGGAGGCATCGATGACTGTTATCTGCTGCTCCAGATTCCACATTACAGGAAGCTTCATGTTCTTGAAGTTCCACATACCGTTGTATTCCACAAGGATTCTCTCGGGATTGTGCTTGGCATCAAGAGCAATGAGAGTGTCAGGATTGAAATCCTCTTCGTCCTCGATCATCTCGATAACCGTATTGGTTGATTTAAGGAGCCTGTCCTCATAATCATTCTCGCCCTCTTCACATACTATAAGAAGGGTCTTGCCCTTGGTTCTGAAATAGGGCTGAGCGATGGTATATCTGAAAAAATCAGTCTTACCGCTATCTAAAAAACCATTGATTATATATACCGGTTTCAATTTACTTCTCCTTATCATAGCTTAAAGTCTGCGGAACAGCTTCTCAAGGTTCTCTTCCTTAAGCTTAGATCCGATAACGCAGAATTTACCTGTTACATCAGCTGCACCCTTACGGACATCAGCCTCTCCGGGAACATAGTCAAACTCTATCCAGGAGCCGTCTGTTGATGGAACAACACCCTTGGTACGAAGAACGATACCATAGGTCTCTTCGTCCTCAAGCCTTGCAAGCATGGACTCAATCTCCTCAGCTGTATATTTAAGGGGAGTCTCCATACCCCAGCTTGTAAATACATCGTGAGCAGCGTGATCATGATCGTGGTGATGATGCTCGTGCTCGTGCTCATGCTCATCATCGTCATCGTCGTGATGGTGGTGGTGATGCTCGTGTTCATGCTCATCATCGTCATCATCATGATCGTGATGGTGGTGATGATGCTCGTGTTCATGCTCATCATCGTCATCGTCGTGATGGTGGTGGTGATGCTCGTGCTCATGCTCATCATCGTCATCATCGTGGTCATGATGGTGATGGTGGCAGCTGCACTCCTCATCGTCACACTCATCTTCATCGTGGTCGTGGTGAGCGCTGTATACTACTGAGCCATCCTCTGCAACGGTCTTGTGTGCACCATGGTGATGATGGTGATGATGCTCTTCCTGCTCTTCCATAACAAGCTTAAGAAGCTCAGCTTCCAGATCATTGTTGCCCTCGAAGGTATCAAGAATCTCTTTACCTGTAATCTGATCAAGAGGAGTTGTGATGATTGTTGCCTTGGGATTGTGCTGACGAATAAGCTCTACAGCTGTTTCAATCTTGGCCTGATCAGCCTTGTCTGTTCTTGTAAGGATAATTGTGCCGGCGTTCTCAATCTGATTGATGAAGAATTCGCCGAAGTTCTTGATATAAACCTTAGCCTTGGATACATCAACAACGGTAACTGCGCTGTTAAGCTCCATATCAGCTGATCCGTCGGCGATGTTCTGAATAGCTCTCATAACATCGGATAACTTGCCTACTCCTGAGGGCTCGATGAGGATTCTCTCAGGTGCATACTGTTCCATAACCTGCTTGAGGGAGGTCTCGAAATCACCCACCAGTGAGCAGCAGATGCAGCCTGAATTCATCTCGGTGATCTCAATTCCTGCTTCCTTAAGAAAGCCGCCGTCAATACCGATCTCTCCGAACTCATTTTCAATAAGAACTACTTTTGTTCCTGCCAGAGCTTCCTTGAGAAGCTTCTTTATAAGTGTCGTCTTTCCTGCTCCGAGGAAGCCTGAAATAATATCTATCTTTGTCATATGTATACTCCATTCTGCACAAACATCTGTGCTATATCTACTACAACAAAGTATATTCTATAGCAGCCCCTGAAATAATGTCAAGGTTGCGGATTTTCCCCGCCGTCAGGCCCCTTTTCATCATTTCCTACTTCGGTGTGGATAAATGTCGTGGCCACAGCCTCAGTGACAACCTGACTGTCACCATCAGTTTTACCGGGGGCATCCTGTACATTTTCATTACTGTTATCTTCGCTGCCGCGAGTAGCTTCTCCTCCGGCCGCTTCTGTTTCACCGAGCACGGCTTCATTGCCCGAAATAACTTCACCATCAGTTATTGCTTCTACCACCGCTGCTTCTTCATCCTCAGGAGTCAGCACATCAGCGGGTCTTACTGTGGGTTTGTGGGAATCATACTTGATGCGGGCTTCTATGATCTGGCCATTCAGATAACCACAGCTGCAAGCGTATACATCTGCCTGATTGCCGAGACTACAATTTGAAACTGTCACCTGCTTGGAGGTTACAGACTGTCCGTTTCGCTTCTGAATATCTGAATAATCTCTTGTTGTTTCCGCATGGGAAGGATTGGTGTTTACAAATGTAGAGCCGCAATAATTGCAACGATAGTTATAGTACTGCTCACTGTTTACAGTATAGGCAGCCCCGAGATTATCAACACTTGTACCGGTGGAGTAGGTATATACCGTTACCTTTTTGTAGCACGCAGATGTATGCTGATGCTTCTTAGCCACGGTAAAACAGCCTCCATGCCTGTCTGCGGGCACTTCTTCTCCTTCATATTTATTGCCGTTTCCGTCGACATGATAATGTCTGATATACTCAATCTCTCCCTGCATCTGGGTTGTATCTATGCTGGAAATAGCCTGGCTTAACTCATAGAAGCTGGCATCCTCACTGACAGTTACGCCTTTGGTGAGTAAGGCGGATGCCAGTTGTTCTTTGCCCTTACTCACAGATTGAAAAACCTCATCAAGCTTGGTGTTTACCGATCCGATCTCTTCTTCCATATAGGATTTGAGCGATCCTATATCCGAATCCATTTTGGCATTCTGAGAATCGATCTTGTTAACCACGGTCTCATTATAGCCGGATATGGTCTCCTGAAGGCCGCCGAACTTGTTATCTACATTATTGTTAAGTGCGGTAATCTTGCCGCCGATATCCGAACTAAGTGCCTGAATATCGCCTCTGAAGGCATCTATGGCCTCCTTGTCTTTGGCCTGCAGATCCTCGTTCATCTTGTCAAGCTTGTCAATGATAGCATTGTACTTGGCAGTCAGATTATTGTTTATCTGCGCATCTCCGTCATTAATTTCTTTTTTGAGTTCCTCTGTCAGAGCGCGGTTATCTTCCTGAATCTTCGCATACTGCTGCTTGATCACGGAGAGATCTTCGCTTATCTTATCAAAGCCCTCGGCGATTAGTTTCTTGTTATCCTGATCCCCGGCGATGATGAGCTTCTCGACCTCCGTGATCTTGTCATTAGTCTTCTCAATGCTGGAGTGAATCTCCGATACGGACTTATCGAGACCTATTATCTTCTCTGTGATGGTGCTCTTAATCTCGCTGGTAATGGTCTCTGTGTTGTTTGTCTCCGAATCATTAGTCTCCTTACTGCTTATTTCCCTAAGTTCCCTGGTATCCTCGCAGATTGAGTCGATGCCTTCCTTGTTGTCGCATACCAGCTTGTCAAGCTCTGTGAGATACTCATGGATCTCATCCAGCTTCTCCCTGGTCTGTTCGTTGGCTTCCATGCCTTTTTCCCCGTACTCCTCCGCAACACTGGAAGCAACCACAGGTGTGCTAAGGTAGATGAGTCCTCCGCACAGTATCAGTGCGATCAGTACCGCAATGGCCACCACTACAGTGTCATGTCTTTTCAGCTTTTTTAAGAGCTGCTTGATTGAATTGTTCTGTTTTCCGAATCTCTCTTTCAGTTTCATTACATATCCTTTCTTCCTTGCGCGGCATATGTATGAAAAGCCCCAAAAACAGACACCACAACATATGCAGCGAATATTTGATAAAAAGTGAAATATCAGCAGGAGAACTCCTGTGATTTGTACCAGCTGAATGCTGATGAGAACATATTATACATAAAAAGAGTAAAATGCAAGAAAGTTTTGAGAGTTCACAAATAATTCAAAAATCAGATTTACCCACAGGGATTCTGCGGATAACAAGAGCACCTATGATTCCGATGACAAATCCGGACAAAACTCCGCTTAACCACAGAACGGGAAGGTACCAGAAAATTGCCTTTGTATTCAGAATAATCATCGCCATGATTATCTGTCCAAGATTATGGCAGAGTCCTCCTGCGATGCTGACTCCCGTCGCCGAAAACCTGCCAAGCTTCTTAAGAAGTATCATTACTATAGTGGCAAGCATGCCTCCTGCAAGTGAAAAGGATAAGCTCATGGCATTGCCGAACAGAAGCGCCACTGCTACTATTCTCACGAAATTAATTGCCAGAGCTCCTTTGTCACCAAGGATATAAAGAGCTACAAGAACAGCAATATTGGTAAGCCCGATCTTAACTCCGGGTACAGCAACAAAAGCCGGTATCTGAGACTCAACAAAGCTAAGTATCATCGCCAGTGCTGTCATCACTCCATATAGCGCAAGTTTGGATGTTTTCCTCAAGTTCTAAATCCCCTTAACCTACAATAGTATCGTATTCTTCGCTCTTTTCTTTTCCCCGTATCTCCACAGTAACCTTGTTGGGAAGGCAGATTATGGACTGCCCGGCTCTGCTTATTTTGCCCATGTGAACACACAATAGATCCGGGCAACTGGCGTCACTAAGATAAGCCTGACCGCCTTCTATTACCAGCAGGTTCCTGCCTCCGCCGGCACCCTCTATCTCATAGGTGGTGTCCACATCAAGAGGAAAAGCTGCAACTTCCTGTCCGTCAACGGACACTACCACCTCTGCCCCTGCCTGCCTCGTCAGGAATACAATCAGAGTTATGACAGCAAAAACAAAAAGCAGTCCTCCCAGGAGAATTATGTCATTTTTACGAATAAGCTTTTTTTCCACCTTAGCTCCGAATCACTTTGCAAAAAAATTATTAACCGCAGCGAAATACTCGCCCTTACTGCGGGATTTCCTGATGGCCTTGAGTTCCTTTTCCTTGCCTTCGAACCTTCCGGCAAGAAAAGCCCAGTGTTCAAGCATCTTGAAGATAACATTTCTCTCTTCGGGAATGTACTCGGCAAAGCCATAATATAATTTTTCCAGATATTCCTTGAGTTCTTCGTTTGAAAGAAGTTCTCCGCCTCTTAGTTCTCTTGCAAGGGCGGGGTTCTCCATTATTCCGCGTCCCAGCATGACTGCATCGGAGATATCCGCAATCTCAGCAATTATCGACTCATCGCCGGAGGACAGGATGTTGCCGTTGTAGCACACAGGTGCCGTTCCGCCGCTCTCACGGTATATGCTGACAGCTTTTTTGTAGGCGTCTACTCTGGGTTCGCCCTTGTAGTAGTCTTCTCTTACTCTGGAATGAATTGTCAGTTCACTGATCGGATATTTGGCGTAGATCTGCATGAGTTTCTCTGCCTCATCTTCGTCGTAAAACCCGAGCCTTGTCTTGAGCGAAATATCAACACCGCCCTCATCGTAGGGCTGTAGTTTCCCAAAAATTTCGCCAAGCATCCAATCCAGGTATTCTGTATCCAGAAGAAGGCCCGCACCCTTGTGCCTATTGACCACAGTGGGAGCAGGGCATCCAAGATTCAGATTAACCTCGTGATAGCCCAATTTTTTCATCTCAACGGCGGCCCAGCAGAAGGTGTCCGGTCTCCCCGCCATTATCTGAGCACATATCCTGTCCTTATCCGATTCAAAGGCGGGACTGTTCTCAAAGAGGGCATCCCTTTTTTCCCTTTTCTTGAAATGGAAATTGTGGGTTGCCGTAATAAAAGGCGTATAGTACTTGTCTATACTGTCGCCGAACATACTGTTATGAATATTTCTCAGAGGATAAAGAGTTATCCCCTCCATAGGTGCAAAATAAAATTTCATCTTCAAATTCTCCTACCTTAAGATACAACGAACGCATAATATTCACAAATTAATTTTAACTATTTTTAAGGAAATGTAGTATAATGAATAAAGCTTTTGTGAAAGAAATATTCACGGAATAGCAAAAATCAGAGAAAAGGGATTGAGGGAATTATGAGTCAGGAAAAAATAGACGCTTACAAAAAAGAAAAAGCAGGTCGTAAGGAAAGAATCGAGAAGCAGAAAAAGAGAAGAAAGATTGCCAAGATCATCAGCTGTCTTGCCGCTGTTGCAATTGTTGCAGCAATCGTTGGTTCTATTGTCTACAACAAGGTAGGTAAGAGCGATGACGCAGCTGCAGCAGATGCTTCAACAGAAGCTATCTCAACAGAGTATGTTGATGATACCGCCGCAGAGGCTTCATCTGCTGAATAATATCAGGCAGAAATAACCGGATAATGCAAAGAGCAAAGGATATCAATTCTTTGCTCTTTTTTTATTTTTGCAAACTATCTATATTTAGTTAATTGATGTAAGATAATATTGAGAATATCGCATTTTTTGGAGGCCTGAATGCACGAAACCACCCGCCTGTCCTACGAAGAAGGAACCGTAAATATCACATTGAATTCCGAAAGCCTGTATGAGATAGCTCCTCCTGCCTACAGGCCTGCCGACTATGACAATCTGGTGGAGGCATGCTTTACCAAAAAGGAGCTGGAGGCCATTTCAGGCGGTCAGACTGCCGACCTTAGTCTGAACCTTGCTATATCCGAAGATATCTCTGATGAATTCCTCAAGCAGCAGTTAGATGCCGCCATACAGAAGGAAGAAGCCTCCCTGGGTAAACTCTCAGAGGGAATGTATATCGAATTTTCCGCTGAAAAAACCGCTCCCGGCAGTCCTTCCGAAAGTCTCAGCACCCTCTCGGATGATGTTTTCATTGAAATAGACGTACCCTTGTATCTGATCTCCGAAGAGCGCTCTTACTGGATCATGGTAAGCAATATGGGTGAATACGTTCTTTTACCGGATCTTGACCCTGAGCCCGACTCAATCACCATTTCCACTCATAATCTGGGAACCGGCATCATACTGTATCAGGATCCTCTCGATTCGCTTGCTGATAACTCTGAGACAGGCTCCCATCCCAATATAAGGCATTTTTTATTTGCAGGAATAATCCTGCTTCTTGCGCTGTGGATTTTTCTGACACATTTACATAAAAACGATATGTAATATGCTTGTTTTCTGCTATACTAAAATATGTTTTTCAAAAAATATGACAGAGGTTTAGCATGAAAAATAGATTTCTTGTCCTTGCAGGTCTGATAATGGTCCTTGTTCCCACTCTTTTGGGATGTTCCTCCGGCTCAAGTCTTTTGGGCAGGGATGAAGCTATCATCGACAATTCAGACAGTGCGGACTTGTCAAATAAAAGAATCGGTGTCCTTATTTATCAATTTAGTGACGATTTCATGTCACGCTTTTCCGAAGAAACAGAGAAGTATCTGGATAGCCTTGGTTTTTCCAAGGAGAACATCACCATGCTGGATGCGCTCAACAACATGGATACTCAGCTTGAGCAGGCACAGCAGCTTATTGATGAAGGGTATGATGCTCTCATCGTCAACCCGGTCAATGTAAACGTCGTTCGTCCCATCACGGATATGGCCTCTGCTGCCGGTGTTCCCGTTATCTACATCAACAGAGAACCGGAGGCTTCCGAGGAAAGCCGCTGGGAGGATTACAACCTCAACATGACCTATGTGGGCTGTGATGCCAGACAGTCCGGAATCTATCAGGGCGAGCTTGTCTTAAGCCTTGGAGAATCCGCTGTAGACAAAAACGGCGATGGCTCCGTCAAATACTACCTCATTGAGGGTGCTCCGGAGAACATAGATGCAAGATACAGATCCGAATACTCTGTAGCCACCATTGCCCATGAGGGCTGGAATATGGACTGCCTCTACACAGGTGTCGGCAACTGGGACACAGCCACAGCAAGGGAGCTTGTCGCCAAGGCCCTTGTAGCCCACCCGGAAGTTGAACTGATAATCTGCAACAACGACGCCATGGCAATAGGCGCCATAGAGGCCCTTAATGCCGCAGACATTAAGCCCGGTCAGGACATATTGGTAGTGGGTGTTGACGCCCTCCCCCAGGCTATCGAATATGTAAAAGACGGATCTCTCGTGGGAACAGTTTTCAACGACTATATCTCACAGTCCCACAATGCTGTAGACGCCGCTGTCCGCTATATCACAGGCGAAGGCAACAAGCATTATATAGGCTGCGACTATATAAAGGTTAACAGGGAAAATGCTGATGAGATTGCTGAGATTGTGAATAAATAATTGGGAACGTTTATTGGAATGTATAAACCTCCAAGCCGAAATCGGTAAACAGTATACTTTTGCACTTTTTTGAACTGATAGTTTACGTCTATTCCTCTAATTATGTAAATAAGACGTAGTAAAAAAATCTCGTTACGTCTTATAATGCAATTTTCTGTATGAGACGTAGCGGTCCCACAGAAATTCAAAATTACTTACGTCTATCTGCATAATTCATTGAGTAAGACGTAATAATTCTGCCTGCCTTTTCACTTCCAAATCAGATTTACGTATTTATACATTTTCCCCCAATATAGACGTAATAAAAAACTTAGCACGCTACTTCTAATAAGTAAAAATGGGATTTTAGACGTAATGCCTGGAAAGGACTACTTCTGTTTAGATAAAAACTCTAGATGATACGTAATTTAACCGGATAATCCAGCCATAAAGTATCAATGAGTACCAATCAGTAACTAATAAAGAAAAAACCGCTCAATCTTTTGCTTCTCTTTGAATTCTATCTAAATAAAATTTATTAAAGTATATAACTATTCAATTTATCACTTAGTTTCTCGGCAACCGCGTTCTGTAAGCCACTGCTCTCATCCTTATTTACAGACTTTGTCTGCATCTCGTCACGCTGCAACTTTGCAGCATATATATCCTGACTAATATCTTTTACCTGCCTGTTCACTGAAGTAGTATTGATTCCTGCCATAATCATCTACCTCCTTGTACATGATTTGTGAATATCACAATGGTTTCTATATTTCCTTTCGGCATCAATCCTTTATCAGATAATACTAATGTCATGAATAGCATTTTTCTTATATCTGACTGTCTATAGCACTTCCTTTTACATCACTTGAAAGCAGGCTCAACTTATTGAGAATATTAGTAATCTCAGTATTAACAGCATTCTGCGTATCCTCCATAGATGCACCTTCAGAAATAATAGTCCTCTGGGCTTCCTCTGCTCCCATGCTGTCAGCTTCTGCACGTTCTCTTCTTGCAATAGCTCTTTTGGTATCAGCACTGGTTCTCTGGCTCTCTGCAGCGTGTTCCTTGATATTCTCTATCATTTCCTGCTGCATAGCTTCTTTTTCGAGT
>NZ_JANSWL010000008.1:0-2717 GCF_028539135.1 Butyrivibrio sp. DSM 10294 | reverse complement strand
GGCGGTGTCAGGAGTTCTGGCGGACTTTCTAAGGAGCAGTAGACCGGTGTTGGGGAAGTTTACGCGTAAAACAGATCCTCTTACGACACTTGTATCTACGGCAACCTGCGAATCATATTCAAAGAGCTTGACGAGTAATGAACCGTCATATTTCTTGCTCTCGCATTCCCAGTGATATTTTTTGCTTGTTCCTTTGTAGGTGATGGTAAAATGAGAATCTGTTATTCTCTTTTCATCAGTTTTGTCCTGATGCTCGATGAAATGTTCGTTTCTCATTCTTGTGATGACAGCAGTCTTGTCATAGTTTTCATTGTAGAAATAATTGACAAAGGGAATGACTATGTCATCACACTCTGTTTCCATTGTTCTGAATGCGTCGTCATAGGCAAACTCAGAATACAATGGGGATACATTAAAAAACGTCCCCTTTGACTCACAACCGTCCCTAAGTAGATTCTCTCGCGGCTGGCGCAATGTGGGATGAGTTCGAACACCTGTATAGAACGCTGTTCACTAATAGCGACAGCTATGTGAAGGTGGTGGAAGCACTTAGCACTAAAAAAGGCGGTATGACTCGGAAAGAGATTGTAGGATCAACAAAACTCAAGAATAATGGTGATCTCACTACTATACTGCAGTTTCCCGGTGGGGGACTTAGTTATTTATCCATTCAGACGCTGTAATCTCAGCATCCTTAAGTTCTATTGTTCCGTCGTCAAGGACTTTGTTTTTGGAGGGGAGATACATGATGAGGAACTCACGGCCTTCATTGTTTTCTTCGCTGAGGCCGCGGACGGTCTTTTTTGAGGCAATGTATTTTCTGCCCTGTTCATTTCCTTCAAAGTATACTTTGTTTCCGTCTATTTTGGTTAAGGTGGCGTATTCGCCATTGTATTCTTCAATTTCTTCCTCGACTGAGGTCCCGGCGGTGGTGTTATCTGCGGGGGCGGCGGTGTTGAAGCTGCAGCCTGCGGCGAGGCTTGTTAATAAAATGAAAAACAATGCTTTTTTTCTCATGATTGGAATCTCCGTTTCTTAGCCTTTGTTAATGTCCATGATGGCTGTATGATAGGTGGTTGAGCCGGGCTTGTAAATGAATTCCTGGCCCCAGGAAGATACGATGTAGTTACCGTCTGCGGTGATACCTGTGACAACCATGGCATGAACGCCGACGCCGCTATGCACCTCAGCACCTGTTGCAGGGTCATAGAGGCTGAAGTCTTTGGCGCAGATGATTACGTCCTTGCCTTTGTTAAGAGCTTCTTCGATAGTGTTGTTGCTATAGGTTGTAGCGGAATCGTATTTGAAATTGTTGATGCCTTTGTCCCGCAGATAGTGATTGATCCGGTTGGGGAATTCATCGGTGCCAAGTCCGTATTCATCGTTGGCCCAGTGTACTACGCCATCGTTGGCTTTGGCATCCTTGATCAGCTTGTCACGCTCTGCATTTATTTTCTTCATGGCTGCGGAGGTGAGTTTGCCGTTTTTGTCTAAGGGGGAAAAGCCATACTTTGCCTCAAACTCAGAAGGATTGTGCCTATAGTAATTGTTCATGCTGTCGCTCAAGGCTTCTTTGCCCATCGTATCCCCATTACCCACATAGAACTGGCCCTGAGTGGATAAGAAGATATCAGCTATTAGTTTATCATAGTTCAACTCGCCATTTTCGTACATATCAAAGCCGAATTTTTTCTTAAACTCGTCTTCGCGTCCATAAAATTCAGCAAAGATTATATTGGCCGCAGCGGTCCAGTTGCAGCCTACAGTTGAAAATTTAACCAGAAGCTCTTTTAACTGATCATTGGGAACGTTGGCATATTCGGGATGCTGCTGGCGGATCCAGTCACAGAAAGCATCATCTACATTTTTGAAATGCCTTTGATCGCCGCCATACATTCCGGTGCAGTCGAAGACATCTGTGGTGCCGTTCTTGGACCCTCCGGGGGTCTCTGTAAAGGTGTCTGTAGTAGATTGATTGGACAGGACGCTGTTCTCTGCGGCCTCATAGAGACCCGCAATGGTGATGATGCCCTGCCCCAGAGCGCTCACCTTATCAGCTCTGGTATAGGTGTCGGTGATTATTGATTCGAGAGACGCTCTGACCATTGAAAGTTCGCCGTCGAGATCGTCTTTGATGGAGGTTATCTGTGCTGCATAACTGCGAATTTTCTCAGAAGATGATGTGAGAGAATTGCCTGACTGTTTAAGACTTTCCGGTTTAACAAAAAACTGACTCATTTTCCAAACCTGCTTTCCTCGGATTTTTATAGATCATAGCATAGTATTTGGTTTAACAGGTGATTTTCTGACGAATTGACATTGAAATCGGACGAATTGCAGAAGAGTGGGAGTTCAAAAAAATCGCTGCAAAGATTCTCAATCCCTGCAGCGACTAACATCATATTATTTTCTCATTGCCTTAAGTGCTTCGAGCTCTTTACGAAGCGCATCATTCTCTGATTGGAGTTTGTTGCGTTCTGCCTCGCCTTCCATCATGAGAGTGGGGACAGTCCCCAAGTTGATTCTGTGAACACTACTCATCGTCTATTGACGCGCGAAATAAGAATCATTGCCAAAACAAACATACATTCGATATAATAATCGCATGGGTGCTACCACTACGATTACGGTAGGCGGTTGGCTCTTTGCCGGATTTGATCTGAGAACTCTCTGCTATTTAAGGAGGGATAAGCTTATGAGAAATCTTAAAGGGAGCT
>NZ_JANSWL010000079.1:0-38300 GCF_028539135.1 Butyrivibrio sp. DSM 10294 | reverse complement strand
CATACCCTATACCTATAGAAGAGGTAAAGAAAGGGTATGATCATATAATACGAGGAAATTCCTCCGAATTTCCTATTAAACAAAAAACGCTCCGCTATGGATGCGCACTCGCGCGTAAGGTATATGTTGCATAAATGCAACCGCGCTCGGCGCGAGCATGTTGCGAGCAACATGCTTTTTTATTGCCAAAATGCAATTCGTCCTATTTCAAGTGTCATTCGTCAGAAAAGCAACAATTCAAAATTCTATGTGCTAAAATTGTAAAATGAATAAGACCCAAAGGAGAAGCTATTATGCCATTTTACATTCATCCTGACAAAGTTAAAACATATGGAGAACTGTTTGCAACAGCCGCGCTTAAACTCGATGGAGCTGCATCCGATATAGACAGTATCGCTGGTGAGCTGGATCCTTCATTTGCTATGCTAAAACCGATACTGACAAGCTGTGCAAACGAGGTGAAGAATCATTCCAAAAAGCTTGAAGAATTTGATAGTAGTCTTAAGCAAATAGTCGAGCAATATCTAGGCACAGAAGAAGCTATCAGAGAAAAAATAATGAAACATAAATTGGAAGCCCATGGTCATTCTGTAGAACAAGAACCGGAATCTGAAGAGGGCAATCAGACCGGGAATGCGCCCGGCGGAAATGGTTCCGGCACAGATACACCAAGCGGTGACAAACCTGATTGGTATGACAATACAATGCAGATGGATGGTGATTCTCCGCAGGAGAAGTGGATGAGTCACGAACTGCAAAAATATGGTTGGACTCAGGAAAAGGTTGATGCATTGTATGATGCATGCCGCGCAATTTATGATACCTATGGTATAGAAATGGATCCCAGGATGATGATGGCAATAATCGTTGCTGAGGCCAACGGAAGCTTTAATACCAGCTCAACAAATAAGGCAGCTGACGGACAGAACGGTTATGAAGCAAATTATGCCTTAGATGTAATGAAGGCCAATGACCTTATGTTTGGAAAAGTTCTGGGCTATATTCTTTATCATGATAAGTTTGACGAAGCTTGCAAGAACAGTGATAATCTCAGTAATGAAGGTGGATTCTGCGATTATGCCAACTGGTATACTCCAATAGTTGATCTGGATGATGGTGTTGTACGAAATGGTGTATATGCCGGCGCCAATGACTGGGGAAACGCTGTTGAAAAATATTATGAAAAAATGACACATCCGGGAGCAGCCCAGGAATATACGGAGTATCTTAAGTCCATTGACCCATCAGTTGTAAAAGATATTGCTCCTGATATTTCTATTCCGGATGTTGAATTCAGCGAAGAAATGGATGGACAGGATTGTGGTGGCCATCGAAATGACACCTGGACTATAGGTGTAGAGGGACGTTCTTATTGATTTATTAATTAGGAGGAGTTTTTTATGAAAAAGAAGTTTTTGACGATGATTTTGTGCACATGCTTTACTCTTACAGCATGTGGCAAAACAGATGCTAAAGAAGTGGGTGAGAATACTGATGACTTTGTTTCAGCTGCCCAGGATATATCTTTTCAGGAAATGGCAGCACAGGACAGTTCAGTACAGAAAGAGACTGCAGACACAGACCAGGCCGCAGATAAGGAAGCGCCGGTTGCATCGGATACATCAAATGTGTCGGATTCCGGGGAAAAGGCAGCTTTTGATGGCGACAGCATCGAATTGGATTATTCTGAGAACGAATTTGTGAAAGTTGTTTCATCAGAATTCCAGGATGGTAACGATTTTGGAAGCTTTGTTGTGGACTTGGATAAAGATGGCAAGCAGGAAGCTTTTGTACTGGCAGGAATTGATGATACCCGTGAGAATCCTGATGATTCCCGTAAATATTTCGCTATTGAAGATATCTGGTTTATAGACGAGAGCCTGAACGCAACAAAGTTAGATACATTCGGAAGTGTAGAGCTGTGCTGCGAACAGAATGTCATGAGCCTCGATGGAAGAGATTATATGACATTTAACGGATACAGAGGAATCGATGGATTCGGTCTTATCTATACCAGTATGGAAGACAAACTGACAGATGCGCTTAAAGATGCCTGGGCCAAGGGACAGAAGAACTTCTCTGACGGCGAAGTGATCTGGAATTTAGACACTAACAATGCATTCATTTCTCGCGAGGCGGGAGTTCCGGTAAAGAATGGAATGTATAACGGAAAAGCGGTTCAGTCATATCCCATGTATTTTGACAACGGATTCTTTTGCCATTATGGTGCAAAGGCTATAACAAAAGAAGAAGCTGAAGGCATGACAGGTGCTGCGATGGAGCATGAGGAAGTGCTTTCTGCTCAATACATTTACAGAGATAACTTCGAGATTGAAGTAAACTATGTCACAATGGATGATTATGATTATATTTTCAACTGTGATATTTATACCTCAAATGATAACGGCAATACCTGGAATTTAAAGGAAACAATACCGGGCTTCTATTGCGTAAATGTAGGTGATGACTCTGATTGGGATTTCCTCTCCACTGAGATGGAATAAAAAATGCATAAAACTTGCATAATTATACATTTAATGATATGATTATGCATATTACTTATTTAAAAAGCATTTTTTAACGGAGGAAAAAGAACATGAATCTGTACGGACGCGACTTTTTGAAACTGCTTGATTACACACCGGAAGAGATCCTTTATCTTATCGATCTGGCAGCAGAGCTTAAGGATAAGAAGAAAAAGGGTATTCTTCATGATGAACTCAAGGGCAGGAATATTGCACTTATTTTTGAAAAGACCAGCACTCGTACCAGATGTTCTTTTGAAGTGGCTGCCAGTGATCTTGGAATGGGTTCCACCTATCTGAACCCCACAGATTCCCAGATAGGCAAAAAAGAGAGTATCGCAGATACCGTAAGGGTTCTGGCGGGAATGTTTGACGGAATCGAGTACAGGGGCTTTGAGCAGGAAATCGTTGAGACCATGGCTAGGTACAGCAAGGTTCCCGTGTGGAACGGTCTTACCAATGAGTTCCACCCTACACAGATGTTGGCTGACCTTCTTACCATAAGGGAGCACTTTGGTAAGCTTAAGGGAATCCACCTGGTTTATATGGGCGATGCGAGATACAACACAGGCAATTCTCTGATGGTTGCCTGCGCCAAGATGGGCATGCATTTCACCGCCGTTTCCAACAAGAAGTATTTCCCTTCCGAGGACCTGATCAAAGAGTGCAAGGACATCGCAGATAAGACCGGCGCCGTGATCGATTTTTCCGAGGATCCGATTGAAGGCACCAAGGGCGCTGACGTTATCTACACCGACATCTGGGTATCCATGGGCGAACCCGATGAAGTTTGGGAAGAGCGCATCAAGGACCTTGAGCCCTACCGCGTAACCATGGACATCATGAAGAATGCCGGCGACGGATGTGTATTCATGCACTGCCTGCCTTCCTTCCATGACCTTAACACCGGCATCGGCAAAGAGATCAAGGAAAAATATGGTCTGGACGAAATGGAAGTCACTGACGAAGTCTTCGAGTCAGACCGCTCCATCGTCTTCGAAGAGGCCGAGAATCGTATGCATACTATCAAGGCTGTGATGCTGGCGACACTGAAAGAAGGCTAAGATGATAAGGTGAGATGTTAAGTGGCCGGTTTTTATACCAATGGGGACGGTTCTGTTTGGTATTGTTTTTTTGAAAACAATACCAAACAGAACCGTCCCCATTGGTATAAAAACCAGCCCCTTGGCATCTTCATATAAAGTTCAATTCATCCCATTTCAAATGCCATTCGTCAGAAAACCAACAATCGTCCTCCCTGCAATGCTATAATGCATTAGTAGCGCACACAAGCAGTAAATACAGGATGCGGCCTGGAGTATTGACGGAGCGCCCGCAGGTGTGACAATAGATCCCAAGACCGGGAAAGTTACGGTCCCTAAAGATGCAGCGGCGGGAGCTACCTTTATGGTAACAGCGAGGGCAACTGATGGGAGCGGAACTAAGAAGTCCAAGCAGGTTACGATCAAGGAGAGAGCCACTTCCGTGACAATAGATCCTACTTCGGTTACAACCATCGCAACCCACGAGTCGGGAGCTCTTGGCACAAGCATCACCCTGTCAGCACATACCGACAACGGCGAGGATGTGGGCTGGGAGATATCAGACAGCAGCGTTGCAACCTTTGTGGCAGATGGCAATACAGCCACCGTGGCAGCAGTTAAGGCCGGGGACGTCACAGTTTCCGCAACTGCGCAGGATGGCTCAGGCAAAAAGGCAACTCTCAAGATCAAGGTGGTCGTACCGCTATCGGATATCACTCTGGTGCCTGAAAAAAACAGAATGGAAGATGTCCTTGCGTCAGGTGGAACCCTGCAGTTTTATGCAAATTGCGGGGATAAATATGGCAAACCAACAAATAGCAAAGTTGAGTGGAGCTATGAACTTGTTTGCTATTCAAGCAATATGAAGGACAAGGAAGTTCCCCTTAGTGATGAACTTAGGGAGATGATACGAAAGGACAAGGCAATCTTTACCTTTAAAAACGGTAAGATAACTGCCGCCAAACAGAAAGACTTTGAGAAACAGTGGTTTAAGTATTGGCAAAAAGGAGCGGGAAAAGACTACGGAATCCTTGTAACGGCCACAGCTACGGATGGCACCGGATTATCTGCCACCAAACTCGTCAGACGAGTGGATCAGAACAAGAGCTTATATCTCCTAAACGAAGGCTTTAAGGAGCTTAATCTATGGCCCGGCGCTTATACTCTTATCGGGTTAATGGTATTTATTAATTACGATCCTGCAGACATGGATTTTTACATAACTAACAGTAATCCTGACGTGGTTGAGTGTAAGTCGGAAGTAACCGGTAAGTATAAATATGTATATCTGTATTTTTACGCCAACAAACCGGGAGTATCTACGGTTACAATCAAAACCATGGATGGCTCCAATCTGACCTACAAGCTCAAGGTTAAAGTAACCAAGCAGTAAGTTGACTGCCCAACCGCCCCACATTAAAATATTTATTGGAAAGAACAATAAATAGAAATCAGGGAACATACAATGCTAAATAAAGAGCATATTACCGAGCAGCTTCAGACCAAATGGGCTGCTCGAAATATTCTGTACAAAGATATAACCGGCTCCACCAACGATGATGCGAGGCTCCTTGGAGAAGAGAACGCACCCCATGGAACGCTTGTTGTGGCGGATCGCCAGGACAAGGGCCGCGGCTCCAGAGGCAGGAGCTGGGAGACGCCAAGCGGCACCAATATCGCCATGAGCCTTCTGATAAGGCCAACTGCGCCGCCGGAGAGGATCTCAATGCTGACCCTTATTATGGGGCTCTCGGTGGCTGAGGGCGTTGAGGAAGCCATGCGGCTCACTGCCGGCGACACATCTCATTCTTCGAGCAAGACCGGTGAAGATGTAAAAATCGACTTGAGGCCGGAAGACAGAGAGCGAGATAACCATCATACCTTCATCAAGTGGCCCAATGACGTAGTCCTTGCCGAAAAAAAGATTTGTGGTATACTAACAGAGCTTCACATGAATCCTGACAATACGATTGGTAATGTGGTAATAGGTGTGGGAATTAACGTCAACATGACTGATTTTCCTGACAGTATCAAGGATATCGCCACATCAATTTTATCCATAACCGGTAAAAAAGTTGACAGGAGCCTTGTAGTTGCCTGCGTCATGAAGCATTTTGAGGACAACTACGAGAAATACAATAAGACCTATGATCTGTCGCTGTTAAAAGAGCAATACGAATCCCGCCTTATAAGCAAGGGAAGAGATGTCCGCATCCTGGATCCCAAGGGCGAGTTCGAGGCCGTTTCTGAGGGAATTACCGATATGGGAGCCCTCATCGTAACGGACAGGGACGGCAACAGACACGAAATAAATGCAGGCGAAGTCACAGTGCGAGGCCTGTACACATATGCATAATGGTTTAATTAGCAACATACTGACGTGAAACATTCGATTCAAAGGAGTAAGCCATGATTCTTGTTATCGATGTAGGAAATACCAACATAACCTTCGGAGTCTACGACAAGGAGACCCTTGTCTGTTCCTTTCGCATGATGTCCCAGACCGCCCATACTTCAGACGAGTACGGCGTTCACCTTCTTTCCATGCTGTCCATGAACAAGATTGAAAAAGACAGTATCGAGGGCGTCATGATCGCCAGCGTTGTGCCTAAGCTCATGCACGCTCTGGTCAATGCTATTTTGAAATACATTGGCAAGAAGCCTTATATCGTTGGCCCCGGCATCAAGACCGGTATCAAGATCGTCACCGACAACCCAAGAGAAATAGGTCCGGACCTTATCGTAGACGCAGTTGCAGCCTACGAACTCTACGGCGGACCGGTGCTGGTGGTGGACTTCGGAACCGCAACTACTTACATAGCAGTTAATGGCAAAGGTGAGTTTTTTACCGGCGTGGTATCCCCCGGAATCAGGATCTCCGCAAGAGCCCTCTGGGAAGAGACAGCCAAGCTCCCCGAGATCGAGATCAAAAAGCCCGCATCAATCCTTGCAAAGGAGACTATCTCCAGTATGCAGGCAGGCCTTATCTACGGACAGATCGGCCAGAGCAAATACATAATCAATGAGATGAAGAGAGAATCAGGCCTTACAGACATGAAGGTCGTAGCCACAGGAGGCCTTGGACGCCTTATCTCCGAGTCAACCGAGGAGATCGACATATACGATCCGACCCTCACCCTTCGCGGTCTCCAGATCCTCTACGAGAAGAACAGAAGGACCAAGCCTCAGCTCAAGGAACTTGAGAACACCGAGGATCCTGAGTGATATACAGACATAGAACATATACAGGTGAAAGATAATGAACGCAAAAGATTTTGAGAACGAGTATAAAAAAGAATTCGAAGAAAAAGAGATAAATGAGACCAAAGAAGACCTGAAGATCGACGAGATGCAAAAGACCAACAAAGGCAGAGTCTTCGAGCAGGCAGCAGGCGGCAGGATCGTTCTGTGCGGCGCCAATGCCTATGAGCAGAAATACTATTTTAACCCCATCTTCAAGCAGATTCCCGACAGCATCAAAAAGGAGCTGAACATCATCAGCGTCCTGTTTACCCAGGAAGCAGGCGGAATCTTCACCATCGTCTTTGAAGAAGACGGCCAGATCAGCATCGAGACCGACGCCGACGAAGAAGACATCACCTACGACGAGATCACAGCCGGCCTTCTCGTAGGCGAAGTCAGAAGAAAACGCCAGGACCTCTTCGAAGCCCTCGGCCTCTACTACCGCATCTATGTATTACACGAAAATCCTGCCGACATCTTAGAAGAAGACGACTAATAACTACATTTTCAGCCACCTGCCATGCGTCCATAGGACTCACGATTATTGGCGCAGGCACACTCACTGTAAACTAGTGAGACGAAACAAATTAAATTCATTGAGTGAGTTCCACGAGAATATATCTATGTTCAACGAGCGATTATAGTTCTATGGAGACAAGACAATTCCTTATGAATTGGCTTGTCGGAGTGCTCAGAACTATGAGCGAATTGGGCGAATATATCTTACTTCGGGACGGACTCCAGGTATCACCATGTACGGAAAACTAACTATAGGGAATGTAACCCTCGACAATAATATAATTCTTGGACCCATGGCAGGTGTATCAGACCTGCCGTTTCGTTTGCTGTGTAGTGAGATGGGCGCCGGTCTCGTATGCATGGAGATGGTCAGCGCCAAAGCCATCATCTACAAGAACCGCAACACCAACATGCTCCTTGAGATCCACCCCCAGGAACGCCCTGTATCCCTCCAGCTCTTCGGCTCAGAGCCCGCAGTAATGCAGGAAGCCGTAGAGATGATCAAGGACAGACCCTACGACATCCTCGATGTGAACATGGGCTGCCCCGTACCTAAGATAGTGGGAAACGGCGAGGGCTCAGCCCTTATGAAGAATCCCGGGCTTATCGAGGAAATCGTTGCTGCACTGGTCAAGGTTTCCGACAGACCTGTCACAGTCAAGATCAGAAAAGGCTTTAACGAGCAGAGCATCAATGCGGTTGAGTGTGCTCTTGCAGCCCAGCAGGGCGGCGCAGCAGCCGTAGCAGTCCATGGCAGGACAAGGGAACAGTTCTACTCAGGAGAAGCAGACTGGAGCATCATAAGAGATGTCAAAGAAGCTCTTAAGATTCCCGTAATCGGTAACGGCGACGTAGTAGACGGTCCCAGCGCCCGGCGCATGTTTGAAGAGACCGGCTGCGATGGTGTCATGGTGGCAAGAGCCGCCCAGGGCAACCCCTTTTTATTCAGGGAGATCAAGAGCTATTTTGAAACCGGCGTAGTCTGCGAGCGCCCCACCAATCAGGAGATATACGATACTGTTATCCGCCATGCGGATCTGCAGCTCCGGTACAAGGGCGAATACATCGGCATCCGCGAGATGAGAAAGCATGTATCCTGGTACACCACCGGCATGACAGGAAGTGCCAAGTTCAGGAATGAAATAAATCAGATGACTGATATGGAGTCATTGAAGGAAGCCTGTAGGAAGGTGATGCTGCAGTAAATAGGGGCCTGTCCCCATTAACACGGGCTTTCTTTTTCCATCTTGGATCTGATGGCTTCGGGAAAAGAGTCAGGACTTGTCAGAACGTCCTTCAGGTCATAGGAGTTACCTGTTGCAGGATCGATGTTGTAGACATAGTATGAATGGTTGGGATGAGCTCCGCCGCCGTAGCTCTCATCGCTCTGGGTGACGGTAAAGAGCCTGTCGTCGAATTTTATGATCTCAGCGCTCAGATCATCATAAAAAGTTACGTCATAAGAGTATTCCTCGTCATACCAATAGGCAAAATCTCCCACAGCATCTTTTACGGAAGTCTCCCATTCAGAGGTGATACGGTTCACAGTTTCGGCCAGCTTGGGATACTTTTTTTCCAGATCTCTTGAAAAAGTGATATCGGTGTACTGACCTGTGCATCTTTCTACGCCGTCCTTCTTGGAGCTGAAGTAATAGGTGGTCAGGGTGATGTCTTTAGCAGAAGAAGCGCCATCTGCGGTGGTAGATGCAGAGCCGGCTTCAGAGGAATTGTCTGATTCAGTGGTGGCTGCGGTAGAAGAACCATCTGCAGTTTCAGCAGTGTTGGGGGACCCGGGAATGGATGAGCATCCGATAAGGGAAGCGGTCATAAACAGAACGGTAGCCAGGGAAAAATACTTTTTTGCCATAATAATTGTGTCCTTTTCCTTCTTAATAAAAGTTTAATACTCATTTATTTATTGTGGGGCTAAATGGGGAAAAAGTAAAGAAATAGCGCAATATCACAATTGCGTACACACATATATGCCACATTATAAGGGAAATGCGTAAGTTTAGGTGATTGACAGATGTTTTTATAGACATTATAATACCAAAGTTGACATAGATTACTAAGAATAGTTATTTCTATATAGATGCATTCAAATCTCATATGAAGGGTAGGAATCAAGATGGAAGAGAAGAAGAACATTTTAACTTATGAAGGACTCAAGAAATACGAGGACGAGCTTCATGAGCTTAAAGTTGTCAAGCGTAAGGAAGTTGCCGAGAAGATCAAGGAAGCCAGAGAGCAGGGCGACCTTTCAGAGAACGCTGAGTACGATGCAGCTAAAGACGAGCAGCGTGACATAGAGGCCAGAATCGAAGCCCTTGAGAAGATCCTCAAGAACGCAGAAGTAGTAGTTGAGGAAGACGTAGACCTTAACAAGATCAGCATCGGCTGCAAGGTTAAGATCAAAGACCTTGAGTTTGACGAGGACCTTGAATACAAGATCGTTGGTTCATCAGAGGCTAACAGCCTTAAAGGCAAGATCTCAAATGAGTCACCTGTAGGTAAGGCTCTTATCGGTGCCAAGAAGGGACAGACCGTTTCCGTTGAGACACAGGCCGGTGTCCTTAAGTACAAGGTACTTGAGATCCAGAGATCTGAGTAATTAACGATATCAGCATAAGTATGCATTGAGGGGCCAGCGTTTTTCTACAAGATCGCTGGCTCTTATCGGGTATGATAACATTGATGGCAGAACTTTTTTGCCGGATTTTTAGGAGGATGAAATAGTGGCAGACAATAATCAGCAGAACAATCAGCAGAACAACAATGCGCCTCAGGAAGACGTTGGACGTCTTCGCCAGGTTCGTAGAGACAAGCTCGCTGAGCTTCAGGCACAGGGAAGAGATCCCTTCCAGATCGTAAAATATGATCAGACTCATCACACACAGCAGGTTCGTGACAACTTCGATACTCTTGAGTTCGTAGTTCCCGTTGATGAGGAGGGCAAGGCACTTCCTGTAGCTCTTTCAGATGTACCCGCAGAGAAGGTTGTATCTCTTGCAGGACGTATGATGAGTAAGCGTGTTATGGGTAAGGCTTCTTTCGCCGGACTTCAGGACAGAGACGGACGCCTTCAGCTCTACGTTTCAAGAAACGATATTGGTGACGAGGCTTACGCTGATTTCAAGAAGATGGATATCGGCGATATCATCGGTGTTAAGGGCTTTGCTTTCAGAACCAAGACCGGTGAGATCTCGATCCACGTTAAGGAGCTTACTCTTTTATCCAAGTCACTTATGCCACTTCCTGAGAAGTTCCACGGCCTTACAGATACAGAAATCCGTTACAGACAGAGATACGTTGACCTTGTTATGAACCCTGACGTAATGGAGACCTTCAAGAAGAGATCCGCCATCATTCGCGAGATCCGTAACTTCCTTGCAGGCAGAGACTTCATCGAGGTTGAGACTCCTATGCTTGTTGAGAACGCAGGCGGAGCTGCTGCAAGACCTTTCTTCACACATTACAACGCCCTCGACGAGGAGAGAAAGCTTCGTATCTCCCTTGAGCTCTACCTCAAGAGACTTATCGTAGGCGGCATGGAGAGAGTCTTCGAGATCGGCCGTGTATTCAGAAACGAGGGAACCGACACAAGACACAATCCTGAGTTCACTCTTATGGAGCTGTACCAGGCATACACAGACTACGAAGGAATGATGGAGCTTACAGAGTCCATGTTCCGTTATCTCGCTGAGAAGGTTTGCGGCACAACCCAGATCCCTTACGGCGACCATATCATCGATCTTGGCAAGCCCTTCGAGCGTCTTACCATGAACGATGCAATCAAGAAGTACACAGGTATCGACTTCGATACTGTTAAGACAGACGAAGAGGCCAAAGCCCTTGCAAAAGAGAAGGGCATCGAGTTCGAGGATCGTCACACCAAGGGTGACATCATCAACCTCTTCTTCGAGGAGTTCTGCGAGGAGAACCTGATCCAGCCTACTTTCATCATGGATCATCCTCTTGCAATCTCACCTCTTACCAAGAAGAAGCCTTCAGATCCTGAGAAGGTTGAGCGCTTCGAGCTCTTCATCAACACCTGGGAGATGTGCAACGCTTACTCAGAGCTCAACGATCCTATCGATCAGCGCGAGCGTTTCGCAGCACAGGATGCCAATGCGGCAGCAGGCGACGAAGAGGCTGAGCACACTGATGAGGACTTCCTCAATGCCCTTGAGATCGGTATGCCACCTACAGGCGGTATCGGATATGGTATTGACAGACTGACAATGCTTCTGACAAATAGTGCAGGAATCAGAGATGTATTGCTGTTCCCGACCCTCCGCAGCGAGAAATGACACACGTTCTTGAGTAAAATCGCGTTTCTCCGTGGACGACCAAATTTGGACTAGATTGCACTGATTTTAAAACAATCTCATGGGACAACATGGGACATCAGTGGACGTGTACGTGTAGTTTGACAGTAAAAAACAGGACTTCCATGGACGTCTGTGAAGACGAAAAGATAGAGGATATTTGACGCATTTATCGGGAAAAGGGCTCCAAAAGTTCTTTTCCCGGGGAAACGTCAAAGAGGAAAACCGGTTCAGAATATCTTCTATCCAGGAAAATAATTTGACTAAATCCACATTTCTCTTAATGAAAAAAGAGAAGATGTGGTTTTTTATTGCTTAAAATCTCAATTCTTTTTTTCTAAATTGCATCTCGTAACATCAAAAATTGGAGGTTACAGATGAATCGTAGTAAATCCCCACCAGTGAATCTGGAAAAATACCTGGAAGGTAAAAGACACCGCTTCTGCACTTACGCTCAGGGTGCAAGGCTTTACGCAATGGCGTACTGGTCCTTTGTCACCATGGCCAAGCAGGCAGGGGCCAACATCAAGCTCAGGAAAACAGCTCTTGTAGATCTGGATGTGCTTGATGACTACATCGAGAGAGAATTTGGCGAAGAAAGAGAGGATGAAGAAATGGGAAGACGCAAATTTGTTGATAACATTGATGAACTGGTCAAAGAAGGCAAGAAGAAGTATGTGAGGTACGCAGAAGGGGCTGAGCTCTATTCTATGGGGCTTCACACCTTTGAATCACTGGCCAAAGAGGCTAAGGCCACAAGAAAAGTTAAGGGTGTGGTTCTCTGTAACACGGAAAAAATCGATGCTTTTATCGAGTCATTCAGGGAATAAGGGGGTAAAAAGAGATGTGTAAAGTTATTGCAGTAGCCAATCAGAAAGGCGGTGTAGGAAAAACCGTCACATGTGTAAATCTTGGAATCGGCCTAGCAAGAGAAGGAAATAAGGTACTTTTGATAGATTGTGATCCTCAGGGGTCGCTGACAATCAGTCTTGGCTGTGATGAGCCTGACAGACTTGATTATTCCCTGGCTAATGCTCTTATAGGGATCATCAATGACGAGCCTGTGGATGTATCAAAGGGACTTATCCATCACGAAGAAGGAGTTGATGTGATGCCGGGCAATATTGAGCTTTCAAGTCTGGAGATCACTCTTACAGGAATTATCAGCAGGGAAACTATCCTCAGGCAGTACGTAAACATGGCAAGAGAGCTCTATGACTACATTATTATCGATTGTATGCCTTCTCTTGGGATGATGACCATAAATGCCCTGGCTTGTGCAGACAGTGTACTTATTCCTGTACAGGCCGCATATCTTCCTGTAAAGGGTCTTCAGCAGCTTATTAAGACCATAGGAAGAGTTAAGCGTCAGCTGAACCAGAAGCTGGAAATAGAGGGAATTCTTATCACTATGGTGGATAACAGAACCAATTATGCAAAAGACATATCGGCTCAGATCTACGAAGCGTATTCATCCACCATAAATGTTTTTGAGACTGAGATCCCGCTTTCTGTGAGAGCCGCTGAGATTAGTGCTTCCGGAAGTAGTCTCTACGTCTATGATCCAAAAGGAAAAGCAGCATCGGCATATTCATCATTTATAAGGGAGGTAATAAATAATGGCACAAAGAGTTGGTCAGAAAGTAAAGCTGTCTAGTATAGATGAGCTCCTCGGTGTTCCTAGCACCGAGGGGACTGTAGATCTCGATGTTATGACTATTTATCCCTTTGAGAATCATCCATTCAAGGTTGTGGATGATGAAAAGATGGATGAACTTGTGGAAAGCATCAAGGAAAGCGGAGTTCTTACTCCTGTTCTTGTTAGACCGGATGATGAAGGAACTTATGAGATGATTTCCGGACATAGAAGGCTCCACGCGGCTAAAAGAGCAGGACTTCGTAAGATTCCTGCAATCATCAAGGAAATGACAAATGATGATGCCACGATTGCCATGGTCAATGCGAATATGCAGAGGGAGGAGATCCTTCCGAGTGAAAGAGCATTTGCATATAAAATGAAGCTCAATGCGATTAGAAGTCAGGGTCAGAGGAGAGATTTAACTTCTGTTCAAGTTGAACAGAAGTTGAGTGGGAAGACTTCGAGGGAAAGAATTGCTGAGGAAATGGGTTCTAGCGCAGTACAGGTGTCACGTTTTATCAGACTTACAGAGCTTATTCCAAAATTACTGAATATGGTTGATCAGAAGAAATTAGCATTATCTGTGGCTGTTGAGATTTCTTATCTGAATCACTCGTACCAGGAATGGATTTATGAGTATATCCATGAAAATGGAATGATCAAGCAGGAACAGCTCATAGATCTGAGACCATACAGAGAGGATGATTCGCTAACGCAGGAGATGATGATTGATATTCTCATTCAAAAGCGAGCAACACCGCAGACCCACAAGAAGATCACCTTCAACGAGCGCAAGCTCAACAAGTATTTTCCGGCATATTATTCTCAGACACAGATTGAGAAGATCCTCATTGATTTCTGTGAGGAATGGAAAAGGACCCATGAAAGTGAGGAATAACAACTATGATGGATTATTTCTATAATACCCAGGCTGAGCAATTTGCTTCTGTAGAGATTCCAAAGGAGCTTCTGACAGGGGAGAATTTTTCTTCCCTGTCGGCTTCGGCCAAGATGCTGTACGCAGTTCTTTTAGACCGGATGGGCGAAGCCAAGAGGCACAACTGGTATGACGAAGAGAACAGAGTATATGTGATTTATCCTTTGAGTAAGCTTGAAAAGGATATCAGTTTTTCCAGACATACCATTATCGACTGTATGAATGAGCTTGAGGACTTTGGCCTTATTTCCAGATTCCAGATCAAGGGCAAGCCAAGCAGGATTTACGTCAAGAATTTTAATCGCAGACGCATTTTTCAGCTGATTGGGTAGTGCAATAATTGCACCACCTAAATCCACAGAGCGTCACACTAAGTTACCGAAGGGAGGGAAAGGATTGAGCGAAAGAATCATATTTGACTATTTCAAAGGTCAAGAATCTGAAATGCTATCCTTTTACAGAATACCAAAGCTGCTGTTCACAAATGCCTATTTTAAAGGCCTTGACGTACTTGCCAAGACTTTATACGGCCTTATGCTGGATAGAATGTCTTTATCCCTTAAGAATAAGTGGTTTGATGAGGAGCAGAGGGCATATATTTACTTTGCACAGCAGGAAGCCGCAGAAATGCTGGATTGTGGGGAAGACAAGATAAGGATCTTATTCAAGAATCTTGAGGAATATGGCCTTATTGAGCGCAGAAAGCAGGGCCAGGGGAAGCCTTCCATTATCTACCTCAAGAACTTTGTTTCTGAGGGTTCTGAAGAAGTTCAGACCTTGGAAAATCCCGGTTCTGAATCAGAAATAGAAGTTTCAGACCCCGGAAATATCGGGGTCAAGACCACGGAAAAATCGGGTTCTAGACCAAGGGAAAATCGGGTTCTAGACCACGGAAATTCCGGCCCTAATTATAATAATATTAATAATACTAACTTAGTTATAACCAATCATATCTCTTCGAAGCAGACAGATTTGAACGAGGATTACGAAATTTATTCAGAAATGATCAGGGAGAATCTGTCCCTAGATACTTTGCTTGATCGATATCCTCAGGAGAGAGAAACGATTGAAGGGATGTATGAGATTGTCCTTGAGACTGTTTTGTCTACTCAGGAGAAGATCCATATCGCCAAGAACGATTATCCCAAAAACCTTGTGAAAGCAAAGCTTCTCAAGCTTAACAGCATGCATGTTGAGTATGTGCTGGATTGCATGAAGAATAATACCACCAAGATTAAGAAGATTAGGCCTTATCTACTGGCGACCCTTTTCAATGCGCCTAGCACAATGAGCAGCTATTACCAGGCGGAGGTTAACCACGACATGGCATGCGGGCTCATTTAGATCCAGTTTGACATATCTGCGCAACCCTCATATACTTAAAAGTGCAATGAGGTAAACGTAACACTCATAGGAGGGTCGGATATGCCAAGAATCAATTTGTCGATTAGTGATGATTTATACAAGCAGCTTCAGAAGGCTGCAGATAAACAGAAGATAACTGTCAACAGTCTTATCCTTGAGACACTTGAGGATAAGTTCAACACCGCAGTAAGGTACGATTACACCGCAGCGCTTAAACTCATGGTCGCTGAGTCCAAGAAGATGGAGAAGGAGTTCACTCTCTCAGATCTTCCGACCTTTGCAGATGTAGAGCAGGTTCTTATCGAGAACAATATTAAAGAGTCTCCTGCATCAGTGAGAGCCAGACTTGGCAAGATGTACAACGAGGCAGTCAAGAAAGGCTCTATCAGTGGAGTGGAAAGAGCTGTTACAAATAAAAATGGTGTGGAGGAACTTAAGTTCTGGTGCCGTGCTGCAGTGTATTGCAACAAATTAAGCAAGGCAACTACCAAGAAGTAGTTGTGTTTTCAGAATTCATAGGAGGCTGAGATGATAGCATTATTACTTGAGATTGTATTAGCGATTATATTTGCTGTTATAGCCATCGTTTGTTTCGGCATTTTTAGGGCTATGCCTTTCTTTACAGGACTTATCGGTGCATTTGTACTGACGCTCCAATTTCCTGAGTTAAGCAATATAATTCCGGGAGAACCCAGATCAAGTATGATTGCACTTATACTGGTGATTGAGTTGATTATACTGGTACTGACATTGAATGAGCAGACAGGCCCAGCTATGGTAAAGTTCTCATGCTGCATGTTCCTGGGAATCATAATGGCGATTATTCATAGCAGCTTTGAGTGTGCATCCTGGCAGAAGGCAGTCTTGGTAACGGTTCTCTATCTTCTCATCATGGGAATTATAATAGTATCCAACCTTGAATCCATAGGAATTGAGAGCTCCGGTTATAGAAACATACTGGCTAGCATAATAGTCTCATTTATGTATGCTGCGTCTTTGGGATTCACACTTTTGGTCATCCTCAGTGCAATATGGGGCCAATATATAAAGCTCCGTTTCTCAGGAGATTTCTATGCTTCTTATGATAAGGTTGGAATGATAGTCGTTATAGCAGTAATGGCCGTGACAGCCATAGGATGCTTTGTTAGAGACAGACTGGAATTGGTATAAGATATAAATGTTTTCATAGTCATCTGGCGGATAAATACTGCCAGGTGGCTTTTTTTATTGTGTGAAAACGGATATAGTAGAAGATAAATATCTGAAAATTGTTGGAGGCGTAGAAGATATATTCCGGCATAATGTACTAAGGGGGATTTTATAACCCCCCATGGGGCTTGTGGCTGCTTTTTGGTGTTGCTATCATAATAGAAGTTTTGAAAAAAGAAACCAGGGGGTTAAGAAAAATGAAACAACAAAACTTAGTAAAAAATATGGTAGCAACTGCAATGTGTATTGCGTTGTGTGTGGTACTGCCGATGGCATTTCACATGATTCCGAATGCCGGATCGGTGATCAGCCCTATGCATATTCCGGTACTTATCTGCGGATTGGTATGCGGATGGCAGTATGGTCTTGTTTGCGGACTTGTCGGACCGCTTCTTTCATCGATTATTACAGGTATGCCACCAATGGCTATTTTGCCTGCAATGATGGTTGAACTTGCTGCTTATGGTATCTGTACAGGCATTATGATAAAACTTGTCAATACAGGAAAGATATATGCGGATCTTTATATAAGCCTGATTGTTGCCATGCTTGCAGGTAGGGTTATCGGTGGTTTGTCCCGCGCTCTCATTTTTGCAAGAGGTGAGTATTCAATAAAGGTATGGGCTACAAGCTACTTTGTAACAAGCCTTCCGGGAATTATCATTCAGCTTATATTCATTCCTACAATAGTATTTGCTCTGTATAAAGCAGGATTAGTAACAAATAGTACAGTAAAAAAGGCTGCATAACATATGGATATTGTCAGTAAAGAACAGGTAATTGATTTTTTTGACGGACTGGCTGAAAAATGGGATGACTTTGCAAGCAATGATGAATCTGTTACGCGTGATATCATCGGGAATCTGGGGCAGCTTGAAGGGAAAAAGGTGCTGGATATTGCCTGTGGAACAGGCTTCATGATTCCGTATTATCTGGAAGCAGGCGCAAAAAAAGTGACCGGGGTAGACATTTCAGCTCAAATGCTGGAAAAGGCCAGGCAAAAGTTCAGAAATCATTCCGAGGTTGATTTTATTAACGGAGATGCGGAGCAGTTTGAGTTTGACGAAAAATATGACGTATGCGTTATATATAATGCATTTCCTCATTTTCCGTCGCCGGAAACACTTATGCATAATCTGTCAACGGCTCTGGTAGATAATGGGAGTATATGCATAGCTCATGGAGCCAGCAGAGAGGTTATAGATGGCTGCCACGCAGATGGAGCATGCCACGTGTCACGGGGGCTTCCTTCAGACCAGGAATTTCTCGAGCTGCTTGAGAAAGACTTTGTCATTAAGACATTCATCTCAGATGAAAGAATGATAGAACTGATTGGGATAAAAAAGTGACTTACGCCAATCGAAAAAACGTCCCCAAATGGCACCCATATGACACCCAAATGGTAGTTTCCATGCGGGGTTGGGTATGATATTATTATAATGAGCCAAGGAATGAACGAGAGAACAAAATCGATTCATTCTTTGGCTTTTCTTTTAGCAAGAAGAAAGAACAAGCTCCCTGATGTTATTGCTTAATGAATATGCCCACGTAATTGCCATGTAGTTGTTTATAACGGCTATGTGGCTTTTTTATATTATAAATTAGTTGACAAATACAACTAATGATTTTATCATTTAAATCCATAGGAGGGCATTCGATGGATAAGGTAAAACTATTTCGAGAAAGTACCAGAGAATTAGAACGTAATCTTGAGAAGCTAAACAGTTCTGATTGCTGTCAATGTAACGTTAATACATCTCAATGCTTTCTGGTTGTTGAGATAGGCAGAAAACCTGGAATATGTGTAAAGGAACTTGCTGAACTTCTTAAGATGGATAAAAGTGCTGTAAGCAGATCTGTAGAAGAACTTGTCCAAAAAGGATATGTTTTGCGAGAACCTTCAAAAAGGGACCGTAGGTGTGTAGTGCTTAATCTGACTGATGAAGGAATGGCAAGATTCAATACAATAGAAAAAGATATGAATTTGAAGTTTGAGAGAGTTTTTTCAATGATTCCAAAGGAAAAACAGAGTCAGGTTTTAGAGGCATTAAATATCTATAATGATGCGATAAAAAAATCGGAGGTGGAATGCTGTGATTAGAGAAATGAGAGATGAAGACTGGGGGACAGTATCAGAGATTTACAAGCAGGGATTAGAAGAGGGAACATCAACTTTTAATACAGAGTGTCCTAGTTTTACTGAGTGGAATGAAGGTCACGTAAAGAATTGCAGGTTTGTTTTTGAGGAAGAAGGGAAGGTTGTAGGCTGGATAGCGTTAAGTCCTTCTTCGAGTAGGTGCGCATATAAAGGCTGCGTTGAAATGAGTGTATATGTTGATAGAAACTATAGAGGTCATGGGATAGGAACAGCTTTGGTAAATACGATTATCCGAGAAGCTGAGAAAGATGGATATTGGAGCATATATTCTGCAATATTTTCAATTAATAAAGCAAGTATAGCCTTACACAAAAAATGTGGTTTTAGGGAAATTGGCTATAGGGAAAGAATAGCTAAAGATCGATTTGGAAAATGGCAGAACACAACTCTTATGGAGTACAGAGCTTCATAATTAGTTTATAGGAGAAGCTACTTATGACTATTGAAGAAAAAGCAAACAGGATTATTGAAGATATACGTAATGAAAAAGGCGTAAATCCTATCAAGATGTTTAAGTCAATGGCAAAGAAAGCGTATATAAGCATACATGGGCCAGAGCATCATATATTAGATGGGGCATGTCTTTTAGTGGCTTATCATAATGCTGGTGGCAAAATAGATATAGACTATGCCTTGGAGAAGCTTTTGAAAGAAGGACTTCGGATGCCGGGAGCAATGTGCGGACTGTGGGGAATATGCGGAGCGATAACATCTATAGGAGCAGCTCTTTCTATTATTGATGGTACAGGACCACTTTCTGAGGATGGCACATGGGGAGATCACATGGCATTTACATCAAGCGCCATAGGAGAACTTGGCCAGATAAATGGCCCAAGATGTTGTAAAAGAGATGCTATGATTGCGTTCAAGCATGGAATAGAGTACGTAAGACAGCACTACGGAGTGCAGATCGAATATGAGAAGCAACACTGTGAGTTCTCATCGCAGAACCAGCAGTGCATCAAAGAAAGATGCCCTTTCTTTGGATAATGGAAAGCTTTTGGTTTCGGACGATTTAGAAATTATGGAACTTTGAATTTCAGTATATATGACAATAGAGAGGTTGATATGAATTTTCTATTTGTAGCACTTGGTGGTGCCTTGGGTGCAGTAGCGCGATATGCAATAAGTCTGATTTCTGTTAAGACTTATTTTCCGATATTAACTCTGATTACAAATATCCTCGGTGCCATACTAATTGGATTCGTTGTTGGAATTACCAGTAACCGAGAAAGTGTATCTGATAATACCATTCTTTTCTGGAAGACAGGGGTGTGTGGAGGTTTTACCACATTCTCTACATTTTCCCTTGAAGCTTTTAATTTGTTTGAGAAGAAACAATATATGAATGGCGGATTATATGTGGTACTGAGTTGTTGTTGCTGCATATTTGGAATTCTATGCGGAAAGAAACTTGCGACGATAATAAAACTTTGAATTTCAGGATAATGAAATAAGCAAATCGGGATTAGTGGAGTAGAACATGGATAAAAAAAGGGCTTTGTCTGGCGCCATAATATTTATAACCCTGATGGGAATCGTAAGTCTGTTTTCGGACATGACTCATGAAGGCGCCAGAAGCATATTGGGCGAATATCTGAACCTCGCAGGGGCATCCGCTGCAACCATCGGATTTGTGTCCGGTATAGGAGAATTGTGCGGGTATTCACTAAGGCTCATATCCGGATTTATAGCAGATAAAACGAAGAAATACTGGACATTTGTTATCACAGGCTATGTAATACAGGCTCTGGCGATTCCTGCACTGGCACTCGTACCTGAACATGGCTGGATTTGGGCCTGCGGTCTTGTGATCCTGGAGCGTATCGGAAAAGCGATAAAAAAGCCTGCCAAAAACACATTGGTAAGCTTTGCGGCAAGCGAGATCGGAACCGGAAAAGGCTTTGCCTATCAGGAGTTTCTGGATCAGCTTGGCGCGTTTCTCGGACCAGTACTGCTTTTTGTAACAGCTCTTGTAAAAGGTACAGACGACCTTTTTACAACATATAGAATCTCTTTTGCGATACTGCTTGTTCCTGCAATGATCACCATAGCTCTTGTTTTGACAGCAAAGATAAGATACCCTGATCCGGAGATCTTTGAAAAGCAGGAAGATAAACCGGCAAGCTTTGAATTCAGGAAGTCATTTGTTCTGTTCATGGCGGCCATCTGCTTTTTTGCTTTTGGCTTTGCAGACTTCACCCTGATCACACTTCATTCGGCTAATACCGGAGCATTTAATGAATCCATGCTCAGCCTGCTATATGCTGGGGCAATGGCTGTGGATGCCTTTGCTGCACTATTCTTTGGCTGGCTTTATGATAAGGTCGGGCTGAAGGCTCTGATCATTTCCACACTATGCAGCACATTCTTCTCATATTTTGTTTTTATGACTGGAAATGCCTGGTTGATCGGAGCTGGGATAATTCTGTGGGGGATTGGAATGGGTGCGCAGGAAAGTATTATGAAAGCAGCTGTCAGCGGAATCGTCCCGCGTTCCATGCGAAGCACCGGTTTCGGAATATTTGAGACAGGATTTGGTATTGCGTGGTTTCTGGGCAGTTGGCTTCTCGGTGCCCTGTATGATTTGAATCCTGTGTATCTTGTCACTGTGTCTGTGGTATCACAGTTTCTGGCGATTGTATTTTATGCTTTATGCCTCCGGTGCAATAAGACAGAGTGCTAACAATTCCAGTTTGTTGGAATGAGCATTATATCGGAATATATTCCAGGTTAAGGAGGTAAGGATTATCGGCTGATGATACGAGAAGCAAAAAAAGAAGATTTGGAAGCACTTTTGGAACTGTATCTTTACTTACATGAAGATAGTATTCCCAAGCATGATGAACATCTTGAAAAAACATGGAATCAGATCATTGAGGATCCGAATCACCATCTGATCGTAAATGAGATTGATGGTCAGATTATATCTTCCTGTGTTTGTGTGATCATCCCGAATTTAACAAGAAATATAAGACCATATGCTTTTGTTGAGAATGTGGTAACACATGCGGATTTCAGAGGAAACGGATATGCAGGTGAATGTCTGGATTATGCAAAGAAGATTGCGGAGAAGGAAAACTGTTACAAAATGATGCTACTGACAGGAACAAAGAAGCCGGAGACTATGCATTTCTATGAGACGGCTGGGTATAGCAGCAGTGATAAGACAGCTTTCATACAGTGGATAGAGATGGATAAGTAGCCATAGGTAAAGGAGTATGAAATGAAGGTATTCATTGTATATTGTCATCCAAGTAAAAATAGTTTCACATATGAAGTGAAAGAAGCTTTTATCAAAGGACTGGAGAGTGCAGGACATTCATATGAGATTTCTGATCTGTATGCAGATGGATTCAATCCCGTGATGCCGGAAAAAGAGTATATAAGAGAAGGATTTTATAATTTGGATAGTCCTGTATCGGAGGACGTTCTTTTTGAGCAGAAAAAGATAAATGAAGCAGATGCGATAGCTTTTATTTACCCTGATTTTTGGACTTCGTCTCCTGCTATGTTAGAGGGATGGTTTCAACGGGTATGGACTTACGGATTTGCATATGGGGATAAAACATCTATGAAATGTCTTGAGAAAGCTTTATTTTTGATTACCATGGGTGGGTCATTAAAAGATAAGGTAAGAAGAGATCAGCTGGAAGCAATGAAGACAGTTATGGTTGGTGACCGGATCAGAAATAGAGCAAAAACCTGCGAAGTATATGCTTTTGATGAGATGACCAGAGGCTATGGTAATGATGCTAACCGGGATAAAAACGCTGGTAAGTATCTAAGAAAAGTATTTGAAATTGCAAAAAACTTATAAAAAGGAATAATTCTGTTGAAGATAATTCTTTTGCAGATCCTGATTAAAATTGACTAAAGGAGTGAATAGCTGTGAAACGAAAAACAACAGACGAGACCCTTGCGGAGTCTTTCTTGGAAAGAGTGTCAGTAAATGTGATATTTTTAAGTAAGGAGGAATCGCGATCATCACATTGATTGCATGTTTTTTATAGAATATGTATAGAGTCAAGAGAATAATACCATACGCTTGTACAGTTCTGTTAGTAGCGCTGATGACACTATTTGCAGAAACTTTAAATGAGAAGGAGATTATATTTCCTGAGATAACAGCATTAGCAGTTGGATATATGGTGGCAAAAAATAGAAGCTGGAAGGTTAATGGAAAGCGTATGCTTTCACTGATAACAGGCTGTGCGATAATAGGAGTGTGCATTGTAAGATTTGTTCCGTTTGATACGTATATCGAAGTGATTTTGGCATTCACAATCGCTCAGGTAATCTTTATGTTTTCAGGAACCACGTTTGCACCATTTGTTTCAGCAATAGTGCTCCCGGTGATGATGCATACTACAAGTATAGTGTATCCTATAGCTGCATTTGTACTGACACTACTTGTAATATTGTTTCATAAACTTTTTCTATTTCAGGGAATCCGAGCAGATGAGGAATATGTTCCTGTGATGCTGAATTCCAGGGACGATATGGTAGATACTTCCATTAGAATCCTTTGTGTGACAGTAATAGCCGGTGTTGCATTCAGAACGGGTTATAGATTTGTTGTGGCACCTCCGTTACTTGTGGCATTTACTGAGTTTTCCAGGCCAAGGAACAAAACAAGAAATATGCCAGTCAAAACGGTGGCAGTGATAACTGTGTGTGCCATAATTGGTGTGATTTCAAGATATTTCTTTGCTATTTGGATAGGGCTTCCTATTACGATTTCAGCAATTGTTGCTACAAGTGGTATGCTTATCGTTATTCATTTTACTAAGATGTATATGCCACCGGTTGGCGCTATTACCATGCTGAGCATGATAATATCTGAAAGCGTACTAATCACATATCCGATTCAGATTTTTGTAGGAAGTAGCTTGATTCTTTTTCTGTCCCGGATGATTTTCATGAGACGGCAGGATAACAAGCTTTATGAAAAAGAACATGAACTTCATGCAGAATGAGTTATAGGTTGTATTTCCTCACATATTGCACGGATCTCTTCACTGAAAACAGTATCTTTGGGCCAGATGAAGGTAAAATCATGTTTTACCCTAAAGTCGTCAAGGGGGATTGTTTTCAGATATCCGGACTGCAGTCCTGATGCAACCGCTGCTTTATATAAAAAGGTGATGCCACAATCTTTTTCAATAAGGCTTATTATGGCATGCATGTTCTCCACCTGGGTAAAATTCCTAAAATCACTTGTGGAGTAATTGTTCAGGGCAAGAGCTCTTTCCAATATATTGCGCGTTCCTGAACCGGGTTCTCTTATAAGAATTCGCTCGGGAAAGAGATCTTTTATCACGCGTGGCTTCTGATTGAAAGAGTGCTTTGCCGAACAGACAGGAACGAACTCTTCTTTGCTAAAAAGCAGCGTTTCATAATCATTTTCAGGGAAATATCCTTCTACAAGTGCAAAATCTATAACACCGTCGGAGAGTTTTTTAAGAAGCTCCGATGTGTTGTCAAATGTAATCTTAAGATTAGTATCCGGGTGATTTTTTATGTAATCACTGATCGGATCAGCAATTATGTATTCTCCTATGGTCATGGTGACACCAAAAGAGATGTCTTTTAAGCCATGGTTATTCTTTGAAAGTATTTCTTTGAGACTTTCATCATCATTTTTTATCTGATTCATTTTTTTATACAGGAGTTTTCCGTTATCAGTTAGAAAAAGTTTTTTTCCATCCTGAGTAAACAGCTTTGTCCCGTATTCATTTTCAAGATGATGTATGTGCTGAGAAACAGCGGGCTGAGTAATATTCAGCTCCTTAGCCGCCTTGGTGAAATTGAGGTGCCTGCAAACACATAGAAAGGTATCTATCCTGAAATCCAGCATGATCAGTTCTCCATAACGATAAGAAATATTTATGGTTACATAATAATATATAATTTTATCTTTTTCAAGAGATAGAATAGAATAAGACCTGCAAAATAACAGATTAGAAAGTGAGAGAGGTCTTGAGATGGATTTTTTGAAAAAGAATTATATGGGAATATTTGTATGCTTTGTTATTGCGGTTCCTTCATGGCTCCTGGGAAAGCGATTCCCTGTCGTTGGCGGAGCGGTGATTGCGATCATTCTGGGTATGATAATAGCCCTGTTCTGGAATGATAAGGGAAAGGCATCGGATGGAATAAAGTTTACATCAAAGATGATCCTGCAGGCGGCTGTTGTCCTCCTTGGATTTGGTATGAATCTTTCGGTCGTTCTTCAGACCGGAAAACAGTCACTTCCTATAATTATCTGCACGATTTCAACATCGCTTATCCTATCATGGATTCTTCATAAGGTAATGAATATCAAAGGAAACACAGCTACTCTTATCGGAGTTGGCTCGTCAATATGCGGCGGCTCAGCGATAGCAGCTACGGCTCCTGTCATTGATGCAGATGATGATGAAGTGGCACAGGCAATTTCCGTGATATTTTTCTTTAACGTGTTGGCTGCACTTCTTTTTCCGTCCCTGGGAAAACTTATAGGTTTTGATATCTCAACTGGAGAAGCATTTGGTATATTTGCGGGAACTGCTGTTAATGATACATCTTCTGTCACCGCAGCTGCATCAACCTGGGATAGTATGTGGAACCTGGGGAGTCAGACTCTTGATAAGGCAGTTACGGTCAAGCTTACAAGAACACTGGCTATCATACCTATTACACTGGTACTTGCGTATCTGAGGGCAAGGGAAGCAAAAAAGGATGGAAGTTCGACAAATGGCTTTAGCTTTAGAAGAGCATTTCCGATGTTCATAGTCTTCTTTGTGATTGCTTCAATTATCACAACTATTTGCTTGAGAGCAGGTGTCCCTTCTTATGTTTTTAAGCCACTTAAGGAACTTAGCAAGTTCTTTATAATAATGGCCATGGCTGCTATTGGCTTGAACAGTAACATAATCAAACTAATTAAATCAGGTGGGAAGCCGATTTTGCTTGGCGGCTGTTGCTGGATCGGAATAACAGTTGTCACCCTTTTGATGCAGCATGTAATGGGAATATGGTAAAAGAAAAATAGGCGTTGACAAATACTCCCCCCTAGTATATATTGCAAATGGTAGGGGGGACTATTTTGTCGTCCCGTATTTATTGTCAAATTATGAACCAAAAAGACTATGAAATTTTTGGATGGACCTAAGGAATCCACCGCAAGCGGTACCACCCTTAGGTCGAAGAATGGAGGATACACGAATGAAACTTGAAGAAATATTAAAGATGGTTGATCACACACTGCTTGCTCAGGGAAGCACATGGGATGAGATAAAAGAGATATGCGACGATGGTATGAAGTACCATACGGCTTCCGTATGCATTCCTCCATATTATGTGAAGAAAGCCCGTGAGTATATGGGCCCTGATATGCCTATAACAACAGTAATCGGATTCCCGAATGGAAATACAACAACTGCATCCAAGGTTTTTGAGACAAAGGATGCGCTTGCAAACGGAGCAACAGAGATCGACATTGTTATAAACATAGGGGAGCTGAAAGCTAAGAATTATAAGTTTGTTCTTGATGAGATCAATGAACTCAAAGAAGCCTGTGGCGACCATACCATGAAGGTTATCATTGAGTGCTGCCTTCTTACAGAAGAGGAGAAGATCAAGATGTGTGAGATTGTTACGCAGTCAAAGGCAGACTATATCAAGACTTCAACAGGTTTCTCAACAGGCGGTGCAACCTTTGAAGATATAGAACTCTTTGCAAAACACTGTGGTCCAAATATCAAGATCAAGGCATCAGGCGGTATTGCATCAATTGAAGATGCTGAGAAATTTATTGAACTTGGAGCACACAGACTTGGCACAAGCAGGCTGGTAAAGATTGCTAAAAGTATGTGATTTAGAAAAACTATAAAACACTGGAAATGGAATAATCAGTACATATGGACAGAAATAATATTTTGACTGAGTTTAAAAAATATACGGATCAACAGAATTGATGGCGTATCTGCAAAACTGAACCTCAAAAAGAAGCAAGCTGTTGTGAAGTACGAAAAAGAGGTAGAGGATGACACCTTGATAAAGGAGATAGAAGATCTTGGCTATAAGGTTGTTTCTGTACAATAAATAGCCGGGATATGATACTATTAGTCAACATATGAATAATAGGGAGATTACTTATGGCACATAAAAAGACAGTCAGAACAGCAGCACAGAAAAAGGCTCTGACCAACCGGTTGAAACGTCTGGAAGGGCAGATACGTGGCCTGGAAAAAATGATCGAGGATGACGTATATTGCAACGACATCCTTCAACAGTCCATGTCTGCAGCCTCAGCAATAGACGGCTTTAATCAGGAACTTCTTGGATATCACCTGAAAGGATGCGTTACGGACGGCATAAAAAATGACGATGAAGAAATCGTGGACGAATTATTGAAGACGATCCGTAAACTCATGAAATAAAAGAATTACATTCATGAGTAACTATTCCGCGATAACTGCATCCAACATATGCGGGAATCCAACTCAGAAATGCCTGCGCAGAAATCATGGAAAAGCAGGGGTATGAGGAGCCGACGGGACAGGCGAAGATCACACCGGGATTCAATCTTTGGAGCAGGCGGAGGTAATGAGTCTTGCATCTCCAATGTTCTTCAACAACATTAGTGGCCCATTACAATCAGCAATAAGTAGAATTTACGCAATGGGTAAGCCGGAAAAACTTAAAAAGTGCGCCATGCTTCTAAGTAGTAGAATCGATGGGATTTATGAAGGTATTATGGAAATCCATAAAATCCGAAGTTATGATATGTGTGCTTGACACAAATACTCCTATATCGTAGTATAAAACTACGATATAGGAGTATTTAATTATGAAGACAAATGGTGGATTTCTTGTTACAAAAATAAAACAGCTGGGTGATCGTATATTTGAAAGGATACTGGCAGAAAAAAACATTGATGCATTTAACGGAGCTCAGGGAAGGATTCTTTATGTCTTATGGCAGGAAGATGGTGTTCCTATTAAAATTATTTCCGAGAAAAGCGGACTTGCAATTACTTCACTTACAACCATGCTTGAGCGGATGGAAAAAAACGGACTGATAAGCCGCAAAACTGATGAAGCTGATAAGAGAAAAACTCTTCTGTTCCTCACAGATAAAGCCAAAGAACTTAAAGAAGCTTATGACTCCGTATCCAATGAGATGGGGAATATTTATTATCGTGATTTTACGGATAAAGAGATTCTTCAGTTTGAAGAGTATCTTAACCGCATCAGGGTAAACCTTGAGGAATGGAGTGACAAATGAGTATCTGTATTAAAGATCAGATTCAGAACATGAATCTTGTTATAGGGTGCACTGTTGGATGTCCGTACTGCTATGCCAGAAACAATACGAGGCGTTATCACATCATAGATGATTTTGAAAAGCCACAGTTTTTTCAAGGAAAGCTTCGTATGATGGAAAAGAAAAAGCCGCAGAATTTTCTGCTGACCGGCATGAGCGATCTCTCGGGCTGGCATGAGGAATGGAGAGAGGAAGTCTTTAAAAAGATAGCAGAGAATCCTCAGCACCAGTTTCTTTTTCTTACCAAACGACCGGATCTTCTGTCTTTTGAAACAGATCTTGATAATGCATGGTTTGGCGTTACAGTTACGAGAAAGTCTGAGTTATGGCGTATTGATGCACTGCGGAGCAATGTGAAGGCAAAAAAATATCATGTTACCTTTGAGCCTTTGTTCGATGATCCGGGTAAGGTTGATCTTACAGGTATTGACTGGATTGTGGTGGGAACCATGACAGGTGCAAAGAGCAGGACTGTTAAAACAGATCCCGGGTGGGCTTATTCATTGACAGAACAGGCTCATGAACTGAACATTCCTGTATTCTGGAAAGAAGATCTTGTTCCGATTATGGGAGAAGAAATGATACAGGAAATGCCGGATGCTTTTAACAAAGTGCTGGAGGAACAGAGGATATGGAACAACCAGAAATCAAAGTAAATCATATAGAAACAAAAAGTGTAATGACAAAATCGAATACTCCTATTGGAGGATATTCGGTGAATCCCTATGTGGGGTGTCCCCATGCCTGTAAATACTGCTACGCATCTTTTATGAAACGCTTTACAGGGCATACGGAGGAATGGGGAACTTTCATGGATGTGAAAGACTGGCCTGAAATAAAGAATCCAAAGAAGTATGCCGGCCAGAAGGTGATCATTGGAACAGTTACGGATGGTTATAATCCGCTAGAGGAAACATATAAAAATACAAGAAGACTTCTGGAAGAACTAAAGGACAGTGGTGCGGACATACTTATCTGCACAAAGTCAGACCTTGTACTAAGAGATCTGGATCTGCTAAAAGAGATCAATGAAAATAGCAGACTTACAGTATCATGGTCAATCAATACTCTCGATGAAGAGTTTAAAGATGATATGGATGCGGCAGTAAGCATAGAAAGAAGGCTTGCTGCAATGAAAGAGGTATATGCGGCAGGCATTCGTACAATTTGCTTCATTTCACCCGTTTTCCCGGGGATTACGGATATAGAAGCAATCATAGACAGGACAAAAGATCAGTGTGACCTTGTATGGCTTGAGAATCTGAATCTTCGCGGAGGTTTTAAGGCAGATATCATGAAATACATTTCCGATAAACATCCGGATCTGGTGCCACTGTATGACGAAATTTATAACAAAAAGAACCGCAGCTATTTTGAAGCGCTGGAAAAGAAAGCAGAAGAGCTGGCTAAAAAGTATGATTGCAGGTTTGTTGATAATGAAACTTCGTATGAGAGAGTAGAGAAAGGACATCCAACAATCGTAGATTACTTTTACCACGAAGAAGTAAGAGGAACTGCCAATAGTGGAAAGAGAAATGTAATACATAATCCTTGATGGAAGAATAAATTCGAACATATCTCGGAAGATAGATGTTCTATTACAAAACTATGTGACACACACTGGAAAAGAAATACGTCTCCAGTGTGTGTTTTCTTATCACTTAATATCATATTCCAGCTTTACGGTTATTGTAGCTGTTTTGTGCCTGGAGCTGGTGTCAAAAGCCCCATCATATGAGTAACTACTGGTTCCTGAGTTCTTGGCAGTTATCTGGAATACTCCGAGGTTCGAGTTCTTAAGCTTTCCAAACTTCATAAAAAGGTTCTCATAAACAGGGCAATCTTTGAGGACTACTTAAGAAAAAATGGAAAAGATGGGAGGAAAAAAGTATGTGCAAAGTAATCGCAATCGCAAATCAGAAAGGTGGGGTAGCAAAAACCACTACTGCAATGAAACTTGGAATAGGACTTGCAAACAAAGGAAATAAGGTACTTCTAATTGATAATGATCCTCAGGGTAGCCTTTCTATCTGCATGGGATATAAGGATCCTGACAGTCTTGAACTCACTATCGTTGATGTTATTGAGAAGATTGTTAATAGGCAGGTCAGAAAATATGTAAAGCTTACAGATCTGATTCCTGAACTGATGCAGATGGTTGATGAAAAAGTAATTTCAATAGGAATGGGATATGATATTTCTTTCTTTGATAAGGAAGTCCAGAAGTGGATCTATGAATACCGAAAAGAAAATGGCATTCTCAGACCAGAACAGATAGAAGCGCTTAAGGCGCAGAAGAATCTTGAAAATATGCAACAGTACCCAGTTATACAGGTTTTGAACAGTGCGTTGCCTGAGCCTAAAACAAACGGAAAGGTCTCATTGTCAGAAAGAAAATTAAATAAGTATTTCCCTTCCCATATGTCTTCAAGGGAGCGTGAAAAGGTTATCCTTGAGCTTCTTGCAAAATGGAAGGAAGAATAGGAGGAAATGGCAGATGAAACTTGATTATCATTATGGACGACAGGCATTTGACATGATAACTGATTTAACTGCCATGTGCTTATGACGACTGTACGTAGTATAATTGGTATATGATACAAAAAAGCACTTTATATAGTTATTAGTCAAAAGGAGCAATAAATGGATAAAAGTTCAGTTGTTGACAGCCTTGACAATGGTGTAGGCAAATTTGGCGCAGAAGCCAGTATCGAGATAAAAGATCCGGTGCCTTTATTTGATGTATCTGCTTATCCTAAGGAGCAGCAGGACCTGGTAGCTGAATGCAACCGGAGAATTGAGGAGGCCAACGCGAAATATAGAATTGCCGGGATCAGAGAGGACATGTTCGCCAAGGGATTAAAGGCCGGAATGTATTTCTGTACCTTCGATCGCGATGAGAACTTGCTTAGCTTTGAGTTCAACGATGAGACCAGGCAGATGCTGGGATACGACGGACTTGAGGATCTTCCCAATGAATTTGACAGTTGGGTCAAGACTCTTGTGCCGGAGGAGCGGGATGCAATTGTTAAGCTGTTCTGGGACTCAGTGCGGATGCACAGAGAGCTGCCTGATATTACACATGCCACCTATCGTATGCAGAAGAAGGATGGCGGCATAATCTGGGTTACGGGAGCAGGAAGGTTTATCAGGCGTATAGATGACGGCTCTCTGGAAATTTACATGGGATGCTACCTGGATATCACGGCGCAGCAAGAGCTGGAGGAACATGTAAAAATAATCGAGGCCATCGGTAAAGTCTTTAATTTCTCGCTCTTTATTGATGTCAGAGATATGAGCTATCGCATGATAAGCTCCAACGAATTTGTGGAGATGGTTGAGAAGGATACGGATGCCCTGCAATTCCTCAAGAATAATGTGGATGCTTCAGTTGCCGAGAGCTTCAGACAGCGTCTGTATGACTGGCTTGATAAGGATACCATCCTTGAAGCTATTGAGGAACACGGATCCACATCCATGGAATTTTACAGCGAAAGCGCCAATCGGTGGTTTAACGGAGTCTTTATGGTGGGGGATCGCAATGAAGACGGAAGTCTGGCCCACATTGTGTATGGCTGCATGGATACCACGGACACCAAGCTGCAGAATCTCGCTCAGCAGAAAAAGATATCCGAATTTGAGACAGAGCTCTATATAGATTCACTTTCCAAGATCCGAAACAGGAAGTTCCTGGATGACAAGCTGATCTATGAACCCTGCAAGGCCGTGGTCATGGCTGATATCGACTTGTTCAAGGCAGTAAACGACACTGTCGGACATCGCGGGGGTGATGAGGCAATCCAGAAGGTTGCGAAAATACTTGATCGTTCTGTAAGAAAAGGTGATGTGGTCATACGCTACGGCGGTGACGAGTTTATGATGGTCTTCTTTGACATCACCAAGATGCACTTGGAAAATAAGCTTTCATACTTGAATTCGGTAGTGAAAGAAATTACACTTGATAATAACCCGGAAGTTCGGATCACCATGAGTTTCGGTGCCGCTTTCGGAACAGAGCTTGTAAACAACCTGATCGCGGTTGCGGATGAAGCTCTTTATGAGTCAAAAAAGATACGGGATACCTATACTGTAATTGAAGTATAAAAACTCATCACCTAAGACATACCTTTTGCACAAGACTCTGTGAGAACGATGTTAATCCCAAGGTGATTCAGGTCATCATGGGACACTCGGATATCACAACAACCATGAACATCTATGCAGAGGTCAAGAAGGAAAAGAAACAGGAGACATTCGAAAGTCTGCAGGGCAAGATTATATTTTGATGATAAGCGGGCGGCATATTACTTGCTGCCCGTTGTTACTATCAAATAAGATGTGCTGTGACTTCCGGTTGAAATATGTCAGCAGCATGTGTTGTTGTGTGCGTCAAACAGAGACGTGTTGTTGTGGGACACACTTCAAACCCGCATAAATACTGGGCTTTCTCGAAAAAAGATAGTGACAAAGGTATATAAAAGTGATAGAATAAGAGAGTAATAAATGACATTTCCGAGATGTGCTGTTGAGAGCACGATGTCCTTGGATCAAAGAGATATTGATTAGGACCCGGAAGTCCAGAAAAGTGGTATTCGGAATAGAAGACCACGGGCAGAGGTGTCAGACACACCGGCCACAACACTATTATTCCTTTCTATGGTCTTATAAGACCAGTATTGATGAGAATTCAAAGGTTCTTATTCCTCTCAGTTCGCTCCAATTCTGGATCAGGGGAGGCATCGAACAAATGTTTCCTACGTTAAAATCAACAAAATGACGTCCCTGTACGGATAAGGACGAGGCTGTCCGTGCTTCTACGGAGACAGACGGGTGACACGTTTTGACCTGCTTTCTGAAGAACGTTACGGAACGTGTTGGAAGCTGATGTAAAAGTAGAAAAATGATTCATGGAACACGACGGAAGCTGTCGTGGACCTGGATTTGTTGCTAAACAAATACAGGCAAGATTCAGAAGAAACAGCTTCTGGATGGTGCATAACAGGCACTTACTTTAGTGAAAACTAGAGTAGGTGCCTTTTTACTTTTGCAGCATATTCTCTTTTAAAGTTTCAAATATCACCCTTGCTACCAGTCTCGATCCAGCGGGTGAGGCATGTCTCCTATCCTCAAAATAAAGGTCAACTGACGGGTTCTTATGTATCTCTTCCCGCCAGATCTCACCGACCGGAGCTACAAGGCAGCCATATCATTGTAAAAGGTATGGCTGTTCCCAATAAATAGTGTTCTCATATTCCGTTTCCCTTTTTTCTGTCATAACAATATAGAAGATAAGACTTTTTATCCCTGATCACGAAGCGCCAGGTAAAAGAGCACCGCCTCCCTAAATTTTCTGGGATTTAGCCCGCTACTCTGGCTAATCCTGTTAAGTCGCTGCTGCACGGTATTTTTATGTAAAAACAGTTCATCTGCGGTGGCGGCCAACGACATTTCTTTTTCATAATAGATCTCAAGAAATTTCCTGTCTTCCCCTGAAAGTGTGGAAAGCACTTTGTCAGAGAATTCCCTAAATTGCTGCTTTGAAATACCGGAAAAGAGTATTTCCAATGTCAGTGTATCGAAATTGACATAGTAAAGCTCCTTATCTTTGATCGTTTTCAGTGCATGCTCTGCGCTTTGATAGGATTCATTACATTTATAAACTTCTACAGCCTTCCCGATTGCTGTCTTCACAATCTCCCCATGCCCTTCGGCGAAACGAATAAACATATACTCCTTTTTATCAAATTCTTCCGCTTCAACCAAGCCGATAAATAGTTTCGGATAGTTATAGACATAAATACCATTTCTCATTGAGCTGAACAGAGCCTCCACATGCTGCTCAAGTAAGGAGATATTCACGGGATTATAGCGGCTGTTTACTTCGATCTGTACCATTCGGTAGGTTTGTTCCCAAGCAATATTAAACTCCCTGAAGCATTCCCGCAGATAGTCCATGTTTTCAAATTCGCTGTAGATCAGTGAGCGGATCATGTACTGCTTCTTTTCATCAAATGTACGATGGACAGCATTTAATTCCTGTTCATGAAGGAGCAGGCTCGCGATTCGTTCAGCCAGCTTGGCAAAACGTCGAACTTCTGAGGGGTCGCCGGAAATACCGACCACTGCGATCACACGCATATGGTGGAACACCGGAATATTGATTCCCTTATGAGTTCCCGGGAATTGCTCATCCGATTCCACTTCAATGGTTTCTCCGGTTCGTGCCGACTCCCTTCCGATGTCATGGTATGTGTTCAGACGATCCGGGTCGCTGGAGGCATAGATCATCCCATTGGTATTGATGAAGTTGACATGATAACCGCAGACAGCATGGATATTGTCGACAATCTGCTGCGCCAGATTCCTGGAAATTGATGTGATCATGGTAAAACCTCCGGATTGCAGATGCTGTAATCATAGCTAATGTCATAGATGACAATTAATTTGCTAAATAATATATATTTAATATTATGTGTAACATATCATAATGAAATTCTTTTGTCTATAATACATTCATAACGAAGCAGAACTGGAACAGTTAATCGAAAAAAGGAGAAAAGCGTCATGAAGGTTGTAACAGCAATAGATTCTTTTAAAGGAAGCATGTCCTCCATCGAAGCCGGTTATGCAGTAGCCGAGGGCTTTAAAAGAGCAAACCGCACTGTGGAAGTGGCTGTCCGCCCGCTGGCCGACGGGGGTGAGGGAACGGTGGAAGCACTGATCGAGGGAATGAACGGAGAACGACACGAGGTTGTTGTGACAGGTCCTTTGGGAAGTCCGGTGAGCTGCGCTTACGGAATTATACGTGATACCATGACCGCTGTGGTGGAAATGAGCGGCGCGGCAGGCATAACTCTCGTGGCAAGAAATGAATTAAACCCTCTAAATGCGACAACCTATGGTGTCGGGGAAGTCATAAAAGATGCGATCAATAAAGGATGTAGGCGTTTTATCGTAGGGATAGGCGGAAGCGCCACAAATGACGGTGGCGTAGGCATGCTGCAGGCACTGGGTTACGAATTTCTGGATAAGGCCGGAAGGCAGATTCCTTTCGGTGCCAAGGGCCTTAAGGAGCTTGAGACCATCACCGATACCTATGTAATCCCGGAGCTTAATGACTGCGAGTTCATGGTAGCCTGTGATGTTACGAATCCGCTCTGCGGAACCGACGGCTGCAGTGCGGTGTATGGTCCTCAGAAGGGGGCAACTCCTTCCATGATCATGGATATGGATAAATGGCTCGGCTATTATGCTGCGGCTTCAAGGGAAAAATATCCCCAGGCAGATCCGAAGTATCCCGGCACCGGTGCAGCCGGTGGTCTTGGATTCGCTTTTTTAACCTATACAAACGCAAAATTACAGTCCGGGATCAATATCGTACTTGAAGAGACTAGGCTGGAGGATTATATCAAGGATGCCGATCTTGTGGTGACCGGGGAAGGCATGTTGGATTTCCAGACAGCCATGGGTAAGGCACCTGTTGGTGTGGCAAAGCTGGCAAAAAAATACGGCAAGCCCGTGATCGCCTTTGCAGGTGGAGTGACTGAGCAGGCTGTGGAGTGCAATCGAAACGGTATCGACGCATTCTTTCCCATTGTAAGAGGTGTAACCACACTCGATGAAGCCATGGACAATACAAATGCCAAAAACAATCTGGCTGCTGCTGCGGAACAGGTAATGCGGCTTATGCTCATAAATATAGGAGGAACAAGTCATGTATGATTTTTCAACCATCGGTGCAATCATTGGTATGGCAATTGCCATTATACTTATAATTAAAAAATTCCATCCCGCTTACAGTCTGATCCTCGGCGCCCTTGTCGGTGGTATTGTGGGATCTGCGGGAAATCTTGGATTAACAGTAAGCACGATGATGACAGGTGCCGGCAGTATGATCACTTCGGTGCTGCGCATCATGACTTCCGGAATCCTTGCCGGTGCTCTGATAAAAACCGGTGCGGCGGAAAAGATTGCTCAGGGAATCGTCGGAAAGCTTGGCGCAAAAAAAGCCCTCCTCGCCGTTGCCGTTGCAACAATGGTAATCTGCGCTGTTGGTGTGTTTGTGGATATCTCAGTTATTACAGTAGCGCCTATCGCTCTGGCTATAGGTAAGGAGGCCGGTTACAACAAGCAGTCCCTTCTTCTTGCCATGATCGGAGGAGGAAAGGCCGGAAACATTATTTCTCCTAATCCCAACACCATCGCAGTCTCAGAATCTTTTGGTGTGGATCTGACATCTCTTATGATGAAAAATGCGATTCCGGCAATCTGCGCACTAATCGTAACCGTGATTCTTGCCAATCTTCTTTCAAAAAAAGAAGGGCTTAAGGTGCTAGAATCCGATCTTGAAAAAGGTGAAACCAAGGAGCTGCCTTCATTCCTGACAGCAATTCTGGGACCTTTGGTGGTGATCATCCTTTTAGCGCTTAGGCCTATCGCAAATATTACGGTGGATCCTATGATCGCATTACCAATCGGCGGTCTTGTCTGCACCATTGCCACAGGCAATATCAAAAAGTTTGGATCCTTTGCAGAATTCGGTCTCGGAAAGGTAACAGGTGTTTCCATCCTGCTACTTGGAACCGGAACCATTGCAGGAATCATCAAAGCCTCTGCCCTTCAGCAGGATGTTGTGAATATTCTGAACATCTTTAATATGCCGGCTTTCCTGCTTGCTCCAATTGCAGGTATCCTGATGGCCGGAGCAACAGCCTCAACCACGGCAGGAGCAACAGTTGCAGCCCAAACCTTCTCTTCGATCCTTACTGCCGAAGGCGTAAATGCTCTGTCTGCCGGCGCTATGATTCATGCCGGAGCAACAGTGATAGATTCTCTGCCCCACGGTTCCTTCTTCCATGCTACAGGCGGTGCAGTAAACATGAACATTTCGGAGCGGATGAAGCTTATAATATTTGAAGCTTTGGTAGGATTAACAAGTACGGTGGTCGCAGTGCTGATATTTGCGGTGACATCCGCAATTTAGCAGGTCATGAATAATCCTTCATACTTACAGATTTACATTCAATAGGTTTCTGAGCTGATTGACCACATCAGTAATTCTGTCAAGAGAATTCTCGTGACTTTAGGATAATATCTATAGCTCTGGAAATTCCAGGGCTATTTTATTTTTGTCTGAAACAAGGTATGATTATTCATAAGTTGTCTGAAAAAGATGTTTGGGCAAGAGGAGTAATAGAGTTCTTTTGCAATCCTTGAGATATCAGGTCCGGGAGAGTTTGAATTTCAGAAAAGAGTTATCGCCACCGCGGAACAGGACTCAAAGCTTCCAAAGGATATAGATAGAATAATATCCAAGGCAATGTATCTGACTCATCCCGGAGTTGATGTGGTGGGGATTATACAGCGGATAAGCTGAGGTGGACAGATGGAACTTAAACGAATAGGAATTGAGCAAAAGGAAGCAATAAAAAGGCTGTTTGTAAGTGTTTTTACAATCGAACCCTGGAACGATGACTGGTCTGATGATAATCAGTTGGATTGTTATATAGATGATCTGATGGGACAGGGATATTCGCTTGCATATGGATTATATGATGGTGATGAGCTCATCGGTATGTCGCTGGGCTACATAAAGCACTGGTATACTGGAACAGAATATTGTATCGATGAACTATGCATAAGAACCGACAGGCAAGGAGCTGGAGCGGGTACTTTTTTCTTGGCTGAAATAGAAAAGACAATAAAAGAACTTGGATTGAAGCAGATCTTTTTACAGACAGAAGCTCATGCTCCTGCTTATGAGTTCTATAAAAAGAACGGCTATACCGAATTACAAGGGCACGTATCATTCGCCAAAAAGCTGTAATCCGCAGAGATGGCTTGAAAAGAACATCGGGACACAAATAAAATTTCAGTTAAACACTCGTGGAGCGGATTTGTGATAGTATGAGTGTTTGCTGGAACAACTCATTTACAGAAAGACACTTGTTACAGCAATGGTTTATTGTAGGAGTGCCTGAGAAAAGAGGCATGTACACTTGGAAATAGATTGGATTACTGT
>NZ_JANSWL010000078.1:0-142377 GCF_028539135.1 Butyrivibrio sp. DSM 10294 | reverse complement strand
TACAATGTGCAGAGTTATCATGCTTGGTGAAACCAGAGTGGAGCATTTCAACGTCATTACTGCATCGGACTATTGGACACAAAAAAGTCACAAAATTTAACCGATTAATCTATTACAAAAATTGTAATATCGTGCTATAATTAACGCATTGAGAGAAGACGTGAACTGTGGGGGCAGTATCTCTTCAGGTCACGCCTTTTTTGTCCCTTGACATGAAAGCGCTTTCACAATTAGTCGTTTTGGTTTCATTGTAAGGAGGAACACAATGTTGAATATTGGAGAGTGCGTTATTTACGGTAATCATGGTTTATGCAAGGTGCGGGAGATCCTCGTACCGTCGTTTCTTGAGAGGGGAAAAGAGAAACAGTATTACATGATGATTTCCGCAGTTGATGCCGGAAGCGTTCTTTATGTTCCTGTAGAGGGCGCCGAGGATAAGGTACGTGAGGTCATTTGCGCTGATGATGCCGAGGGATTATTGGATGATATTGAGGATATCGAAGAGGCAGTACTGCCTGAGGGCAAGAAGGCTGAACCCGTTATTCAGGATATCATTAAGAGGAATGAAACGGAAGAGATGATGGGACTTGTTAAGGCACTTCGCAGGATCAAGGCTGGTCGCGAGGCTGCAGGCAAGAAGTTTGCCGCTCTTAACGAGAAGTATCTGTCAATTTCAGAGAAGCTCCTCTATACTGAGCTTGCGTTCTCACTGGAAGTCGAGAAGGATGATATCAAGGAACGTGTCCTTGATGAGTTCGCTGAGCTCTTCGTTTAACTTGGGTAATAAGGCATAACTAAAGAGACTACCTTCGGGTAGCCTCTTTTTTGTGGTTGTGATAGAATAACATCTATGGAAAAAACAGAAGAATTGTATTACACAAGTGCATATATCAGTGAGTTTTCCGCTCAGGTTCTTACCTGTGAGGAAAAAGAAAATGGCAAATACGCTGTGGTTCTGGACAGGACAGCATTTTTTCCGGAGCAGGGCGGCCAGAGTTCTGATATCGGAACATTGATGGATGACGCAGGCGCTGAATACAGTGTTACCCACGTCTCCATCCGCAGAGATGATAATGGGGACCAGATAATCAGCCATATACTGGACAAGGACCTGCCCGTCGGAGCAAAGGTGATGGGTAAGATTGACTGGAACCATCGCTTCAGCAACATGCAGCAGCACACCGGAGAGCACATTTTTTCCGGCGTTGTGAATTCGCAGTATGGATATAACAATGTGGGCTTCCACCTGAGTGACAATGAAGTTACCATGGACTATGACGGCGTTCTCACCGAGGAAGATATCGTTAAGATAGAGAATACAGTCAATGAAGCCATTTGGCAGAATATTGAAGTTATCACGGAGTTTCCCGATTCTGAGAAGCTCTCCTCAATAGATTACAGAAGTAAAAAAGAGCTGGAAGGAGATGTTCGTATCGTTACCATTCCGGGCTACGATGTTTGCGCCTGTTGTGCGCCCCATGTGGCAAGGACCGGTGAGATCGGCATTCTCAAGGTGGTGAGCCTTCAGAACTACAAGGGCGGCGTAAGAGTCAGCATCCTCTGCGGCAAAAGAGCATTGGAATACCTTCGTGGCCAGCATGAGACGGTCAAGAAGCTGTCGGGTATGCTTACTACATCGGATGACAAGGTTATAGCGTCAGTTGAGAGGGCCTTTGAGAACAACAGGAATCTCAAGGCGCAGCTGGCAAGGGCCGGAGAGGAGCTCATGGAATATGAGTTATCACGGATACCTGCAGATCGGACAGACGTTTTTGTTGTAAAAGCTACCGATATCGACGGAAATCTCATGAGGAAAACAGTCAATTCCCTTGCAGAGGTACATAGCGGTGTATGCGGCTTTTTTGCAGCAGCCGGAGCTGGATATAAATATATCATTGCATCAGGGAGCGACAACAAGGACCTTAAGATGCTTCAGGGGATTCTTAAGGAGAGACTTGGCGCCAAGGGCGGTGGCAGCAGCGCCATGATCCAGGGCAGTATCGCTGACGGCTCAGGTCTTAGTGAAGAAATCCTGTATGAACTGATTTCGGCTCTGTAAACGGTACTTGGATAAATGAGGATTATGAAAAAATGAAAGTTGGCAGCATAGATGAGTTTAAGCAGGGGTGCAAACACGCTGTTCCCGTATGTCTTGGGTATCTGGCGGTTTCCTTTGCCTTTGGAATAGAGGCCTCCAAGATAGGTATGACAACATTTCAGGCGGCCATGACTTCACTTCTTAATGTTACAAGCGCAGGGCAGTTCTCAGCCCTGGAAGTTATTGCCAGAAACGGAAGCTTTGTGGAACTGGCTGTTTTGCAGTTTATCATCAATCTGAGATATATGCTGATGTCCACTGCTCTGTCACAGAAGCTTAAACCGGAGGTTTCCGTGGGACACAGGCTTGCGATTTCTTACGGAGTTACGGATGAGATATTTGCCCTCAGCTTTTTCAGAAAAGGAGAGTTGTATCCGCTGTATTCCTATGGACTTATAGTTACTTCTGTGTTGGGCTGGGTTACGGGAACAATACTTGGCTCTGTTGCGGGACAGCTCCTTCCGGAGCGCCTTATCAGCTGTCTGGGACTTGCGATTTACGGTATGTTCATTGCGATCATCATACCCGACACCAGGAAGAGCAGGGCGCTTTTGACCGTTGTTGTCAGTGCGATGCTGCTTAGCACCATTTTTACTTATGCACCTGTCCTTAAGCTTATTTCCGGAGGCTTCAGGATCATAATAGTTACTGTTGTAGTCGCAGCCCTTGCGGCTCTGATATGTCCGAGACAGGATGAGGAGGGCAGCGATGAATAAGATATATCTGTATATTATCTTGATGGCGGTGGTAACTTATCTTATAAGAGCCCTTCCGCTTACACTTATCAGGAAGAACATTAAGAGCCGTTTCATCAGATCTTTTTTGTTCTATGTGCCCTATGCGACACTTGCGGCGATGACATTTCCTGCTATACTTAGTGCAACCGACTATCTTGCTTCTTCGCTTGCGGGATTTGCGGTGGCGCTGATACTTGCTTTTAACAAAAGGAGCCTTCTTACCGTTGCGGGCTGTGCCTGTGCTGCGGCCTTCGTGGTGGAGATTTTCCTGAGAATGGCCTGATATTTAATTGTTTCATGTAGTTGTTTAATATAGGAGATTTGCAATGAGAATAGGAATGGGATATGATGTTCATCGCCTTGTGGAAGGAAGAGACCTTATCATGGGAGGCGTTAAGATTCCCTATGAGAAGGGGCTTCTTGGACATTCAGACGCAGATGTTCTTTTACATGCTATAATGGATTCTCTTCTGGGAGCGGCGGCTCTCGGAGATATAGGCAAGCACTTCCCTGACACGGACCCTAAGTACAAGGGTGCAGATTCCATGGCGCTTCTTCGTGAGGTGGGAAACATGTTGACTTCGGAGGGTTTCCATGTTGAGAACATTGATGCTACAATAATAGCGCAGGCACCCAAGATGAGACCTCATATAGACACCATGAGACAGAATATTGCGGATGCCCTGGGCATTGAAATTACAAGGGTCAACGTCAAGGCCACAACGGAAGAGGGCCTTGGTTTTACCGGCACAGGAGAGGGAATTTCCTCCCAGTCGATTTGTCTTTTGTCATGAAAAAAATAATTATGAATAGGAGCACATAATAATGGCGGCCAACTTCAAATTTTACAATACTTTATCAAGAACCGTAGAGGACTTTGTTCCAAGAACCGAGGGTGAGGTATCAATGTACACCTGCGGTCCCACGGTTTATCACTATGCACACATAGGAAATATCAGAACCTACATTATGCAGGACGTTCTTATCAAGTCCCTTGAGTATGCGGGCTACAAGGTTAAGCGTGTCATGAACATCACAGATGTGGGACATCTTTCTTCTGACGCAGATACCGGCGAGGACAAGATGGTTGCGGGAGCAAAGAGAGAGCACAAGACAGTTATGGAGATTGCCAAGTTCTACACAGATGCTTTCTTCAAGGATTTCGATGCTGTTGGCAACAAGCGCCCGGATATCGTCGAGCCTGCCACCAACTGCATACCCGAGTTTATTCATATGATAGAGGTTCTTCTTGAGAAGGGCTATGCCTATGTGGCCGGCGGCAATGTATATTTTGACACAAGCAAACTGGATGATTATTACGTATTTTCTTCAGCTGTTGAAAAAGAGCAGCTGGAAGTAGGCGTTAGAGATGACGTGGAAGAGGACGCCAACAAGAAGAACAAGACCGACTTTGTTCTCTGGTTCACCAAGTCCAAGTTCGAGGATCAGGCCCTTAAGTGGGACAGCCCCTGGGGCGTCGGATATCCCGGATGGCACATTGAGTGCTCCTGCATCTCCATGAAGCATCTTGGTGAATTTATCGATATCCACTGCGGCGGCGTTGACAATATTTTCCCTCATCACACCAATGAGATTGCACAGTCTGAGAGCTATCTCGGACATGAGTGGTGCAAATACTGGTTCCATTCCAATCACCTTAATGACCAGTCCGGCAAGATGAGTAAGTCCAAGGGAGCCATCCTTACTGTTTCACTTCTTAAGGAAAAGGGCTATGATCCCCTTGTATACAGATTCTTCTGCCTGCAGTCCCATTACCGCAAGCCTCTTGTATTTTCTTTTGAGGCGCTGGATCAGGCAGCGGGAGCATTTAATAAGCTGGTTAAGAGAATTGCGGAGCTTAAGGAAGATGGCGCAGTTGACACATCAGTAGTGTCTAAATATGAGGACGACTTCAGAGATGCTGTCTCCGGAGATCTTAATACTGCTATGGCCATCACACTCCTTTATGATGTACTTAAGGCTGATACCAATGATGCCACCAAGCTTGCCCTTGTAGAGAACTTTGATAAGGTTCTTTCTCTTGATCTTATCGCACATGCCAAGGCATCCAAGGAAGAGGTTTCCGTGGATCCTGAGCTTGAGGCATTCATTCTTGATGCTATTGAGAGAAGAGCAACTGCCAAGAAGGCCAAGGATTTTGCAACCGCTGATGCCATCAGACAGGAGCTTCTTGATAAGGGTGTTGAGATAAAGGATACTCGTGAGGGAGTTAAATGGAACTTGATCTGAACGCATTTTTAAATGAAAAATTTGACATAAAGCCACAGGATATCAGAACCTATTCGCCGCTTACACTGGCCTATATAGGGGATGCGATATTTGATGTGATAGTAAGGTCCATCCTTGTTAACAAGGGTAACACCGCCGTCAATAATCTCCACAAGAGAGCCAGCGGCGTTGTTAAGGCCCAGTCACAGGCGGCCATAGTCAAGGCTCTTATGGATGACGTTTTTACCCGGGAAGAGATTGATATCTACAAAAGGGGGCGTAATTCCAAGCCCCACACCAAGGCCAAGAATGCCAGCACCATGGACTACCTGGTGGCCACAGGCTTTGAAGCTGTTATTGGATATCTGTATCTTACCGGCAATATGGACAGGGCCTGCGAGATCGTAAGGCTTGGTCTTGAGCGTACCGGCGCCGATATATTGTAAAGAGGATTATTATGAGTAATGAAGAGAATTTTGAGAGCAGAATAATTGAAGGTCGTAATGCTGTTATTGAGGCCTTTCGTTCAGGTAAGCCCGTGGACAGACTCTTTGTCCTTGAGGGCTGCAAGGACGGTCCCATACAGACCATCCTTCGTGAGGCCAAGAAGCACAAGGATACAGTTGTAAGCTTTGTGAAAAAAGAGAGACTGGATCAGCTCTCCGAGACCGGCAAGCACCAGGGCGTTCTGGCCTATGCCGCAGCTTATGAGTACGCTGAGGTGGAGGATATTCTGGAGAAGGCCAAGGAAAAGGGCGAGGATCCCTTTGTTATCATTCTTGATAACATCGAAGATCCCCACAACCTTGGAGCTATCATCAGAACAGCCAATCTGGCAGGGGCTCACGGAGTTATTATCCCCAAGCACAGAGCGGCTTCCCTTACAGCCACAGTTGCCAAGGCTTCCGCAGGTGCTATCAATTACACACCTGTTGCCAAGGTTACCAATATCGCCCAGACCATAGAGGAACTCAAGGACAAGGGCCTTTGGTTTGTCTGCGCCGACATGGGCGGTACCAAGATGTACGACCTTAATCTTAAGGGACCTATCGGTCTTGTTATCGGCAATGAGGGCAGCGGAGTAGGAAGACTTGTCAAGGAGAAATGCGACATGATAGCTTCCATTCCCATGAAAGGCGACATAGATTCCCTCAATGCTTCAGTTGCTGCAGGTGTACTTGCTTTTGAAATCGTAAGACAGAGAATGAACTGATGGATGACAGAAGATACAAGGATGAGTCCGACGAGCAGCTTATAGTCAGGATACATGACGGGAACGAGCCGGATATCATCGACTATATTATGAATAAGTACAAGAACCTTGTTAGGAAAAAAGCGGGTTCCATGTATATCCTGGGAGCTGACAGGGACGACCTTATTCAGGAGGGAATGATAGGACTGTTTAAGGCCATAAGGGACTATGACATCGGAAGAGATGCCAATTTTCTTACCTTCGCTGACCTGTGCGTGTCAAGGCAGATGTATTCTGCGATCCAGGCATCAGCCAGAAAGAAGCACGGTCCCTTAAACAGCTATATCTCCATTTATGCCAAGAGAGAGGATTCCGACACCGATGCCGAGTTTTCCCTGGAGGACATACTTGAGTCCAATCCCAGCTTTATTCCCGAGGAGCACCTTATAGAGCAGGAGAATCTCAAGGCTCTGGAAGAGGCTATAGACAAGGAACTCAGTCCCCTTGAGATGCAGGTTCTTGATCTCTATGTAACGGGAATGAGTATCAAAAAAATCTCTGCAGTACTTGGCAGGGACGAGAAGTCCACCGACAACGCAATGCAGAGAATAAGACATAAGTTAAAAAAATATCTGTGATCAGATTTATATTGTGATGCTAAAGCCTCCCGAGTTATATGCGGGAGGTATTGTTATCTGTGGGGGCTGCACAGGGGAAGAAGTAGAGGCGCTGCCAAGGGCGGGAGCAGCTGCAGTAGTTGTGGGAATGCCGGATGCTCCTTTGGCTTTGTCTGCTTCATGCTTGTCGAACATGGCTTTCATATAGTCGGCGTCGGCTTTGACTATGTCCTTCATCTCTTTATTTCGATGCTTTATCTTCAGCATTTTAAGATCTTCCTTGGACATATTCGGATCGGGAGCATACAGAGTCTGTTCAAGATCCGTAAGGTCAAGCTCCTCCATCATATCCTCCATGTCCCGCTGCATTTCCTCCATCATTTCTTCGGTCATATCGGACACTGCCTCGGTGTTCTCTGTGGCAAGTTCGGATATTTCCTGAAGCTCTGCCATCATGTCTTCCTGAGCCTGCTTAGCTTCAAAACGGTATTCCTCCTGCAGATCCATCAGGTACTGCGTGTTAGCAGCCATCTGCGCACTATAGCTCGAATATTCCTGAGCAGGAATAACTCCAGTGTCACTATTGCTATCAGTGTTAGCCTCAGAATCCTCAGTATTTTCAGACTGATCATCCTTTTTTTCCTCGCTTTCTTCTATGGCTTCGGCAATGCCTTTTCCTGTACGCTCTATCATTTCCTCCTGAAGGAGATGGTGCACCTTCTTTTTGGCCACACGCTCCATTGCCTTGGCGTGCTCGATGGAGAGCTCAAGCTCTTCCTGGTCGTAGGCTTCGTTGCCCTTTAGCCTTTTTAGCCGCAGGACTTCGCGTTTGGCTGCAGAAGCGGCGCTTCTGGCGCTGGAGGAGGTCTTGCTTCTTACTATCTGTGAAGATATCTTTTTGGAGCTGTACTGGAGTTTCTTTTTCTGAAGATCAGCGTCCTTGGCCTTCGCTCTGGATTCCTGAAGGGAACGGGCATAGCTGATGCCCTGATCAACCACGGAGGTCTGCTTCTGCGCCTCCCGGTGCCGGGCCTCCAGTTTTCTCATGGCTCCGGTATACTCACCCTCTGTCTTGGCATTGTTTAGCTGGGAGATGGCCTTTTGGGTATAAAAATCCCCAGACCTATAGCCATTAACTTTCTTGCTATATAAACCTGGGTTTGTAAGCATCATTATACTCATAGGGCATCCTCCGTGATGCGTTTCTCCCAAAAAAGGAGTATAGGAATCCATTTCATATCTTATATCGACTGTTTTCAATGAATTCTTTAGCTTTTTTCCCAGGATAGTGTAAAATTATTACATGAGTATTTAACGACTATGGACGGGGGGAAGCGATATGTGGTTTGACATTGAAGATTATCTGTTTGGCGGACTTGAGGGCTATACTGATGAATTCTATCTTGAGGTCATATTCTTTTCCGCGATTGTTCTTCTGTGCAGCTTTTTGATAATTCACTTTGGCATTTGCGTGAATACCTTCAGAAAAGATGTGACCGACAGGGCGCAGATTCTTATGACCAAAAAAGAGCTTCTTAAGCAGAAGAGCTTTGCCAGAGTGACATCCTTTATCTGGATCGTGGCCCTTTTCGCATCCATAGCGGCTCTTGGCATCTTCCTTGGAAGCAAGGCAGTGACAGCCTGGAGCGGAGTCCTTATGATTGTTGTCTCAGCCTGCGTATTTCTGATTGTCGCCACCATGCTCGCTGCAAGGAAAAAAACGCTTCATAAGGCGCTTTTTACATTTATATCCATTATTCTTGTGGCTGTCGGTATAATGCAGTTTGGAGTTATAGACATTGATTTTGCCGTAAGACTTAAGCACGTTCTGTTCTTTTTCTTTGTCCTGGCGGTCTACATTATCCTTGATTATGCGTTGTACCTTGTACTCATTGACCGCGTAAACAATCCCCTTCGCTTTGCCAGAGGCTTTTACATAGATAACCCCGCCGAATACGTCTGGACAACCGAAGAACAGCCCAAAATAAGAGTTCTCAAACCCGGTACCGGCAAGCCTGTTAAGATCAGGCGCTTCAATATCTACAAGATTAACGAACCGATATATAAGGTACGCAAGCTCACTTCGCCCAAGACCTATTACATATTTTACGTAGAAGATTCCCGTGTCCTTATCGCCGACACCCCCGACTCCAAAACCTCCACCCACATCTTCTACATACCCCTCCACCAGATCATCCAAAAAGACCTCACCGCCTGCTAACCGGTAATATTACGAGCGTCGTAGACAGCCATTCCTCCGCCCTTTATCAATACACCCGTCCTACTTGAATAAATTCGATCAATACAATTTTCAAAAAAGTACTTGCGTAAGGAATGAAATTATGTTAAAGTTATATAGCTGTTGTGAACAGCGGTAACTATAGGTAATAAGAAGAATTATTTGTATATAGAGAGGTGATAAGAGATGAGACAGGATATCCAGCCAGAATTCCATCAGGCCACTGTTACTTGCAACTGCGGTAACACATTCACAGTTGGTTCAACTAAGAGCGAGATCCACGTAGAAATTTGCTCAAAGTGCCATCCATTCTATACTGGCCAGCAGAAGGCTACAACTGCTCGTGGACGTATTGATAAGTTCAACAAGAAATACGGCATGAACAATCAGTAATTCATAAGATGTAGAGAATAATAGAGGTTGAGGCTTGGGCCTCGGCCTCTTTTTCTTTTATCAAATCATTCTGGAGGCGTCTATGAAAAAGCGCAAGGTTAAGCATTACTCAGGAATTGGCGGACAGGCCGTTCTTGAGGGTGTTATGATGAAAAACAAGGACATGTATGCTGTTGCCGTAAGAAAGCCCGATGGGGAGATCGCTGTTGAGGTGGATGAATATCACGGAATTGCCTATGGCAGCAAGCTTCTGAATATTCCATTTGTGAGAGGAATCTTTGTATTTATTGATTCACTGATCCTGGGACTTAAGTCACTTAATTATTCCTCATCCTTCTATGAGGAAGATGACAAGAATCCCACCAAGCTGGACGAGGGGCTTGAGCAGGTATCAAACGGTCATGAGGACACCTTCCTTATGGTGCTTACGACACTTTTTTCCTTTGCATTTGCAATTGCACTGTTTATGATACTTCCCTATGCTTTATCCGAGTATCTCAGCAAATTTGTGAGAAACGAGTCGCTTATAGCCATAATTGAGGGCGTGCTCAGGATATTTATTTTTATTCTGTATATCCTTCTGATATCCTGTATTAAGGATATTAGGAGACTGTTCAGATATCATGGCGCTGAGCACAAATGCATCAATTGTATTGAGAAGGGAAGACCTCTTACAGTCAAGAACGTAATGAAGAGCTCCAGACTTCACAAGAGATGCGGTAGCAGCTTCATTCTCTTTGTAATGTTCATAAGTATCATCCTGTTTTTCTTTATCAGAGTTGATTCTTATGTTATGAAGGTGGTTATCAGAATACTGCTGATCCCGGTTATTTCCGGTATCTCCTATGAGATCATAAGACTCGCTGGAAGAACCGACTTTTTCCTTGTAAGGCTTATTTCAGCTCCGGGGCTCTTGCTTCAGAGACTTACCACCAAGGAGCCTGACGAAGAGATGGTGAAGGTTGCCATCAAGTCCGTGGAAGCAGTATTTGACTGGAAAGAATTTCTTAAGGATTCCTTTGGCTACGAGGTAGATGACAGCTGGCTTGAGGATGAACCAAAAGAGGATACGGAAGCTTAAGTATGGATTACAGGACAGTATATCAAACTGGAATCGAACAATTGGAGAGAGCCGGGATAGCAGAAGCCAAGCTGGATGCCCGGCTCCTTTTGGAATATGCCTGCGATACCGATCACAGTACCTTGTTTGCCCATCCGGACAGAGAAGTGTCTGATAAGGAACTTGAAGCATACAGGGAACTTCTTGCCAGAAGAGAGCAGAGAGAGCCTGTTGCCTATATTCTGGGAAATTGGGATTTTATGGGACTTACCTTCAGGGTAAACAGTGATGTTCTTATACCTGAGCAGGACAGTGAGCTATTGGTGGAAGAGGCTATGCGGTTTTGCGAGGACGGGATGAAGGTTCTTGACCTTTGTACCGGCTCGGGGTGTATCGGACTGAGCCTTCTTAGATTTACCAATTATACTAATCTGGTGGCTACTGATATTTCCGCCAAGGCGCTGGACGTGGCAAGATCAAATGCTGAGAGTCTTGGACTTTCTGACAGAGCTACGTTTATTGAGACGGATCTTTTCCCGGAGATTCCCGATAAGGATAAGAAATATGATCTTATTCTGTCCAATCCGCCTTATATCGCCAGCAGTGTTATTGAGGGACTTGCTCCGGAAGTCAGGGACTATGAACCGAGGATTGCTCTTGACGGAGATGAGGACGGACTTGCCTTTTACCGCAGAATAGTGCAAAATGCAGGCGATTATCTGTATTCCAGCGGCTATCTCATTATGGAGATAGGCTATGATCAGGCCGAGGCGGTGACGGGACTTATGGAAGCTGACGGCAGATATCACGACATAGAGGTTATTAAGGACTACGGCGGGAACGACAGGGTTATCCGCGCATGTTTTTATTGATTTTGGGCTTTGAGGAAAGACATGTTTGATAAATTAGAAGACATTTTAAGAAAATTTGAAGATATAACCATGGAGCTTAACGATCCTTCCGTTATTTCCGACCAGAACAGGTTCAGGAGCCTTATGAAGGAGCAGAAGAGCCTGGAAGCGCTTGTAAACTGCTATCTGGAGTACAAGAAATGCAAGCAGGCTGTGGAGGATGCTCTTGTTATGCTGGATGAGGAATCTGACCCTGAGATGAAGGAAATGCTAAGGGATGAGCTCTCAGAGGCCAAAGACAGGATTCCACAGCTTGAGGATGAACTCAAGATTCTCCTTCTTCCCAAGGATCCTAATGATGAGAAGAATGTAATCGTTGAGATCAGAGCAGGAGTAGGCGGAGATGAGGCAGCTCTTTTTGCTGCAGATATGTACAGAGTATATACAAGATACGCTGAGAGACAGAACTGGCGCGTTGAGACCATGAGCGTGGAGGATATAGGCATAGGCGGTATTAAGGCTGTGAGCTTCATGATCAAGGGAAACGGCGCATACTCAAGGCTCAAATTTGAGAGTGGTGTGCACAGAGTACAGCGTATTCCGGCAACGGAATCCGGCGGAAGAATACACACTTCAGCTATTACAGTTGCCATTATGCCTGAAGTCGAGGATGTGGAAGTTGAGATCGATATGAACGACTGCAAATTCGATGTTTTCAGAGCTTCCGGTAACGGCGGACAGTGCGTCAACACCACAGATTCCGCTGTCAGACTTACTCATTTTCCCACAGGAATCGTTATCTCCTGCCAGGATGAGAAGAGCCAGCAGCAGAACAAGGCCAAGGCTCTCAAGGTTCTCAGGGCCAAGCTCTACGAATTGGAACAGGAGAGGCAGCACAACAACGAGGCTGAGCTAAGACGCAGTCAGGTAGGCTCCGGTGACAGATCTGAGAAGATCAGAACCTATAATTTCCATCAGGGAAGAGTTACCGACCACAGGATCAATCTGACGCTCTATAAGATCGATCAGATAATGGACGGCGATATCGATGAGCTTATAGATGCCCTTATTGCCGCAGACCAGGCCAGCAAGCTTGCACAGCAGTCAGCAGTCTGATCTTACCCTTAAGTCTAAAATAATAATTAAACTGCCGCTTACACGTTGAACAGAGATTTTAAATGATGTAAAATCAATGTATGGTACATCTGTTTGTATTATTTCGTTAATATTGGATTGGAGACATATGGACGCTGGATTCAAAAACGAACTAATAGAATGGGGCGTTGACTGGGAAGAAATCCGTGACAGGTTCATGGGCAATGAGGATCTCATCGCAAGATTTATGTTCAAGTTTTTGAACGATCAGAGTATGAACGATCTGACCAAATATCTTGCTGAGGGAAATGTTTCTGAGGCCTTCAAAGCTGTTCATACCTTGAAGGGTGTTGGAGCAAATCTTGGACTTAAGGGATTTTTGACACCGGTCTGTGAGCTTACCGAGATTCTCCGTGCAGGATCGATGGACGGTTATAAAGAAAAATATGACCTGATAAAACCAAAGTATGATGATCTTATTGTCATACTTAAGAAATATCAGGCCTAGAATTATAAGATTTCGTTATCTATGGAATTGTTATCAAGAAAGCTTGGGATATAATTGTCCCAGGCTTTTTCTATGCTCTTGTCCAGGGTGAAGATGCTTATGGCGCAGCCCGTGGTAAGAATCACATCTGAGTTAATAAAGCGAATATTTAGGCCAAGCCTTACCTGACTGTCATCTATTCCCGCATCGGCTTCTTTAATAAGTCTTGATTTAGCTTCCTCATTTAAGTAAAAAACAAATTTAAAGGAGAGGGGAGTGCGCTTTCCCTTTATAAGCTCATAGCAGATCGGTTTCAGATCCTTCCAGGTGGAATATTCTCCGGGCATGGCATCTGCGCTGTCTGCGCCTGCGGGTACATCCTTGTAAAAATCCTTGTGAATCCTGCCGTCGATATGGAAGGTGTTAAAGGTTGTGACCTCTGCTTCCTCCACTTGGAATAAGTCAAAGAGCTCGGAAGCAAGGAGTTTGGACATAAATGCTTTTTTATTCTTTATCCTGATTGATATCATGACTAAAACTTTCCTTGTATTAAAATCTCTTAGAAGTATAGCACATAAACGGGGATTTGGCTCATGAATTGTGTATTGAAGAAATAACGTTCATATTTATTCGGTAAAAAATACACAAAAATTTTCAAATTTTCCGACAATTTTTGACTAATTAGTTAATATTATCCAGGCTAAAATTAGTTTATAATTATATTTGTTAAGTTTAATAGGGGGAGATTATGGCAAAGACAGTCAGATTGAAGGATATTGCCGATAAAATCGGTGTTAGCACGGTAACTGTATCCAAAGCTCTTTCCGGACAGAAGGGAATGAGCGAGGAACTCAGGGAGAAGATTCATGCTCTTGCAAACGATATGGGCTACATTCCGTCTGTATCAAGGAAGGCAGACTTCTCCAACAAGAGTTATACGATAGGCGTACTTATCTCGGAGAACTTCATGAGTGAGTACAGCTCTTTTTACACAAGAATGCATCAGCAGGTATCCCAGATTGCCATGGACAGGGGATGCTTTACAATGCTGGAGGTGGTCTCTGTTGAAAATGAGAAAAACAGGGTCACTCCAAGACTCATTGAGGACAGGAAGGTTGATGGCATTGTGGTAGTTGGAAGACTGGAGGAAGGTTTCCTTGAGATGATCAAGGTAAGAACCGGAATTCCAATGGTTTTCCTTGATTTTTGCAATCACACCGGTGATGAGGACGCAGTGGTTTCAGACAGTTTCAATGGCGCCTATTGCCTAACCAATTATCTGTTTAATATGGGACATTCCAAGATTGCTTTTGTAGGTACTTTGCTGGCATCAGGGGCAATTACCGACAGATATCTTGGTTATAGCAAGTCACTTCTTGAGCATGGCCATCCCATAAGAAAGGACTGGATCATTCCGGACAGAGAAGTTGATAACGGAATCATGGATTATAACCGTTTCTTTAAACTACCGGAGGAAATGCCTACAGCTTTTGTCTGCAACTGCGATATGGCAGCCAGCATGCTGATAAGGAAGCTGAATGAGAGAGGTTACAAGGTTCCGGATGATATATCCGTTGTGGGCTTTGATAATTATCTTTTCCCGGGACTGTGTGATATCAAGCTCACTACCTTTGGTGTTGATACCTATGAGATGGGTAGAAATGCTGTTCTTAACCTTATCAGGAAGATAAGCGGTGAGAGATACAGACAGGGAATTATGATCCTCGAGGGCCACATGGTGGAAGGCGAGAGTGTCAAGAAGATTGGATGATATAAATATCGTTTAAAATATTGCAATACAAAAGGAGCAAATGTAGAAATACATCTGCTCCTTGTTTTTGGCGTTCTGATATGTCAGCAGGTAACAACGATTCCGCCGTCTCCGGCATAGGTTGTGGCAACTCCTGCTGCATCTACGATTATAGCCTTCTTGAAGGGTACTTTTTTCATGATGATATCCTTGACTACCGCAGCTCTTTCGTAGCAGTTGACGTGTGTGATCATAAGTGTCTTCTCCACGGGATCAATTATCTCCTGGGCTACGATCTCGGTCATCTTAATAAGAGCTTTTCTGATGCCTATGCCCTGGCTTCTCTGAGCAACTTCGCCCTTAACGGCGCAGCATACGGGCTTGATGTTGAGGGTGGTGGCAACGATGGCCTTCATTCCTGTAAGACGTCCGTTCTTTCTGAGGGTCTCAAGAGAGTCCAGAACGAAATAGGTATTCATGCCGTCTCTGTAGGCTTCCAGTTTCTCTACAACCTCATCAAAGGGCATCCCTGTATCGGCCAGTTCCATGGCCTTAAGGGCAATCTGAGCCTCGCCGCAGCAGGCGCTCAGAGAGTCGACTATATGAATATTCTTGGGGCCGTGCTCCTCATGATACAGGCTCTTGCCAAGAAGAGCACTGTTATAGCTGCCGCTTAGCTTGGAGGAAAGAGTGACAACATATACGTCATCAGCGTCTGTTTCATATGCACGCATAAACAGCTCCGGCGATGGGCATGCTGATCTGGCGGAGTCATCTGAAGCGGCAACCTTGGCCAGGAAATCCTTCTGATCAAAGGTCTCGTCATCAATGATCTCATAGGGACCAACCTGAAGTATCAGGGGCACGATCTGAAAACGCGGATCTTTTCTGTATTCCTCGGGAAGATCGCAACAACTGTCAACAACTATTTTATAACTCATAAAACCTCCGAAACTTTTATTGCTTGGAAATAATCTCTCTGGCTTCATTGATAGAATTTCTGTATACAAGAGAAATGCCTAAGGTTACACCGTTGTCCATAGTAACGCTGAACATGGACTTTTTGCTAATGTGATTGATATTGATAAGCCCCTTATCGGATACGGGACATATCTGCGGGAAAATTATGCATTGTTCGTAGAAATTGTATATGTCGCTAAGGATATGCACCTGATTACCATCCTGCAGAAAAACAATGAGCTCCGACCCCTGTTTTTTGACACAGACGATATCATCGCCTTTGGCGTAGAAGGTACCATCCTTGCCACGTAGTTCCAGGGTCTTAATGGGATCACCCTGGGCTTTTTTGATCTCATCCACCATGGCAGTGATCTCAGCAACCTTGATGGGCTTGTTCATGAAATATATATTGTCTGCTCTGAAATCTGATTCCTCATATTCTCTTTTGTAGTCAATGGAAGAGGATAGAAGGACGATTGGCTTAGTAACTCCGGCTTTAACAAGGAGCTTGGCCACTTCAAGACCCGTGGGCTCTTCAGATATCATATCCACAAAAAGACCGTCATACATCTGAGGGTAGTGGAGAAAAGCCGGAACGTTGCCGTAGGAGTCGATGTAGATTCGCTCGCCGGTTTCCTTGAATATTCTGTCAGACTGTCGCCCCAAAAGTCTCTCGGTCTGTTTTCTGTCTGCTATATTGTCATCACATATCGCAATATGCATAGTTCCCCATCCTTTAAATAAAACTGAGTTCTATCGGAAGCCAGATAAACAGGCCGACAAGTATGGCCTGCAACACAATAATTATAGGCATACCGAACTTAAAATACCAGTGTTTTGTTTTGTGTCTGAAAACGTGCATTCCTGCTGTCGATCCGATACTTCCTCCCAGAATCGCGATAGTAAAAAGAGTCGCCTCAGGGATGCGGAAGGCATTTGTGCGAGCCTTCCGCTTATCAATTCCCATTAAGGCGAACCCTAAAATGTTTATTATTACAAAATATCCGATTGTAATGATAAGTGAATTCATGAAATTACTTGTTGTTTTCCACTTCCTGCATCTTCATGGCACGAACCTTTGAGGAGAGGCCAAAGAGATTGATGAAGCCTTCGGCATCGTGGTGATCGTAGAGATCGCCGGTCTTGAAGGACGCAATGCTCTCGTTGTAGAGAGAGTAAGGAGACTTGGTGCCAGCCTTGATGATGTTGCCCTTGTACAGCTTAAAGGTAACTTCTCCTGTTACATACTTCTGGGTTGACTCGATAAATGCCTGCTCTGCTTCGCGAAGAGGAGTGAACCATTTCCCTTCATATACTATATCGGCAAACTTGTTGCCCATATCTTTTTTCATTGTATAGGTATCACGGTCCAAAATCAACTCTTCAAGCTGCTGATGTGCTTCGTAGAGAATTGTTCCGCCGGGGGTCTCATATACTCCGCGGCTCTTCATGCCTACTACACGGTTCTCAACAATGTCAACGATTCCGATACCGTTCTCGCCGCCCAGCTTGTTGAGGGTGCGGATGATGTCGGAAACCTTCATTTCCTTGCCGTTAACGGATTTGGGAACTCCGGCTTCGAAGGTCATTGTTACAGTGGTAGGTGTATCGGGAGCATCCTCAGGAGTTTTGCCCAGAACAAGAAGGTGCTTGTAGTTAGGCTCCAGAGAAGGATCCTCAAGCTCAAGTCCCTCATGGGAGATATGCCACAGGTTCCTGTCACGGCTGTAGCTGGAATCTGCAGAGAAAGGAAGATTGATGCCGTGAGCCTTGCAGTATTCAATCTCGGATTCACGGGAATCCATTGTCCACTTGTCATTTCTCCATGCTGCAATGATCTTGATGTCGGGAGCAAGAGCCTTGATACCAAGCTCGAAACGGATCTGGTCGTTACCCTTACCTGTAGCGCCGTGGCAGATGGCTACTGCGCCTTCTTTTCTTGCAATCTCAACAAGTTTCTTGGCAATAAGAGGACGTGCCATGGAAGTTCCAAGGAGATACTTGTTCTCATAAACAGCGTGAGCCATTACGCAGGGAACGATGTACTCGTCGCAGAACTCATCAACTACATCAAGAATATAGAGTTTGCTGGCTCCGCAGCTCTTAGCTCTCTCATCGAGACCGTCCAGCTCTTCTTCCTGTCCGCAATCAATGCAGACACAAACAACTTCATAATCAAAGTTTTCCTTAAGCCATGGGATGATAGCAGTAGTATCAAGTCCGCCGGAGTATGCAAGTATAACCTTTTCTTTTGCCATAACAGATTTCCTCTTCTTTCTTTATATTTGTATTTCGATTATCATTATTATATTGGACCATAGATTTGTGTCCCTGCCATTCAATATAAACCACTTATGCATAAAATGCAACCCCAAAATGCATAAATATTTAAAAGATAATCAAAATATGCATAAATATTTAAATAGCCTATTGCATATTTTTTTTAATAGAAGTATACTGAATCATGCCTATTTGAATTTTTGCTATCTGATCATGGAATAGTGAGATGAATAAAAAATATGCATAATAAAATGCATAAAACAATGCATAAATTGTGAAAAATGATGTATAAACAATGCATAAAACGAGGTGAAGGCTATGATAAAGGTTGGAATAATCGGCGCCACAGGCTACGCCGGAGCGGAGATCGCAAGGCTTATTTACGGACATCCACAGGCAGAGGTTGTCTGGTACGGATCCAAGAGCTATATAGATGAGAAGTTTGCTTCTTTATATGGTAATCTGTTCAAACTGGTGTATGCCAAGTGTCTGGACGACAACATGGAGGAGCTGGCCGATGCGGTGGATGTGATATTTACAGCAACTCCCCAGGGGCTGTGTGCATCCCTTGTGAATGAAGATGTACTTAATAAGGTTAAGATAATCGACCTTTCCGCTGACTTCAGACTTAAGGATGTTTCCGTTTACGAGAAGTGGTACAAGATAGAGCACAAAGCACCTTCTTTTATAGAAGAAGCAGTTTACGGACTCTGCGAGATCAACAGGGACAAGATTAAGTCCGCAAGGCTCATTGCCAATCCCGGATGCTATACAACCTGTTCAATTCTTACAGCTTATCCTCTTATTAAAGAAGGACTTATTGATCCGGATACTCTTATTGTGGATGCTCTTAGCGGTGTATCCGGTGCGGGGAGAGGTGCCAAGGTGGCAAATCTGTACTGCGAAGTTAATGAGAGCTGTAAGCCTTACGGAGTTGCCAATCACAGACATACACCGGAGATTGAGGAGCAGCTTGGATACGCAGCAGGCAAGGAGATGCTTATTAACTTTACACCTCACCTGGTTCCCATGAACAGAGGAATCCTGGCAACAGAGTATGCAACTCTTATTAAAAAGGATGGCAAACTTCCTACAGCCTCCGATATAAGAGCAGCCTATGAGAAATATTACGGCAAAGAGAAGTTTATAAGGCTTCTTGAGGATAATGTATATCCCGAGACCAGATGGGTTGAAGGCAGTAATTTCGTTGATATCGGCTATAAGATCGATGAGCGCACCGGAAGGATCATTATGATGGGTGCCATCGATAATCTTGTTAAGGGAGCCGCAGGACAGGCCGTTCAGAACATGAATATCCTGTTCGGGCTTGACGAAGCCATGGGACTTGAGATTGTTCCCTGTTTCCCATGACGGACATAGGCTGTGAGGTGAGTTTGATGGTTCGTACAATGACTATAGAAGATTATGATGAGGTCTATGCTCTGTGGATGTCCATCCATGGTTTTGGAATCAGGACAATGGATGATTCCAGGGAGGGAATTGAGAGATTTTTAAAAAGAAATCCCACCACCTGCGCAGTTGCAGTGAAGGATGGAAAAATAGTGGGTGCAATCCTATGCGGACATGACGGCCGAAGAGCCTGTCTCTATCATGTATGTGTAAGTGAGCAGTACAGAATGCACGGCATAGGCAAAAAAATGGTGAATTTCTGCTGTGAAAAACTTAAGGAAGAGCAGATAAACAAGGTGTGCCTCAACGCTTTTGTCACCAATGAAGTGGGAAATCGCTTCTGGCAGAAGATGGGATGGACCCTTCGCTCCGATATGAATTATTACGATTTTGTTCTAGAGGATAAGAATCTTACGGTTTTCAACAAATAAAACAATACGAGGTGAATAGCATGAAGGTCATAGAAGGTGGTGTTACCGCTGCATCAGGATTTAAGGCAGCAAGCTGTGAGGCTAATATCAAATACAAAGACAGAACTGACATGGCATTTGTATATTCGGAGAAACCCTGCGTGTGCGCTGGAACCTTTACCACTAATGTTGTGAAGGCTGCCTGTGTTCAGTGGGATCAGAGAATTGTTAAGTCGGGGGATCCCATGCAGGCTGTAGTTATCAATTCGGGAATTGCCAATGCCTGCACCGGCAAGGAGGGTTTTGATGCCTGTGAAGCTACCGCCAGGGCCGTGGAGAAGTGTCTTGGTGTTCCCTATAATACAGTTGCTGTAGCTTCCACCGGGGTTATTGGAATGCAGCTCCCCGTCGACAAGCTCTGCAGCGGAGTCGAGAAGATGGCAGGGACTCTTGATGGCAGCATTGGAGCCGGAACAGCAGCTTCCAAGGCTATCATGACAACAGATACAGTTAATAAAGAAGTTGCGGTATCTTTTGAGTTATCCGGAACGGAAGTACATCTTGGTGGTATGAGCAAGGGCTCAGGAATGATACATCCCAACATGTGCACAATGCTTGCCTTTCTGACAACGGATGCAGCCATTGAGAAGAGCCTTTTGCAGAAGGCTGTAAGCGAAGTTGTGGCTGAGACTTTCAATATGATCACAGTAGACGGTGATACATCCACCAATGATACACTGCTTTGCATGGCAAACGGCGAAGCAGGTAACGCGGTTATTGGTGCTGAGAATGCAGACTATGAGACCTTCAAGGAAGCTCTTTTATATGTTTGTAAGTTCCTTGCCAAAAAGATGGCAGCAGACGGAGAAGGCGCAAGCAAGCTCTTTGAGGCCAAGGTTGTTAATGCCAAGTCTCTTGAGGATGCGAGAACTCTTTCAAGGGCTATCGTAGGCTCCAATCTGTCCAAGGCAGCGATATTTGGCTGTGATGCCAATTTCGGACGTTTCCTGTGTGCCATGGGCTATTCCGGTGCTGACTTTGAGCAGAATGATGTGGAGCTTTTCTTTGAGAGTGCAAACGGAAGACTCAAGGTTTTTGACAAGGGAACCCCGATTGTTTTCGACGAGGATGAGGCTCTTAAGATAATGAAGGCCGATGCGGTTACTGTTTTCGTTGATATGCATGAAGGAAGCGCCGAGGCTACAGCCTGGGGATGTGACCTTACTTATGACTACGTTAAGATCAATGCAGACTATCGCAGCTGATAACAGCTGATGCATGGGAGGATAATATGGACAAGGATATGCAGGAAGTATTAAAAAAAGCTGAGGTTTTGGTTGAGGCTCTGCCTTATATCCAAAAGTTCAACAGAAAAATCATTGTTGTAAAATACGGCGGCAGCGCCATGAGTAACGCAGAACTTCAAAAGAGTGTTATCACGGATGTGACTCTTCTTAAGCTTGTAGGCTTCAAACCCATCATTGTCCACGGAGGTGGCAAGGCGATAAGCTCCTGGGTCTCCAAAGTAGGTAAGGAAGCACAGTTTGTCAACGGACTCAGGGTTACGGATTCCGAGACCATGGAGATCGCAGAGATGGTACTTGGCCGCGTCAACAAGCAGCTTGTCAGCATGGTTCAGGAGCTGGGAGTCAAGGCTATTGGTATTAGCGGCAAGGATTCCGGACTTTTACATGTGACCAAGAAATATTCCGATGGCAAAGATATCGGCTTTGTTGGAGAGATAGACAAGGTTGATCCCAAGGTTTTGTATGACCTTATGGATAACGATTATCTTCCTATTGTTGCACCGATAGGTTTTGATGATAATTTTGACACTTACAATATCAATGCAGATGATGCGGCCTGTGCAATTGCCAAGGCGGTAGGTGCAGACAAGCTGGCATTTCTTACCGATATCGAGGGCGTATACAAGGATATCAATGATCCGTCAACATTTATTTCAAGGATGACCTGCTCCGAAGCGGATGCTCTTATTGCAGGCGGCAACATCGGAGGCGGCATGCTTCCAAAGCTTAATAACTGCACCAGCGCCATCAGAGAGGGTGTTAACAAGGTGCATATCCTTGACGGAAGGATTCCCCATTGTCTTCTTCTTGAGATATTTACCAACAAGGGTGTCGGAACCATGTTTATGGGAGATGCCGATGATCTGGCAGGTGACGCCGCCAAGAAAGAGGCCTGAATATGAGTGATGTGATGAAAAAATATATAGAAGATGCCGAGAGTGCTCTTCTTCATACCTATAATCGTTATCAGATAGTCCTTGATAAGGGAGAAGGAGTATATCTCTATGATCTTGACGGCAAAAAATATCTCGACTTCGTGTCCGGTATTGCGGTATTTGCCCTGGGATATCATTACAAGGACTATGATGATGCTCTCAAAGCACAGATTGATAAGGTGATTCATACCTCCAACTATTATTACAACGTTCCTGCTGTGGAAGCTGCAGGGAAACTCAAAAAGGTTTCAGGCATGGACAGGGTATTTTTTACCAACAGCGGAGCTGAGGCTATAGAGGGAGCGCTTAAGGCTGCAAGGAAGTATGCTTATCTCAAGGATGGAAGAACAGATCATGAGATAATTGCCATGAATCATTCCTTCCACGGCAGAACCTTCGGAGCGCTGTCCGTTACAGGTAATCCTCATTACAGAGAACCCTTTGAACCAATGATCGGCAATATCAAGTTTGCGGATCTCAATGATTTTGACAGCGTACTTGCCTGTGTTAACGACAAAACCTGCGCTATCATCCTTGAGACGGTTCAGGGAGAGGGGGGAATTTTCCCCGCAACCGAGGAGTTCCTGACCAAAGTAAGAGCACTGTGTGATGAGAAGGATATTCTGCTTATTCTTGATGAGATCCAGTGTGGTATGGGCCGTACGGGATACATGTTTGCATGGCAGAAATACGGAATTAAGCCCGATATCATGACCACCGCCAAGGCTCTTGGATGCGGAGTTCCTGTCGGAGCATTCCTTATGACTGAGAAGGTTGGCCAGAATTCACTGGTGGCAGGAGACCACGGAACCACATACGGTGGAAACCCCCTTGCCTGCGCAGCAATCAATAAAGTTCTTGATTTATTTAATGAGGACAATATAATAGAGAATGTGAAAGAGGTAGCACCTTATCTGGAGCAGCGTCTTGATGAACTTAAGGATAAATATGATTTTATCGTAGACAGACGCGGCGCAGGTCTTATGCAGGGGCTGGTATTTAACAGGCCGGTAGCGGAGGTTATCGGCAGAGCTCTTGAAAAAGGTCTTATTCTGATCAACGCCGGAAGCGAGATCATCAGGTTTGTTCCCTCTCTGATTGTAAGTAGGAAGAACATAGATGACATGATCGAGATCCTCGATTCGTGTCTGGGGAGTTTATGAAACTTAGAATAAGAATATATTCAATAATTCTAATAGCCTGTACTCTGGCAGGTGCCTTTGTTTATGCCCGCTCAGAGCAGAATGTGTTTGAAGATCATTCACTGTTCACCAAAGAGAAGACAACAGTAAGACTCTGGTATACGGACGATTCACTCACTCCGTATCTCCAGAGTAAGGCTGTTGCTTTTTCTGAGTCCAATAAAAGCGTCAGGGTTGAGCCGGTTCTTGTTTCGGGACTGGAATACCTTGAGGCTATCAATAAAGCATCAGTCGATGATGACAATTATCCGGATTTATACATAACCACCAATGATTCCCTTGAGAAGGCCTATCTGGCAGGTCTTGCCATGGAGATTGACAGCGGCGAGGATTATCTTGATGAGGAGATGTTCCCTATTGCGGCTGTTAATTCTGTTAAGTACAGGGGAAAATATATTGCTTATCCTTTCTATTTTGAGACCAGTTCTCTTGTTTACAACAAGACCTATCTCGAAGACATGGCCAAGGAGAGAGTCCAGTCCGAGATGGATGCGGCTGAGGGTGAGGCTGCACAGGCAGAGGCTGATGCAGCAGCTTCAGAAGGTTCCTCTGAGGATGCCGCTGACGCAGCTTCATCAGAGAGTACCATTTCTCAGGAAGTGATAGATGAAGTTGTTGAGGAGAGCCTTCCTCTTACAATTTCCGATATCCTTGTCTTTGCGCAGAACTACAATGCCCCTGAGCAGGTAGAGGCCGTATTTAAGTGGGATGTAACGGATATCTTCTACAACTATTTCTTTGTAGGCAATTATATGAATGTGGGCGGAAGCGCCGGTGACGATGTTTCCAAGATCGATATCTACAATACAGATACCATCAGCTGCATGAAAATATATCAGCAGCTCAATCAGTTCTTTGCTATTGATGCCGAGGAAATAGATTACGATTCCATAACTAAAGACTTTATTGACGGTAAGATCGTCTTTACCGTGGCAACAACGGATATTCTGGCCAGGATCAATGAGGCCAAGGCAGCGGGAGAGTGTGATTTCGAATTTGCAGTTGCGGATATGCCCGGACTTACAGGAGATTTCGGCACCAGAACTATGTCAGTTACCCAGTGCATTGTAGTTAACGGCTTTTCCCAGAATTACAGCGCAGCCAATCAGTTCGCAAGATATCTTTGCAATGATAATTCCGGTGATATTTATTCCATGGGTGGCAAGGTTGCTGCTCACTATGGCGTGAAATATGCGGACAAGAATCTTAATACCTTTGTTGACGTGTACAATGATTCGGTTCCTATGCCCAAGACCATTGAGACCAGCAACCTCTGGATGGAACTTGAGATCGCATTTACCAAGATCTGGAACGGTGAAGACTGTAATGCCACATTGAAGCAGGTATCTGAACGTATCATGACTCAGATAACCGGTGAAGTATACGAACAGGACAAACTTCCTGATCCTGAGAATGTGGATATTACCGAGGGACTTTCTGAGGATAGCGATTAAGTAGCTTGCACAATTTTTTTTAATAAATTAGAATAAAAAAAGCATGGCGGGGTCCTCTTAGGAGGAAAACATGCGCAAATTTTTATTGATTTTGGTTTCTTTATTATGTCTGACCGGATGCGAGCGGGCTTCATCCGAGGTTGTACTTCGGGATGTTTCCGGCTTGGAGAGTAGTGAGATAGATGTGACAACTGTGGAAAAATCGGATGCTTCATCGTGTTATACAGCTGATGCTTCAGAGGCATCGGATGCGCAGGTCAGCATAACGACTATTGTTGTTTATGTCTGCGGAGCAGTCAGAGCTCCCGGAGTTTATGAACTTACGGAAGGCGCCAGGATTAACGATGCTGTTATGGCGGCTGGAGGTTTCTCTGAGGAAGCGGATACCGATTATGTCAATCTTGCGGCAGCTCTGAAGGATGGAATGAAACTCAGGATTCCTACAATGGCGGAGACAGCTGCTGGCAGTGATACTGAAGCGGCAATGCAGACGCAGAATGGTACTATGCCTGAGAGCTACGATACTCCGGTGGATTCTTCCGGGGACCTAAGTGACGGTGATTCGGAGCTTGTTAATATCAACACGGCTTCCAAAGAACAGCTAATGACTCTTCCGGGTATCGGAGAGAAAGTGGCCACCAGGATAATCGAGTACCGTGACAAGAATGGGAACTTTCGCAAAAAAGAGGATATAATGAAAATCTCCGGAATTAAGGATAAACTTTTTTCCAAGATCAGTGATAAGATAACAGTTTGAATATACAGGATTGGTGAAAACATGAGTAAAAAGGCACTTGTAGTTGATGATGAGAAAGTAATCGTAAAGGGCATCAAATTCAGTCTCGAACAGGATGATATAGTTGTTGACTGCGCCTATGACGGCCAGGAAGCTCTTGAGATGGCAAGAGCCAAGGAATATGACATCATTCTTCTTGATGTTATGCTTCCGGGACTTACCGGATTTGAGGTATGCCAGCAGATAAGGGAATTTTCCAATGTTCCGATTATCATGCTTACTGCCAAGGGCGATGACATGGACAAGATCTTGGGACTTGAGTACGGTGCTGACGATTATATAACCAAGCCTTTCAATATTCTTGAGGTTAAGGCCAGGATCAAGGCCATTATGAGAAGAGCTACCAAGGCTTCTTCCGGAAAGGGCGACATCGAATACGGAGATCTTCGTCTCAATGAGGAATACAGACGAGTATTTATCGGCGACAGAGAGATCAACGTAACCAGCCGTGAATATGAGCTCCTTGAGCTTCTTGCTTCCAACCCCGGCAAGGTATATTCAAGAGAAGAGCTTCTTACTACCATTTGGGGAAATGATTATCCCGGTGATGAGAGAACCGTTGATGTTCATATCAGACGACTTCGTGAGAAGCTTGAGAGTACACCCAGCGAGCCCAGATATGTAAGAACCAAGTGGGGAAGCGGATACTTTTTCCAGGCATAATGTGATACTATGGCGCAGATTTTTAAGAACCTTAAAATTCGATATATTTTAAAAAGTCTAAGGGTACGATTCTTCATAATTGTTTTCGCAACAGGCCTTATATCCTGTCTTGTTATGCATGCGGTAATTCTTGACAGTTATGAGGATCGTGCCGTCAATGTCAGATCAACTGAGGTTCAGACTCAGTTGAAGATTCTGGCTAATCACCTGATCGCTTACAATTATTTACAGGACACTTCTTCCGAGGTTATCAATGCCGAGCTCGATATGCTGGCTAATCTCTATGACGGAAGAGTAATGGTCATCAATGACGATCTTAAGGTCGTTAAGGATACCTACAATATCAGTCAGGGCAAGATTATTATTTCCGAAGAAGTAGTTAACTGCCTTAAGACGGGACAGAGGGGAGCTGTATCCAAGTTTGACAAGAACAACGGATATATTGAGATGATCACTCCCATTATTGAATCTCAGCTGATCCAGGAAAAGGATGTATCTGATGTTGGTGATACCGGCGTTGTTGTAAGGGGTGTGCTTCTTACCAGCGTATCAACGGATACCATTGAGACAACTTTGGATATTCTGGGAAGAAGAGCTACGACTCTTGAAGTTATTATTGTAACGGTCATCCTTGTTTTCGCTGCCTGGGTTGCCAATATTCTTCTTAAACCCTTTAACAGGATCACAGCCGCCATCAACGATGTTAAGGCAGGATATACGGACCAGCCTGTCAGCGGTCCCAATTATTATGAGACCGAGCAGATCCTCAATGCCTTCAATGCTCTGCTTAAGAGGATGAAGGTACTGGATGATTCCAGACAGGAATTCGTATCCAACGTATCTCATGAGCTTAAGACCCCCATCACTTCCATGAAGGTTATTGCGGATTCTCTTCTTGCTCAGGAGGAAGTACCAAATGAGCTGTACAGGGATTTCATGAATGATATTTCCCATGAGATTGACCGTGAGGACAAGATAATCAACGATCTTCTGGTGCTGGTCAAGATGGACAAGAAGGCATCGGGACTTATTGTCACCAATGTTGATGTGGTCAATCTTACGGAATCTGTTCTTAAGAGGCTTCGTCCCATTGCCATGCAGAGAAACATTGACCTTACTCTTGAGAGTAAGAGAGCTGTTACGGCTGAGATTGATGAGGTCAAGATATCGCTGGTAATAATGAACCTGGTGGAGAATGCCATCAAATACAACAATGACAACGGCTGGGTCAGAGTTACTATAGATGCGGATCATCAGTATTTTTACATTGAGGTTAAGGACTCGGGGGTAGGTATTCCCGAGGACTGCTTCGACCATATTTACGAGAGATTCTACAGAGTGGACAAGTCCAGATCCAGAGAGGTAGGAGGCACAGGCCTCGGACTGTCCATAGCAAGAAGCGCGGTTATTATGCACAGAGGTTCAATAGACCTTAAGAGTAAGCCGGGAGAAGGCACCACCTTCACCATCAAGATTCCGCTTATCTGTGCAGGCAACAAGAAGCAGCAGTGAGAGGCTACGGATATGATAGGAGCAAAGCATAAGCTTTTTATTAAAAAACTGAATACCCTGCTGGTTGTCACGCTGCTTGGCATCGTTTCTTTTGGCTGCAGCAAGCAGAAGGAGCCGCCGGAAGGCAGTATCAAGGTATATTATGTGAACAGTGAGGAGACCGGCATTATTTCCGATGATTATGTTCTCAATGCCGGTATGGAGGATGCTGACGCCGCCATAGCGGAGCTGATGGAGGTTCTTCGGACCATGCCTGACAGGCTGCAGTATGAGGCGCCTATTTCCGATAGCAATGAGCTGATCAGCTATACCCTTAAGGATAAGCTCCTTACCTTGAATTTCGGGGCAGGTTATATGGAACTTGGAAGAACCATAGAGATCCTTGACAGAGCTGCAATAGTCAGGACTTTTACCCAGCTTGACAGCGTTGATTATGTGTCCTTCCAGATAGACGGAGCGCCCCTTACAGATCACTACGGGAATATTGTCGGAAATATGTCAGCAGATACCTTTATCAATAATGTGGGCAATGAGATCAACACCTATGAGAAGGTACAGCTCAAGCTCTATTTTGCCACCAAGGAAGGCAACAGGCTAAGCCCTGTGTACAGATCCGTTGTGTATAACAGTAATATTTCCATGGAGAGACTTGCGGTTGAGCAGATCATAAACGGGCCCAACACAGACATAGTTTTTCCTTCGATTTCCAAGGATACCAAGATTAAGAGTGTCAATGTCAAGGACGGAGTCTGCTACATTGACTTTGACAATGGCTTCCTTAGCCCGGTGGATAATGTTACGGCAGAAGCTGCAATCTATTCCATCGTCAACACGGTAACAGAGCTTCCTGCAGTTAACAAAGTGGCATTTTCCGTTAACGGTGAGGATTCCTTTACTTTCATGGACTTTCTTATAAGCGGACAGTACGAGAGAAATCTTGATATTGTCGACTAATTCTAAATAATCAGGAGTTTGTCATTAATTATGAAACGGCCGTTATGTCTGATTACCATAGTCATTGCGGCGGCTGTGTTTTTGTACCTGGAGTTATTTTCAGACAATCTGCTCTCTGATACTTCGGGGGAGATTGACGGAAGCCACATTTCCATATGCGGCACCGTCAGCTTTCGCGAGTATCGGAAGGACTATATCGGCAATGTTTTGCCTGTCTTGTATCTTATCCCGGATAACGGTGAGTATTCCGGGAATCTGAAATATATTCAATGTTACATGAGTTCTTCAGAAGGGTATATTCCTTCAATTGGGGAAAAAATTAAAGTTGAAGGCAGGGTGAAGGCATTTATGCCTCCCACCAATCCCGGAGAATTCAACAGTCTGCTGTATTATTCAACCTTAAAAATTTCATACAGATTGACCGGAGCGCAGGTGCTGGGAGCCTCCGGAGAAATGGATCATGTAAAAGAGTACCTGTGCAGGATCAGGTTCTTCCTTGAGAGATCACTGGACAGAGCACTTGAGCCCCGGGACAGCGCCATGCTTAAGGCAGTTCTTCTCGGGGACAGGGCCTATATGGACGAGGAGCTGAAAGAGCTCTATAAGCAGTGCGGGATTATTCATATTCTGTCGGTCAGTGGTCTTCACATTTCAATAATGGGAATGGGAATATATGAACTTCTTAGGAAAATCCGGGTGAACCAAAATCTGGCGGGACTTCTTTCCATAGGCTTTATATACCTGTACGGCACCATGTGCGGTATGGGAACATCACCCTTTAGGGCAATACTTATGTTTTCGCTAAGAATGCTGGCGCCTATGTTGAGAAGAACCTATGATATTCTGACAGCTTTGGGGCTGGCGGGATTACTGCTCCTTATAAGCCAGCCCCTTTACCTGTATAACAGCGGCTTTTTGTTCTCCTTCGGGGCTGTTATTGGAATCGCTTATTTAAGACAATCACTTTTACCTGTGTTTTTGGAAAAAAAGTGGAAAATGCATCTGGTTACGGATGATGAGGAAAAGCGGTGGCAGAAGGTATTTTACTTTTGTACGGAAAGCCTTATATCTTCGCTGGCGATATTTATTGTGACGCTGCCGGTATATGCCTCGTCTTACTATACTTATCCGGTCTATGGCTTTATGCTCAATCTTTTGATAATTCCTCTAATGATCCCATTTATGATTGTGGGATTCATATGCCTTGTTCTGGCAGCCATATCATCGAAACTGGCGTTTATACCGGGAATAGTAGTGCATGTGATACTTGAGGGGATCAGTTTATCCTGCGAAGCGATGAGGGGAATTCCCGGCAAAACCTGGTACATCGGGCATACCGATCATATTAAGATCACCATATATCTTGCGATCATACTGGCTTATCCGCTTATATCGGATATGGTGAAGAAGAGGCTATCCGGTAAGAAAAAGATAACCGCGCAAAGGAGACTGTTATATGAGGCGGCAAGGTATGCGGTTCTTATAGGAGCCATGGTCATATTACTGTTTAGCATAAAGGCGCCTGTCACGGTGACGGCGCTTGATATCGGACAGGGAGATGCGATTGTTCTTGAGGTAGAGAATAAGACCATGCTTATTGATGGCGGTAGTACCTCCGAGAAGCAGATAGGTAAATATAAGCTGATTCCCTTCTTGCAATATGAAGGTATCGGTTATATCGACATAGCGGTTATGACCCATGAGGATACGGATCATATAAGCGGGCTTCTGGAGCTTATGGATGATATGGAAAAGGGTGGAATTGCTATTGGTAACCTGGTGCTTCCGGGGATTCCTGAGAGCCTTAAGGGCGATAATTATCATGAGCTGGAGAGTAGAGCCTCTAAGCTTAATATTCCCATAACATATATCTGCGAGGGCAAGAAGCTGGTTATTCCCGGAACAAGCGCTGAACTTATCTGCCTCAATCCGGATCCGCATATTTCCTATGAAGGTGCCAATGAATACTCTACTGTTCTGTATATGCGATATGGTGATTTCTCCGCTCTTTTTACCGGAGATGTGGAAGGCGCCGGGCAGGAGAATCTCAAGGAAAATATTGCATTGGCAGGGGGTGAATATTCAGGTCTTACGCTACTTAAAGTGGCCCATCATGGTTCCGAATACACCACCGATGAGGAATTTCTTAATATGGTCAGGCCAAAGATCGCAGTGATCAGCTGCGGAAAAGACAATTCCTACGGGCATCCCCACAGAGCCCTTCTTGAGAGGCTTAACTCCTTTGGCGCAGGAATCTGTCGCACCGATGAAAGCGGCGCGATAAGGATAGAAACAAACGGGAAGAACTGCAAAATCATCCCATTCGTGAGCTTAGGAGAGTAAACATGGAAATTGGTCAAATAGTCAGTTGTTATTGGTCAGCCAACTTGCTAAAATATTAGGGATATTATTACAACCATTTGGAAAAGGAATAAAATGCCGGCTAAAACGTCAGACTTTCAGGTAAAGCAAAAACAACTAAACGATGATATCAAGAACGGGGTTTTTAAGCCTTGTTATCTTATCTGTGGTGAGGAAGCCTATCTGAGATACCAGAACAGGGACAAGCTTCTCAAGGCTCTTTCCGCGGATGCTTCTTCCATGAATTTCACAAGATATGAGGGAGACGGCATCAATCCTCTTGAAATAATCGATATGGCAGAGACAATGCCTTTTCTTGCGGATAAAAGAGTACTGCTTATAGAGGACAGCGGCTTTTTCAAAAACGGATGTCCTGAGCTTGCGGATTACCTGAAGAGTCCTGCTGAGTCTGCAGTCATAATATTTGTGGAAAAGGACCTGGATAAGAGGAAAGATATTTATAAGGCCCTCAGTAAGACGGGCTTTGAGATAAGCTGTGATGTACAGGATGATCAGATGCTTATCAGGTGGATCCTTTCCAGAGTCACTTCCGAAGGAAAAAACATTTCACCCGGTGCTGCGTCTTTTTTCCTTGAGAGAGTGGGAACGGATATGTCCAATATCAGCACGGAGATTGAGAAACTTGTGTGCTATTGCATGGACAGAGACCGCATAACGGAGGAGGATATCGAGGCAGTCTGCGCCAACTGGCTTACCAGCCGCATTTTTGCCATGACTGATGCCATTGTTGAGAGGAATCAGAAGAGAGCCATCGATCTTTATTATGATCTGCTGGCACTTAAGGAGCCTCCTGCCAAGATCCTTGCACTTATCACAAGGCAGTTTAATATCATGCTGCAGGTCAAGGAGATGACAGACAACAGGCGTGATAAGGGAAGTATCGCAAGTGCACTTAAGATTGCCCCTTTTCTTGTCGGAAAATATCAGAACTGGGCCAGAGGATACAGCAATCAGGAGCTTATGGATGCTCTGGAGCTGTGTGCCTCCAATGACGAAGCGGTCAAGACCGGCAAGCTGGATTATGTCATCAGTGTCGAAATGGTCATAATAAAATGTACAACGGTCAAAAAGGTGGTTTAAAAAAAACTGACTTAAGGTTATACTAAATAAATGTGTATTGATTTAGGAGGTTATAAGGTGGAAAGACCGGTTAAACCAAGCCCACAGGAGTTATACAGGCATTTTAAAGGAAATCTGTATCAGATAGTTACAGTGGCCACTCATTCCGAGACCAGGGAAGAGATGGTGGTATATCAGGCCTTGTACGGTGATTACAAGATATATGTACGTCCGCTTGATATGTTTATGTCCAAAGTGGACAGAGTAAAATATCCTAACGCCGTTCAGGAATATAGATTTGAGAAAGTCAGCCCTTCCAAGGAGGTTTCCGTTAAGGAGTTGAATGATACTTCTTCCTTCGAAACACCTTCAGGAAAAAGAACTTTTGAACAGGCCAGAGAGGACTTCAGGAAAGAACCATATAAGCCCTCGCAGGTTATGGCCAAGACAGCCGATGAGGAAGCCAGTGAGCTCAATCTTGATCCGCTGGTGATCAAATTCCTGGATGCAGACCTGGCAGCGGAGAAGAACGATATTTTATCCAAGCTTCGCCCCATAATAACCAATGATATGATAGACATAATGGCAATGTCTTTGGGCGTTGTTGTGGAGAAGGGGGATGTGTACGATCGCTTTAACGATCTTCGTACCTGTCTCAGTGCCATAGAAAAATTTGAAAGCAGTAGATTAAGGAGTTAAGAAACAAATGAAATTACTTTCAGTAGCAGTACCTTGCTATAATTCAGAAGCCTACATGGAGAAATGTATCGAATCTTTGCTTCTCGGTGGAGAAGAGGTGGAGATTCTTATCGTAGATGACGGATCCAAGGACAGAACTGCAGAAATCGCAGATGAGTACGCAAGAAAATATCCTACGATCGTCAAAGCAATTCACAAACCCAACGGAGGACACGGTTCTGCTGTAAATGCAGGTCTTGAGAATGCCACCGGACTTTATTTCAAGGTTGTTGATTCCGACGACTGGGTAAAAGAGATAGCTTACAGAAAGATCTTATCAACTCTTTCAGAGCTTTCAGGAGGGGAGAAGCCTCTTGACCTTCTTATCAGTAACTTTGTATACAACAAGGTTGGAGAGAAGAGACACAAGGTAATGCGCTACAACACCATGTTCCCCATCGAGCAGCTCTTTACCTGGAAGGATGTTAAGAGAACTCCAAAGGGACATTATCTTCTTATGCATTCCGTAATCTTTAGGACCAAACTTCTTAAACAGTGTGGTCTGAGACTTCCGGAGCATACCTTCTATGTTGATAACATTTATGTTTTCAATCCGCTTCCTTTTGTTAAGAACATGTATTATCTTGATGTTAATTTTTACTATTACTACATTGGAAGGGAGGATCAGTCCGTTAATCAGAAGATCATGCTTTCAAGAATCGATCAGCAGATCCGTGTAAATAAGCTTATGATCGATTACTATGTAGAGAACTATGGCATGATCCGTTCTCAGCGAGAGAGACATAAATACATGTTTAACTATCTGGAGATCATTACAGCTATTTCTTCAGTGCTTCTTATCACTGAGGATACTCCTGAGAACCTGGCTAAGAGAAAAGAGCTTCTTCAGTACATCAAGGACAAGAACTTCCTTCTGTATATGAAGATCAGATACAGCATTGAGGGCACCTATATTTACCTGCCCGGAAAAGGCGGAAGAAAGATAACTCTTGCAGGCTACAAACTGTTGCAGAAGATCTTCCACTTTAATTGATAACGATAATATGATATAATTTATCTTTGTAGATGATCATAATCTACTTGAGGAGTAATGCGATTTAGTGCAAGAGCTGACATAATTACATATACAGTTTCTTTGCAATGAGGATTTATTTATGAAAAAACTATACGAGAAGTGGGCCGGAAGACCGTTTGACAGAGATACGGTGTCTGATCTTTTGAAGCTTGCGACACCGATTTTTGTCTATGCGCCTATTTATCTTATCTGGTTCATTTGGATAGAGCATCACAGATTTTCGCATTATGCGATAATCCACACGCAGCTCGATGACCTTATTCCCTTTGTGGAAGCGTTTATTGTTCCTTACTACATGTGGTTTTTGTATGTTTCGGTAACACTGCTGATACTTATGTTTAGCTTTGAAGTGGAGGATTATTACAAGAATTTCTTCTTCCTGGCTACAGGAATGACGATATTCCTTATTATTTCAACCCTGTTCCCGAACATGCATCACCTTAGACCTGTAGTAATGCCAAGGGACAATTTATTTACACACCTGGTCCTTGGAATATACAAGGCCGATACACCTGCCAACCTGTGGCCCAGCATTCATGTTTACAATTCAATCGGAACCATGATCGCCATTCAGCGCAGCAGGAGATTTAACAAGACAGCCAAGGTGATCGGACATATCATAGGAGCATCGATTATCCTTTCAACAGTATTTGTTAAGCAGCATTCCGTTTATGATGTTATTACTGCCTTTATCATGGCAACGATTTTCTACTATGTGTTCTATCACACATCACTGGTGGAGAGCTTTTGCAGGAAGAGGCAGGAGCGGGTTGCTTACAGATACAACTAAGATTATCATAACAAGAATATCAGAAAGAGCATGAGATATTACATCCCATGCTCTTTCTTACTGTTGATATTGGTATATGCACTTAGCTCATAAGCTGAAGTTTTTTGCGGAGACACTCAAGTGTGATGTTGTCGGATTTAACCGATACTTCGCCGTCTGTGTGAACCCACATGGGTTTATCTGTCTTGATGGTGATCTTATCCGTGAGATAATGATCAATTCCTCTTATCCAGTAGTGATGTCCGAAGAAAACAAAGGGGAGAGCGCCCAGCATCTTGAATCTTCCCAGATTACCAGCCATGCAGATATCAAAAAGTCCGTCTGTGAGATCCGCTTTGGGAGCAAATTTGAAGCCTCCGCCTTCATAATGATGAATCATAGCTGTTATAACGATGAAGTGATCAAGCTTAACAGTATTTCCGTCGGCAAACTTTACTTCGCAGGGAATCTTCTCAGCACCCAGGAGCTGCTTGATGGCAATGGTTCCATAGGTGAGCTTGCCAAGACCTATTTTGTTAAAAAAGTTCTTGGTTCCGGAGGAGAGGGCCTCTTCGCATACGGCGGCGTCAAAGCCGATTCCTGAACTTACGTCAAAGAGTCTTGTATTAAGAATATGCTCGTCATGAAGACGCGACATGTCTCTGGACATGGCATTGTAGGTGAGTTTACCAAGGTCAAGATGACGTCTGACCTTGCCCTCAACTATTCGGTTCAGCAGATCGTCGATATTCTTGGGATAATCCAGATCCCTTGCAAAATCGTTACTGGAGCCGATGGGAATATAACCCAAAAGAGTGTTGTCGAAGTCTTTGATACCGTTAATGGCTTCGTTTAGTGTGCCGTCGCCGCCCATAACGACGATTTTTTTTGGAAGCTCATGGCCTTTCTTTTTATCGTCGGCGATTTTCTCCGTTATCTGAGATGCAAGCCTGGTTGCATGTCCCGGACCTTTGGTATAAACCACCTGGTATTCGATTTTCTTTTCTATGAAACGTTTTTCAAGATTGTCCCAGATTTCTTTTCCTTTTCCCGAGCGGGCAGAAGGATTAACAATGCAATAATACATATCATTCCCCAACTTTTCTTTTGTTAATTATTAAATTAATACAGTTATTATAGCATTTTTTACGAGAGTGTGTTACGATAAGCGGGATGTTGCTTTAGTGCATTAAATTGAAAAAATATAATAGTATTAATCTATCTTTTTCAGGAGGGAATGGAAAATGTATTCAATTGATGAACTTAAAAAAGTGGATCCTGAGATAGCAGCTCTTATCGAAAAGGAAGTTGCACGTCAGAACGATCACATCGAGCTTATCGCTTCAGAGAACTGGACCAGCAAGGCAGTTATGGCCGCAATGGGCAGCCCCCTTACCAACAAGTATGCTGAGGGCCTTCCGGGAAAAAGATATTATGGTGGATGCTATGTGGTAGACGAAGTAGAGAACATAGCAAGAGACAGAGCCAAGAAGCTCTTTAACTGCGATTATGCCAATGTTCAGCCCCATTCCGGAGCTCAGGCCAATCTGGCTGTTCAGTTTGCTCTTCTTCAGCCCGGTGATACCATCATGGGCATGAACCTTAACCAGGGCGGACATCTTACCCACGGCAGCAGTGCCAATATTTCAGGAACCTATTACAAGGTAGTTCCTTACGGTGTAGACGAGAACGGTGTTCTTGACTACGAAGAAATGTACAGACTTGCAGTAGAACACAAGCCCAAGCTTATCATTGCCGGTGCTTCCGCATACTGCAGAACCATTGATTTCAAGAAGTTCAGAGAAGCAGCAGATGCCTGCGGCGCTGTACTTATGGTTGATATGGCTCACATAGCAGGTCTTGTGGCAGCAGGTGTTCATCCGAGCCCATTCCCATATGCTGACGTTGTTACCACAACAACACATAAGACACTCAGAGGACCCAGAGGAGGACTTATCCTTTGGAACCAGGCTGCACAGGATAAATTCAAGTTCAACAAGGCCGTATTCCCCGGAATACAGGGAGGACCTCTTGAGCATGTTGTTGCAGCCAAGGCTGTATGCTTTAAGGAAGCTCTTTCACCTGAGTTCAAGACCTATGCTGAGAATGTTGTTAAGAATGCCAAGGCCCTTTGCGATGGCCTTATGAAGAGAGATATCAAGATCGTATCAGGAGGCACTGACAATCATCTGATGCTGGTTGACCTTACCAACTACGGTCTTACCGGTAAGGAGGTTGAGGCATGGCTTGACGATGCTCATATCACCGCCAACAAGAACACTATTCCAAACGAGCAGCAGTCTCCCTTCGTTACAAGTGGTATCCGTCTCGGAACACCTGCAGTTACAACCCGTGGCATGAACGAGGAAGACATGGACAAGATCGCTGAGGCTATTGCTATTGTTATCAAGAACAAGGGCGAGAAGAACGACGAAGCCCGCGCTATTATCAAGGAGCTTACAGACAGATATCCCCTTGATTGAAATTGATTTAATATGATCAGATGACAATGGGACGGTTTTTATACCAGTGGGGACGGTTCTGTTTGGTAAAGTTTTGTCTGCAAAACTTTACCAAACAGAACCGTCCCCACTGGTATAAAAACCGTCCCATTGTCATCCCCTCAGTCAACTGTTGGCATAGATCATTAAAAATTCTGTAAATATATCATTTGCTATTTTTGGGGGATGTTAAGTGTGTGAAAACAGATTTTGCATTATCACGGCATTTATAACAGCTGAGAATGAATCTGCATAATTGTGTATAATGTATATTCAATTAGAATAATACACAGATTATTTTACAATTATGGCCTAATAATCAAAAAACATTAATTTTATTGCAAAAATGTATTGACAACTTAATGCCGGGTGCTATAATGAGTACATCAAGAGAAAAGAAACACAAATACTTCTCTAGCCAATATGTCGATTTGGGGAGAAAGAAAGGCAGGTATGGTCCAAAGGGATAGTTAATTAAAATATTCAGGGAAAGGATGGTACAGACCACCAGACTACTAAAAAGGTTTTTTAAAAAGATTTAGAGTTTTAAAAGTATTCAAACGAAGTATTAGGAAATAAGATCCCAAAATACAGCATTTCAAGTACATGAGTAGTGGCTAGGACAAACGTAACGGTTTGCAACCACAGCATATGAATGCAAAAGTAAATGGAACGAATTGGCTGAGAAGATCGGAGGACGGTCCATTGGACGGAATAAACAAGGAAATTGAAGATAAGTACTCGGTATGAGGGCAGAAGCAGGTAATATAGATGAAGCTTCTGCCCTAGTTTTTTGTCTTTTTTATCTCAAGATCAGGCCATTTTATGTTAAAATAGAACAGTAGAAATTAGTTTTGTTTGACGGGGATAAAATGGGTAAATTTGAAGATCAGGATTTAGATGAGAAAAGACTTCGCAGGAGACAGAGGAGGAAGAGAAGCCAGCTGATGGCGGCTATTACTCTTGCTGTCTTTTTATTGCTTATAATTTCGGGAGCGGCATTTGGCATACACTATCTTAAGGGGATTCTTAAGGATAAGAAAATCGTGCAGGAGGTACAGGAGGCTGCAGCTGCTGAACAGTCCAGCCAGGAGATAGTTATTGAGACGCCTCAGGAAGAAGAGGAAGTCCCGGAACTGTCTGAGGAGGACCTTCTGGAGGAAATAGTAGATACCTGTATTTCAGAGATGCCGTTGGAGGATAAGGTGGCAGGATTGTTCATCGTAACTCCGGAGCAGATAACAGGTGTTGAGACGGCGGTTAAGGCCGGAAGCGGAACCCAGGATGCTCTTGCGCAATATGCAGTTGGAGGAATATCCTATGCAGCCAAGAATATCAAGTCAGAGGACCAGATAACCGATATGCTTAAGGCTACAGTATCCATGAGTAAATATCCTATTTTTACCATGGTTTCCGAAGAGGGCAATATTCAGTCAGCCATAACCTCCTCCATAGATACTGTTGGAGCGGATGAGATCACTGATGTAGCATCTGCAGAGCAGGCAGGCTCCAAGATCGGAGCTGTTATGTACAAATACGGATTCAATATGAATCTGGCACCGACAGTAGTGTTATCAGAGGACAATCATTTCGGAGCGGACCCCGGTGAAGCCGGAAACCGTATGACATCGTTCATAATAGGACTTAAGAGTCAGGGCATTAACAGCTGTGCCAATTCTTTCCCGGTATCAGCTGATACAGATGAAGAGACCCTTTCTCAACTGACCAAAGAGGATCTTGAGGCAGGGGCATACATACCTTTTAAGAATGCTATTGAAGGGGATAATCTTACGGCAGTGCTCGTTGGCAATGCGGTACTTCCTAACATTGCAACTGATTCATCTCCCGCAAGTCTCTCCGAGACAATGATAAATACAGAGCTTAGAGGGAACCTTGGTTTTAACGGAATCGTTATTTCCGGACCTTTTAATGACAAGGCTATAACAGACAGTTATCCTGCAGACAGAATTGCAGTGCAGGCTTTGAGTGCCGGAGCGGATATGATTTACCTCTGCAGTGATTTTGAAGCAGCCTACAATGGCCTTCTGGAAGCAGTTAAGAGTGGTGAGATATCCGAGAGCAGGATTGATGATTCCCTGAAGCGTATATACAGGATCAAGTACGCTGACAGAGTTGATGAGATAACAAATTGATAGAAAAGGACGGCCATGGCCGTCCTTTTCTGCTATTAATCTCTGGGCTTCATATAGAAGTTACCCATAATTTCTTCTGTTCTGACTGAATTGATAAATGCATTTCTGTCAATCTCTTTGATCTTGGGAATAAGCTTTCTGGTATCAGAAGCGCTTACTATCGAGTAAACAATCTTTTTATTCTTATGTGCAAAAGAACCTTCGCCGTCAATAAGTGTGGCACCGTGTCCGCAGGTTGCGTAGATGAGAGAACATACTCTGTCGGGCATGTCGGTAATGATAAACAGGGTTCTCTGCTGATAGGTCTTGTACAGTACGTGAAGCGCCTGAGTTGTTACATACTGGAATATCATGGAATAGAGCGCTTTGTCCCAACCAAAGACGATACCTGCAACTGTAAGGATGACGATATTACCTGCCAGAATATAAGGGAAGGCATCAATTCCTTTTTTCTGTGACAAAAAGATTGATATGAAATCTGTTCCGCCGGAGGTGGCATCCACCTTAAGGCACATGGTAATGGCTATTGCGTTTACAATACCTCCGAACACAGCCACAAGAAGCGGATCATGTGTCACCTGGAAGGATGGGAGAATATCGACGAATACACCGTTGAAGAACACCATTATCATTGAGAACAGGGTGAACTTCTTGCCGATATATCTGTAGCCGATATAGACGGGAATCGCGTTGAGGACAATGTTTATCGGAGTATACAGCAGGTTGATGCCAAAGTACTTGCTGAATATTCGCTGTGTGATGATGGTGATTCCCTGGGCGCCGCCTGGATACAGTCCTCCTGCATTGATGAAGGTGTTGATGTTAAACGCCATGAGAAGAGCTGACAAAAGAACGACCACCAGTCTGAAGAAGTCTTTTTTGAGCGTCGTTTTGATACTTTTTTCTGATGAATCCATATATTACCCCATATTTTTAAGTATTAATATAATTTAAGTATACAATAAAGTAGGTTCAATGGACAAATCACAAATTATCGTGATCTATAACCGGCAGAACAGGCGGCTGTGTTACCGTAGTAAGTTCACTTGTAGCTTCAACGGAAATGAATTTTTTTGCCTCGGCTGCATTTCTTTTCTGAACAGGAGTGCCGTCTCCTGCCTTGAAAGCTCTGACAAACTCGGAGATTGAACCAATCTTGTAGGGGAAACTTGTTCCGCCCATGTCTTTCTGACCCAGAAGATGAATATCAGAGCCGCCTGTCATCAGGAAATCATGCTCTTTGCCAAAATGGTAACCAAGAGCGTTCTGATAATCCGGGTTGGCTGCATTGTAGCATTCTATTCCATCGCATACAGAGGGCATAAGGTGTATTGCGGACAGATAGTCCCTTTCTCTGTAAGGGTGAGCCTGAACCATAATGCCGCCTGCTTCGTGAACCAGGTCTCTTACAAGGCATCTGTCCCTTTCCATGATCTCAGGGTGGGCAAGAAGCCATTCTTTATCTATTCCGTAGAGAAGGTATTCATCCCCCTGGAAGTTATATTCTATTCCAAACATTACGGTAAAGTCGCGGCCTTTGGCTGCTTCAAGGGCATGCTCATAGCCGCTGCAGTACATCTCGACTCTTTCGCTCCAGGGAAGGTCTGCCGGTACGCAGCTGTTGCCGGTAAAAAAGTGATCGGTTACGATCATTCCGCTGTAACCAAGATCTATCATATAGTCTATGTAGTCTTTACCCGGAGTTTTGCCGCATTTGCTGGCTTCCACAGTGTGAAGATGAGTCTCGTATACGTAATTCATGTTTTATCCTTTTCCTTTTTTTGATTTTGACCAATGGATATTATAACACAGTAAAAAAGGTTGAATATGCGCTTTTTTTTGAAACGAAAAGCAATATAATAAAATATAATGCTTAGGTCAGAGAGGGAAAAAAGATGGGAGAGTTAAGGTATTTTGCGGTAAATGATATTGAAGACAGAAATATAAATATCTACGGAAGACTTGGCAGGGTAAGACAGCCCTTGCCGCTTCTTTTTAACGGCAGCGCCGTTGAGATCAGGGTTTCTGGCTCCGACTTATGGATCGAGGTGGAGACGGACAACGACTTCCATGAGCCATGGGTTGCCTATGAGTTGAACGGAGCACTTATGGGGAGACAGATGCTGCTTCCGGGAAAACACAGGATCTGCCTGTTCAGAAACATGGATCCCGCCGGAATTAAGACCGTGAAATTCTACAGAGAGCTTCAGGCTATGAGCGAGGATGAGAAATGCAAGGTTCTGGTTCACGGCTTTGAACTAAACGGCGAATTTCATGAGGTGAGAAAGCTCACAAGAAGACTTGAATTCATCGGAGACAGCATCACCTCCGGAGAGGGGAGCTACGGCGCTGTTACAGATACAGACTGGCTTGCCATGTATATGAGCGCCTCCGTGAACTATGCTGTTATGACGGCCAAAGAGCTTGATGCTGACTACCACATTCTGTCCCAGGGCGGCTGGGGAGTATTCTGCGGTTGGGACAATGATCCAAGGCACAATATTCCCAAGGTATATGAGAAGGTCTGCGGTCTTGTGACAGGGCCTCTTTCTAAGGAACTTGGTATGGATGAGCCCTATGACTTTACATCCTGGCAGCCCGATGCTATAGTTGTAAACTTGGGAACCAATGACATTACTTCTTTTTCACAGCCACCTCTTGTAAATCCTGAGGATGGCAAGACCTACAAGATGAGAAGAAATGAGGACGGATCCCTTAACAGGGAGGACGAGCTCAAGGTAGAGAATGCAGCGGTGAATTTCCTGAAAATGCTCAGAAAGAACAATCCCAAAGCCCATCTGGCCTGGTGCTATGGCATGCTGGGATGTGATCTGAACCTTACAATCACTGAAGCAATAGCGAAGTACAAGGAAGAAACAGGGGACACCAATGTATCCTTTTTCCAGCTTCCAAACACCACCATGGAGACCTTCGGAGCTCATATGCACCCCGGAAAAAAGTCCCATGAGAATGCCACAGCAGCTCTGACGGCGTATCTCAGGGAGAAACTAAACTGGTAACTAAAACCGGTATTGATATAATTGAGGATTTTTTATGGCCCAGACAGCATCAAAAAAGTTTTCCAGGGACATGACTGAAGGCGTACCCTATAAGCTTATTCTGTCCTTCATGCTTCCCATGATGATGGGAAACATCTTTCAGCAGTTTTATAATATCGTGGATACAATAATCGCAGGAAGATTCATAGACGCCAAGGCACTGGCTGCAGTTGGATCCACCGGCTCAATTACCAATCTGTTCTTTGCACTTGGTAACGGTCTTGCGACAGGAATCGGAATTTTGATATCTCAGAATTTCGGAAGCGGCGATATGAAAAGTGTTAGGAAGGTGATAACCAATGCTTTTGTTATGGTGAGTGTCACAGCGTTGTTTGTGGGATTTCTTGGATTTAGCCTGTCGGGATATGTGCTCAGGAACCTTCTGAAAACTCCTGCGGATATCGTGGATTCCGCCACAGCCTATATGGCCATTACCTGCATAGGTTTCATAGGAACAGCTCTTTACAATACGATTTCCTATATTATGAGAGGTGTGGGAGATTCCAAGACACCTCTGTATTTTCTTATAGTATCCAGCTTTCTCAATGTTTTTATGGATCTTTTGTTTGTAATATATTTCAAGATGGGAGTTGTGGGACTTGCGCTTGCCACAATTACGGCGCAGGCTCTGTCTGCCGCAGGCTCCATTGCATATGCTTTTTGGAGAAATCCTGTCTTTAAGATTGAGAGAAGCGACTGGAAACTGGATCCGGATGTTATCCGCAAGTGCTATACCCTTGGAGGTTCAATGGCACTTCAGAGCGGACTTATTGCGCTGTCCTTCGTTATCCTTCAGAGAGTTATCAATTCCTTTGACTCTATTGTTGTTGCTGCTTTTACCACCACCAGCAAGATTGAGAACATTGTCAATATGCAGTTCAAGGCTCTTCAGGATTCGCTGTCTACCTACACCGGTCAGAATATCGGCGCCAAAAAAGGTGACAGAGTCAAACAGGGCTTTAGAAGCGGCATGATAATGATGGTTATATATGCTGCGGTGATGATATCTGTTATGATGCTTTTCAGCGATATGTTCGTGAAAATATTCATTGATGGTTCGGAGACCGAGATCATAAGCTTCGGATCAAAAGCAATGAAGATCCTTTCTATATTCTATCTGCCACTTGGAGCAATCTATGTGGGAAGGGGAATACTCAATGGGGCAGGAGATGCCAAGTTTCCGCTTATCTCAGGAATAGCCGAGATGACGGGAAGAGTAATATTCCCCGCATTTCTGTGTTCGCTTCCTTTTCTCGGAGCCTGGGGACTGTGGGTTGCAACGGGAGTTACCTGGACTATAGTGGGAGTTACAGCCATTGCCAGATATAATATGAAGGATTGGAGAAATGGACTGTTTTAATTTGTGGGATCAAAGCTTTGAAATATAAGCTTATGAAACTAGAATTAAGAAAAAACAGGAATGGAGAAAGTGATTTAAGTATGTTTAATAAAGAGAATTTTGTTGGGACTATTGTTGGATCAGTGTTATTAGCTCTTGGCTTGATTTTCTTTGGTGTCGGAATTTTTATATCCGTTTTTTTCCATAATTTTCAGGCAAACGCTGTTGAGATAACCGGAGTTATATCTGACATAGAGGTTGAAACCAGAACGGTTCATAGAGACGGAAGAAACAGAAAAGAGAAAACTTATTACACCTATGTGGATTATACTTACGAAGGCAGAGCCTATGAGCATGTAAGTTACGGTTTTTACACTACCGGAATGGAAGTTGGAGATGAGGTGCAGATTCTTTTGAATCCCGATGATCCTTCCAAGATCATGGCACCCGGTATGAATATCATTGGATATATATTTGGCGGAATAGGTTTCGTATTTGCAATAGCAGGAGCCATCATAGTAAGTATCGTCGTGGCTGCGAAAAAGAAAAAAGAGAGACTGCTGCAAAATGGCTGGATTGTACAGGCCATAATTACAAATATTACCGGAACCGGTAACGCTTTTAGCAGGAGACAGCGACCTATTGTTGTATATGCAAACTATGTAGAGCCATCAAGCGGTGCGGAATACCGTTTTGTCAGCGAAGGATTATACAACGTAACTAATGATGTCAGAGCCAGATTAAATGTGGGCTATCCCGTAAATGTATATGTGGAGCCCGGTAATTTCAGAAATTATTACGTTGATCTGGGTGTCTGCTGAAGTTCATAAATTTTAGTTGAAACCTTAAGTTTAGTGTAAATATCGGCATATTGGGATGGAGAAAGATCTTCCACGTAGTTAAGTTGGAAATTTTTCTTTATCCCATTTTTTTTGAGAATATCAGCGGCTTTATTATAGGCGATGGCTGCCTCGGCTTCTGTGTTGTACTTGCCGATCACATAATTACTCTTGACATGTATTACGCTTTTGTAGCGGATGAAGCCTTTTTCGGCAAATTGCCTTACACCTCTGTATCTGTTCAGAATGATGATGTTTTCATATCTAAGGTCTGTACTGTCATCATTGGCAAAGCGGTAATCTCTTCCTTCCACGGCATAGCTCTTGATCCCGTAGCGGGCAAGGACGGACAGCTGACTGCCGTAGTCCGCAACAAAAAGATGACGTCCTCTTTTCATGATCTTATGAGAAGAGTAGTAAAACAGATCCTCTATATCGAATTTGTAGACAAGCGTTGGAGACAGATAATAAAAGAAGTATTTCTTTTCAAGATAAATAGGATTGGAGATGTACATGCCCTTATCCCTGAAATTAATAAGGCACACGCACTTATCAAAGGGAAGGTACATATTGGAGTTGTATGAAGAAACAACAAAGTCAGGGTCCGATAATATGTGACGGGCTTCTTTGTAAACAACGGCAGCAGTGTTCGCATCGGAAAAAGACCCCAGGGAAATATGCTTTCCGCCGTGGGTGATGGAGGCTCTGAAGGAGGGAGTACCGTCCTTCAGGGCAGTTTCGTAGACGCCGATATTGCGGATCTTACTTATCTTTTCTGCCATCTTTACAAACCTTCTGTTTAGTGCTTTAATAATTCAAAGTATTAAAATGAATGGTAGATATTTTCGTGGGTATTATGGTATACTGATTACTCAAAGGGCAAAATCTTACCTTGAAAAATCTATAATTATCGCTATATCAATTAATATTTTACCAATAAATGAGGAGTGAAAGCAATGGCAAAGGAAGTTTTGTACAGCAGTACCAGAGGAGCAAAAGGACAGATCAAGGCGTCTGAGGCGATTCTCAGAGGTTTGGCACCGGACGGAGGATTATATGTTCCGGATCATATTCCCACCCTTGAGAAGTCATTGAGAGAATTAGCACAGCTTGATTATCAGGGCACAGCCTATGAGGTTATGAAGCTTCTTTTGACGGATTATACTGAGGAGGAACTCAAATACTGTATCTCACACGCGTATGATTCCAAGTTTGACACAGAGGAGATTGCACCCTTGTCAGAGGCAGGTGGAGCATATTACCTGGAGCTCTATCATGGAGCAACCATTGCCTTTAAGGATATGGCTCTTTCAATTCTTCCATATCTCATGACAACAGCTGCCAAGAAGAACAACGCCAAGAATGAGATCGTTATTCTTACAGCTACATCCGGAGATACAGGTAAGGCTGCACTTGCAGGTTTTGCAGATGTTCCAGGCACAAGGATCATTGTTTTTTATCCCAAGCACGGCGTAAGCCCCATACAGGAACAGCAGATGGTTACACAGAAGGGTGATAACACCTGTGTTATCGGTATCGAAGGAAACTTTGACGATGCCCAGACAGGCGTTAAAAAGCTCTTTACAGATCCTGAGCTTGCCAAGGTTATGGATGAGAAGGGCTTCCAGTTCTCTTCAGCCAACTCCATAAACATCGGAAGACTGGTTCCTCAGATCGTTTATTATGTTTATTCTTACTGCAAGCTCCTCAAGGAGGGCAGAATCGCCGACGGCGACAGCATCAATGTAGTTGTTCCCACAGGTAACTTTGGAAACATTCTTGCGGCTTATTATGCCAAGAACATGGGTGTGCCTATTGCAAAGCTTATCTGTGCATCCAATTCCAACAAGGTTCTCTTTGACTTCTTCATGTCAGGAGCCTATGACAGAAACCGTGAGTTTGTGCTTACTTCATCGCCTTCAATGGATATTCTTATCTCTTCAAATCTTGAGAGACTTATCTATCACATTGCAGGAGATGATTCAGCAGCAGATGCAGCTTACATGAAGGACCTTTCCGAGAACGGCAAGTATGTTATCACAGATGAGATGAGAAGTAAGCTCACAGATTTCTATGGTAACTTCGCTTCAGAGGAAGAGACTTTTGCCACCATCAAGAAGCTTTTTGAGGATGCAGGATATCTCATCGATACACATACAGCGGTTGCAAGTGCTGTTTACGACAAGTATGTTAAGGACACCGCAGATAAGACCGTAACAGTTATTGCTTCCACAGCAAGCCCATATAAGTTCACAAGAAGCGTTATGAATGCCCTTGGCAAGGGCGATGAGAGCAAGGATGACTTTGCTCTGGCAGATGAGCTAAGTGCTGTTTCAGGAATTGCTATACCCGAGGCAGTTGAATCCATCAGAACCGCTGAGATAAGACACAAGACGGTTGTGGAAAAGAGCGAGATGGAGAGCGCAGTTAAGAACTTTCTTGGAATCTAAAGGATGATTTATGGATACATACAGCAATATTTTTGATATAGCCATCGTTCTGGGCGGTATTTACATGATTTATGCTGCTCAGATGATGAAACTTAATGATATAATAAAAGTAGGCGTTATTTTGCCACCTACAGTGAATGTACACACTCTTACCGACAGAGAGGCTTTCAAGAAATATGCTTACCCAAGGCATCTGGCAGAGGGGATGATCTTGGTGCTTCTGGGAATGGTCGGCATAGGACTGGATCTATACGGATACGGCATTTATCATGCCATTATCTATGCGGTGGTCCTTGTGGTGTGGATAGTATTCTATCTTTCGGTTGAGAGGGGAAAGAGAAGATTTTACAGTCAGAATAACAAGAAACAGAAGAAATGAATATTCCCGACAGGAGGTGCGTATGGATTTAGGTAAAGGTTATTACTCGGAAAACACACCGGAGATTGTTGAACTTTCTAACCTTTCGAGAGAAGCAAATCTTATTGAGAATGAACTTTTTTTGAAGTATGACGTAAAAAGAGGACTTCGAGACCTTAACGGAAAGGGAGTCCTTACGGGGCTGACTCGTATATCCGAGATTGTAGCCAAGAAAGTGGTTGACGGCGTGGAGGTTCCCGCCGACGGAGAGATCTTTTTCAGAGGCTACGATGTTCATAAGCTTATTGACAATGCAGTTGCAGAGAACAGATTTGCATTTGAAGAGTGTGCTTATCTGCTTCTTTTTGATAAGCTTCCCACAGGTAAGGAACTGTTTGAATTTGAGAAGCTTCTTGGTATCTACAAGAGTCTTCCTCCCAGCTTTGTTCGCGATGTTATCATGAAGGCACCCAGCAGGGATATGATGAATACTCTGGCAAGAAGTGTCCTTACACTGTATTCCTATGATGACTATGCAGATGACGTTTCACTTCCAAATGTGCTGCGTCAGTCACTGCAACTTATCAGTATGTTCCCACTGCTTGCTATCTATGGATATCATGCTTACAACCATTATCATGAGGGCAATTCTCTGTTTATCCACCCTCCGAGAGAGGAACTGGGAACAGCAGAGACAATTCTGTACCTCTTAAGGCCTGATAGCAAATATACGGAGCTTGAAGCCAAGCTTCTTGATATCTGCCTTGTGCTTCATATGGAACACGGCGGCGGTAACAATTCATCCTTCACAACCCATGTAGTTAGCTCCAGTATGACGGATACCTATTCCGTTATCGCAGCGGCAATAGGGTCTCTTAAGGGACCACGCCACGGCGGTGCCAATATTAAGGTTGTTCATATGTTTGATGACATTGAAGCTAATGTCAAAGACTGGAAGGATGAGGATGAGGTTGCAGCATACCTTGATAAGATCCTTAATAAGGAGGCTTTTGACAAGGCTGGACTTATCTATGGAATAGGACATGCCATTTATTCCAAGTCAGATCCAAGAGCAATGATCCTTAAGAGCTTCGTCGAGAAGCTGGCAGTGGAGAAGGGCAGGGAAGACGAGCTTGCACTCTATGAGATGGTAGAGCGCCTTGCTCCCAAGATCATCAGCGGCGAGCGCACCATGTACAAGGGCGTAAGTGCCAACGTGGACTTCTATTCAGGTTTCGTTTACAGAATGTTGGATCTCCCTGAAGAGCTGTATCCCACCATATTTGCCATGGCACGTATTGTTGGCTGGAGTGCCCACAGAATGGAGGAGCTGGCCAATAACGGCAAGATCATTCGTCCTGCGTATATGGCTATTGAGCCCCGCAAGGAGTATAAGCCGATGAAGGACAGACAATAATTTAATATGACTACGAAGGATGCTGTCTTTTTGCAGGGCGGCATTCTTTTTTGTTGCACAAGGCCGGCAGGCGAATTCGTTTTGCGCTTCTTATCTGTAATATATATATAAGGACATGTGTTATAATGGATAAAGTCTAAGTTTTAAGACATTCAGAGGAGGACAAAAATGACAAAAAGAATGTTGGCAGTTTTACTGGCAGCTTCCATGACACTGGGTGGCTGCTCAGCTTTAGGCAATCAGGAAGTACCGATAGAGGATGGCGCTGTGGAGGCTTCAAAGTCCAATGATGAGTTATCGCAGGCATCCACTGACCAGACAACCGACCGGGCTACTGATGCAACATCAGAAGATGTATCAGATCAGGCAGATAACATTACGATGGATACCACCGCGCATGGTGTATATGCGGTAGGAACATCATTTTTGGGAGACAGCGAAGAAATCTATTATGATAAGAACCTTGTACCCTCTGTGGAACCAATGACCATCGCAGATGACTTTTCAAACGTTTATGTTGCAGAGCGCTTTGATTATTTGCTGGATCCCAGTAATGAAAGTCAGTATAACCATGTAAAGGACCGCATGAATGCACTTAAGAACAACGGATTTTATGTATCTACAAGTGGCGATGAGGAATTCTTTGATATCTATGAGTACAACAGATATTGCATGTTCCCAAATTTTGTCACTGTAGATTCGCTTTTACATACTTATCACCTTTACTTTGCGCATCTTCTTGAAAAAACCGAAGAGAACTATCTGACTTCGAAGCTTACTTCTCTTACGGATGCCATGACAGCAGAGGCAGAGAGCGCTTATTCGGAACTTAAGGGCACTGAGTGGGAAAGTGCAGCCTTTAGAAATCTTATCTTTTTCTACACCGCAGAGCTTATTCAGAATGATGGAAATGCCACAAGCCTAATGGATAAAGAGGCTCTTGATACAGCAAAAGGAGAGTACGACAAGATAATGGCTGCGGGCAATATTGAGAAATGTCCGTTGACAGATGAGTATGAGGACTACACTCAGTACAAGCCCAGAGGTAACTATACTAAGAGCCCCGAGCTTGAAAAGTATTTCCGCACAATGATGTGGTACGGAAGGATTGGCTTCGTTCTTAAGGATGAAGATCAGGTAAGAAGCAGTATCCTGATAAGTGCGGCTATTTCCGGGAATGAGAGCTCTTGGAGTGAAATTTTTGACATCACTTCATTTTTTGCCGGTGCATCCGATGATCCGGGATATGCTCAGATGAAGGAGATATTAGTCAAGGCTTATGGCAAGATCCCGGAGATCTCTGATATGAAGGATAATTCTTCAGCTTTTGATACGGTTTTGGCAGAGCGTTTAAATCTTGGTGTTCCCCAGATCAATTCGGTTCCCGTAGATGAGGGAGATAACCCGGTTATTCCAACCTTCAGATTTATGGGACAGCGCTTTACCATTGACGCTGCGATCTTCCAGAGACTCATGTACAAAGAAGTTGAGGAAAATGCAAACGGTGAGAGAAGAAGTCTTCCGGATACTCTTGATGTTCCCGCAGCCCTTGGATCACAGAAGGCCTACGAGATCCTGAAGGAGGAAGGTTCCACCGATTATCCCAATTATGATGAGCAGCTTGCAAAGGCAAAGGCTATGTTTAACAACGATGATCCTGTTCTTTGGAATTCAAGTCTCTATGCGGGATGGCTGAACATCTTAAGACCTCTTTTGGAGGAAAAGAAGGAGGGGTATCCTTCCTATATGCAGTCTGATGAATGGACCAGGAAGAATCTTGAAACCTTTGCAGGTTCCTATGCCGAGCTTAAGCATGATACCATTCTTTATGCCAAGCAGGCCTATGCCGCGGAGATGGGCGATGGCTGGGAGGATGAGCCTGATGACAGAGGATATGTGGATCCTCAGCCCGTTGTTTACAGCAGATTCGTATTCCTTTCCGAGAAGACAAAAGAGGGACTTTCAGCAAGAGGAATGCTTGCTGCTGAAGATGCCGAGAACCTTGATAAGCTTACAGAGATAGGAAAAACTCTGCTTACCATTTCCGAAAAAGAGCTGACGAATAAAGAACGCACCGACGGTGAATATGAATTTATCCGTGAGTATGGCGGTTATCTTGAGCATATCTGGTACGATGTAAACAAAGACAGCATTGATGATCTTTTTGAGAGCAACCAGGCTCCCTGTCCGGTAGTTGCTGACATTGCTACAGATCCCAAGGGCACTGTATTGGAGATCGGCTCCGGAAAAGCTGACAATATCTATGTGGCATTTCCCATGGATGGCAAGCTCCATATCGGAAGCGGAAGCGTATACAGCTTCTATCAGTTTGAAACCCCGATAAGTGACCGTCTCACCGACGAAGAATTCAGGGAAAGACTGGACGGCGGCCATATGGATGACAACTGGAACTGGGTTAAATCAGAGCCTGCTCCCGACAGGGCAAAATGGACACTGAGCTATCGTGTGGATTAAAAATGCATAAAAATAAATTTCTAAAAAATCAATATTTTTGGCTACTGCTGCTTTTTACGGCGGCAGTAGTTTTTTGCATCACGATTTTCCTGCGTTTGGGAAAAGGGATACCCCTTCATGTCAGGTGGAATGAGACAAAAAGGTATACCGGGAGCGGAATTGCCGGAATACTGAAGAATAAAAAGCTTGTTGTGACGCTTCCGGGAGGCGAAAAGCTATGGGAATCGGGAAAAGAATACAAGATACAGGATTTTCTTTTTTCCGACCTTGACGGAAACGGGCAGACGGAGATATTACTTCTTCTCTGGAAGAAGGGGATATACGGAAAAGCAAGGCCTTTCTGGATTACGGATAATGAGGATGACAGGTATTCACAGCATATTTTTATCTATGAGATTTCCGAAGATAACGAGGTGAGACAGAAGTGGTGCGCTTCTTACATAGGCGAAGAAATGACCAGGATGAAGCTCATGGAGCAGAATGACAAGATCCTTCTTACCGAGCGGATTTCCGGTAACAGCACCCTCTGGATATGGAATTCATTTGGAATCAAGAGCATCAAAAATGATGTGAAACTTGTTGCTTTTGGAGACAATCTGATCCACAAGGAAATATACGAATATGCCAATATGAAACATGGCGGAAACTATGATTTTTTGTATGAGCCTTTTGTTTCGGAAATTCAGAGCGCCGACATAGCGTCAATACAGTTGGAATCCATACTTGTGAATAATGAGGAGGCTGTTGGAGGTTATCCTTCTTTCGGATCTCCCATGGCAGTTGGGCAGGCAATTGCAGGTGCCGGCTTTGATGTGGCTGTATGCGGCTCCAATCATGCGCTGGACAGAGGAATTACCGGCATTGACGACACTGTCTCTTTCTTTGAAAAAGAAAATATTCTTACTCCGGGGGTTCAAAAGAGCAGCGATACTGAGTATAAGCCCTATGTGATAAAGGCCTGCAACGGCATGAAAATCGCACTTTTTTCCTACACCTACGGAACCAACGGGTATGATGCGAAGGATGAATATCCATACATTGTACACTATCTTCCGAGCAGCCAAAAGGAGAGAGCCAAGGTGCTGGAAGATATGGAAACAGCCGGAAAAGAAGCTGATATTCTCGTGGTTTTTGCCCACTGGGGTGAGGAGTACCAGGCGGAAGTGTCCAAGCAGCAGGAAGAGCTGGCAGAGCTTTTTGCAGAGGGCGGAGCAGACATTGTTATCGGAACTCATCCTCATGTGACCCAGAAAGTAGAAGAAAAAAATAGGCCTGACGGTAAAAAAATGCTGATTTTTTACTCTTTAGGGAACTTCAGAGCCTATCAGGGACTGCATGATAATACAAAAACAGGCCTTGAAGCCATAATTTACCTTGAACACAGCTATGACGGCGTAAGGGTGAAAAGCTACGAAACAAGGGATGTTGAGGCTTTTGTTAAGCATTCGGAATAATGTGAATAAAAATGCGTTTGACAAGGTACACATTCTGTACTACGCTAGTAGAGTAGTTTGTGACTTGCGGGGGACTTGCAAGTACACATGCAATCACAAGTATGAGAAGGGAGAATCAGAATGAACAAGACAGAATTAGTTGAAGCAATCGCAAAAGAGACTGGCCTTACAAAGGCTGCATCAGAGAAGTCTGTAAAGGCTTTCGTTGACGTAGTTACTAAGGAACTTAAGAAGAAGGGCAAAGTTCAGCTCGTTGGCTTCGGTACATTTGAGACCGCTAAGAGAGCAGCTAGAACAGGTAAGAACCCTCAGACAGGCGCTGCAATCAAGATCCCTGCAGCTACAGTTCCTAAGTTCAAGGCTGGTAAGGCTCTTAAGGACGCTGTAAATAAAAAGTAATTCATGACTTTCAAGGCCGCAGCCATTGTGCTGTGGCCTTTTTTCGTGCCCTTCTTTGCAAAGTTGCGCGACTATGCTTATGGGGATATAATGGTCTATGCATGAGAAACGATAGTTTTTTAACTATAAGAGAAAGGATAGAGCTATGGAAGAGAAAGATATTTTGAAACTCATTGATCACACACAGCTTCAGGCTGATGCTAAATGGGAGGATATCGTAAGCCTTTGCGATGAGGCTGTTAAGTACGGCACAGCTACTGTCTGCATTCCTCCCACATATCTTAAGAGAACACATGACAAATACGGCGATGCACTCAAGCTTTGCACGGTAATTGGATTCCCTCTTGGTTACAGCTGCTGCGCATCCAAGGTTGTTGAGGCACAGGAGGCCATCAAGGACGGGGCATCAGAGATTGATACCGTAGTTAATATCAGCGATGTTAAGAACGGCAGATTTGATGAGGTTAAGAAGGAACTTGAGGCAATCCGCAAGGCTTGCGGCGACAAGCTTCTTAAGGTTATCATCGAGACCTGCTACCTCACAGAGGAAGAGAAGATCGAGCTCTGCAAGATCGTAACAGAGGTTAAGGCTGATTATATCAAGACTTCTACAGGTTTTGGCTCTGCAGGCGCCACACTCGCAGATATCGAGCTTTTCAAGAAGCACATCGGCCCTGATGTTAAAATCAAGGCTGCCGGTGGGATCAGAACCATCGAGGATGCCAAGGCATATGCTGAGGCAGGCTGCAGCAGAATCGGTTCATCCAAGGTTGCTCCTCTTATCGCAGCAAAATATAATCTTTAATTGAGCTGGGAGTGCAAAATTTTCATGTCTTACGAAAATACAGTTATAAAAGAAAGGCTTAAAAACCTGCGTGCCAAAATGCAGGAAAACGGCATAGATTATTACATGATGCCTACCTCAGACTTCCACAACTCAGAGTATTCCGCAGACTTTTTTAAGGTAAGAGAGTACTTCTGCGGTTTTGACGGCTCCAACGGAACCCTTGTTGTGAGTAAAGACCATGCCGGTATGTGGACTGACGGAAGATACTTCATCCAGGCTGAGAACCAGATGAAGGGTACAGGGGTAGAGCTTTTTAAGATGATGAATCCCGGCGTTCCCACAATAGAGGAATTCCTGGAGAAGAATATGAAGGACGGCGAGAGCCTCGGTTTCGACGGAAGGGTCATTTCCACCAGTATCGGTGAGAAGCTGGAGAAAAAGCTGTCTCATAAGAACGTTACCTTTAAGATTGAAAAGGATCTTGCGGAAGAAGTATGGACAGACAGGCCGGAACTTCCCTGCCACGATATGTATGTTCTTTCTGACGAACTCTGCGGTAAGAGCTTTGCCGAGAAACTTGCGGATCTTAGAAAGGCTATGAGTGAATATGGCACAACTTCACATCTTCTCAGCAAGCTGGATGACATCATGTGGCTTACAAACTTAAGAGGAAATGATGTGGAGTGCAATCCGGTTGCTCTTTCCTATGCCTATGTGACAGATTCCGAATTTGTTTTGTTTGTTCAGGCAAAAGAGGTTACACCTGAAGTTAAGGCATACTGTGACAGAGTGGGTATCGTGCTTAAGGACTATCATGAGCTCACTGCTTTTCTTACAGATATTAAGTTCTTCGGGGATGTTCTATATGACAAGAGAAATACCAATTTCCTTACCTACAAGGCTCTTGTGAATAAGGCCAAAGAAGCCGGAGTTGAGCTTAAGAACCAGAAGAACCCCACCGAGCTGATGAAGGCAATCAAGAACGAGACTGAGCTTAAGAATATCCGTGAGGTATATCTTAAGGACAGCGCCAAGCTCACTGAGTTTATTTATTGGGTCAAGAAAAATGTGGGCAAGATTCCCATGACCGAATATTCAGCTGCAATGAAGCTGGATGGCATGAGAGCGGAGATTCCCGGATTTATTGAACTGTCATTTCCTACCATCAGTGCTTACAATGCAAATGCCGCTATGGCGCATTATGAGGCTACTGAGGATAACTGCGCGGAGGTTAAGGCAGAAGGAATGCTTCTTGTTGACTCAGGAGCTACCTACACAGGCGGCACAACTGATGTGACAAGAACAATTGTTGTCGGTGAGATTTCCGGGGAGATCAAGAAACATTACACAGCTACAGTTGCAGGTATGCTGCAGCTTGCTGGGGCCAGATTCATGGAGGGCTGCACCGGAAGAAACGTTGATATTTTTGCCAGACAGCCTCTGTGGGATATGGATATAGACTACAACCATGGAACAGGTCACGGAATCGGCTATATGCTCAATGTCCATGAGGGACCTCAGAACATCAGATGGAGATTTGCTCCCGGAATGGAGGAAGCTCTTTTACAGCCCGGAATGATCGTATCCGATGAGCCCGGTGTATACATTGAGGGAAGTCATGGAATCCGTATCGAGAACATCGTTGAGGTCGTTAAAAGAAACGAGAATGAGTATGGCAAATTCTACGGCTTTGATCATCTGACCTATGTGCCCATCGATCTTGAGGCCATAGATACAGCTTATATGAAGCCTGAGAATGTGAAGGCCCTCAATGATTATCATGCACGTGTGTATGAGAAGCTCCTTCCTCTTATCGAGGATCAGGAGGTCAGAGAATGGCTTAAGGAGGCCACCAGACCCATAAATTAAATTGCTATTAAAATAGTGTTAAATTGCGGGTAGAGCCTTGAAAAAAGCCACGTCTTGGATATAATAGAGTTAGAAACTACTTAGTAGTTTTCCTGGGATGTCCGACACCTCCTGTGTAATTTGAACCTACATTACTTTAAACGGGACTCCTACATCATCAATATAAATGTCACGCCTTCGGCCCTGCGCATGCGCAGACCAGCTATGGGAGAGGAAGACAGGCATATTGGTTGCGGTAACCCACCTGGCGTTAGCTAGGAGTCAAATAACAGGAACCGGCACTCTGGGACCAAATTGGAAATAAAAGCAGTCATCTCTGGTGGCTGCTTTTTCCATGTAAGGGGTTAGTTTTATGAATGTTAAGGCAGTACTGATCGCAATGTCCAAGGACTTTGCTGTTAGAATGCAAAAAAAGAATATTGCTGCCTATGCCGGTAGTACGGCATTTTTTCTAATACTCTCATTGATACCTCTTCTTGTGACACTTTCGTCTGTACTTCCCTATACAACGGTTACCGAGACCGATCTGGTAGAGGCGGTTGTTGATATTGCACCGGATTTTGCGGATGATATAATGACCAAGCTTATAAGTGAAGCCTATGAGAAATCCGTGGCAATCTTTTCCATATCAGCCATTGTTACTCTGTGGGCGGGAGCATTGGGAATGCTTGCTCTTATAAGGGGACTCAATGTGATATATGATGTTGATGAGAGAAGAAATTATTTTTATCTCAGGTTCATTGCAACGCTGTATACCATAGCAATGATCATTACGGTTCTGCTGATGCTTATGCTGATGGTCTTTGGTAAACTCATAAAAAGCATTATACTAAAAGCATATCCTGCGCTATCCAAGCCAGTAGTTTTTATGGTGAATTTTAAATTTATTCTGGTCATCGCTATCGCTACGCTGGCCTTTGCGTTAATATATACTTATATACCAAGTGCTAAGATGAAATTTATATATCAGCTGCCGGGAGCAGTATTTTCAGCGATTGTATGGTATGTGTTTTCGTGGCTGTTCTCTGTATATGTCAACAACACGGACAGCTATTCGATATACGGAAGCCTGGCAACTCCGGCAATTATGATGTTCTGGCTTTATACATGCATTTATATTTTCCTCATAGGCGCCTTTATTAACCGCTTTTTCCATCCGGGAGTGAAGGCGCTCTATGATGATCATCACAGAAACAGAGTGAGAAAAAACGTTAAGAAAAAGAGCATGAAACGGGCAAAAAAGTGCAGACGTTACAACGATTTTGGATGATAAGGAGGATGGTAGCTTAATGAAACTAAACGACAAATGGCTTAAGAAAAGATGGGTCGCCAATACCTTTGCACTGTGCGCTGCAGTGGCTTTTTATATGATAATCACGCACTTTTCCGATATTTTTGGAGGAGTCGGATCGTTTTTTAGTTTTCTGAAGCCCATAATAACTGCGGTTGTTATTGCTTATATTTTCAATCCTGTATCCAATCTGTTTCGGGATTATGTGTTTAAGAAATTAAAGAACAGAAAGACAGCCTGGAAGTTGTCCGTTGCCTTCACCATTATCGTCATCATATTGGCGGTGACTTTGCTGTTCGTGGCTCTTATACCGCAGCTGGCAGATTCCGTTATGACACTTGCGAACAATATGGGCGGCTATGTGGAAACAATGCAGTCTATTCTTGAGGGATTCCAGAAGGGCAACCAGAGTTTCTTTGGAGTTGATCTGACCGGCCTTGCGACTTTCAGTGAAAAGCTCCTGACGACTGTTACAGACTATTTTTCACACAATATGTCAAACGTGGTTAATACATCTGCCAATATCGGTAAGAGTGTATTTGATTTGGTTATATCCTTCATTCTTGCCATTTATCTGCTACTTGATAAGGAGAGGATAATAAACGGTGTCTCAAGGCTTTTTGCACTTCTGATGAAGGATGATACCTACAAAAATTCGTGCCTTCTTCTGGACAGATGTAATGCCATTCTTATCAGATATATCAGCTTTGATATAGTTGATGGAATAATCGTGGGCATCATCAACCTGATATTCATGCTCATTGCAGGACTTCCGTATTCGGTGGTAATTTCCTTTATTGTTGGTATCACCAATCTGGCGCCTACCTTCGGTCCCATTGTGGGAGCTGTCATCGGAGCCTTTATTCTGGTTCTGGTCAAGCCCTGGTATGCACTGGCTTTTATCATCTTTACGATCGTACTTCAGACAATTGACGGCTATATCTTAAAGCCCAGGCTTTTCGGAGAGAGCCTTGGAGTATCGCCTCTTATGATCCTGATTTCCATCATTTTGGGCGGAAGACTGTTCGGAGTCATCGGAATCCTGCTGGCTATTCCTTTTGCAGCTATTTTTGATTTTGTCTGGAAGGATTATATATTAAAAAAACTTGAGTTACGCAAAGCAAAGAAGTACAATATATAGTATGATAAGCTTTATGATATAGAGTATCATGGTCAGCTAATTACGGAGGTAATTATTCTATGACAGATTTTGTGGTAACAGCAATTGATTTTGCCAAGGAGAAGATAGACAAGGTTATGGATATCTGGGAGGGCTTTGACGAAGACAAGAAGAAGCTCTTCGTAGGTTGCGCCGTTGCTGCAGTAAGCGTTATTGTGATCGCTGCCATTGCCTATGGCATTGGCAAGAATGCGGGAAGAAGAATCGCTTTCGAGGAAGAAGATTTTTAATAAGGATTACTATGGGCATCTGCAATACTGCGGATGCCTTTTTTAAACATTTTCGAGGGGCATATGGAGATAACAGTTAAAAAGATTCTGAAGATTGTATTACAGATACTTCTTTTACTGCTTATAGTTGCCGGCATGCTGGGCGCATATCTGACGGTGGATGAATACAAACCGGCAGATATTGAACAACTGACTCTTTCCGGTGATAAGGGAGATAAGGTTGTTCTCGGCAAAGAGTATACTATTGAGACCTGGAACGTGGGATACGGTGCCCTTGGTGACAATGCCGACTTCTTCATGGATGGCGGTAAGATGGTCAATACCGCGACCAAGGACAGGGTATATTATAACCTTAAGGGTATCCTTAATCAGATAACTACAGAGGCTCCGGACTTTCTGTTCCTTCAGGAACTGGACAGAAATTCCACCAGGGCTCATTATGTGGACGAGCTGCATTATCTGGCAGATAACAGTACCGGAGGCGTTCTCTCGGGACAGAATGCTTATGCCACCAATTTCAGAGTGGCATTTCTTCCATATCCCATTCCGCCTATAGGCAAGGTTGAATGCGGACTTGGGCTTTTTTCTACCTGTCATATTGATGATGCCAAGAGATACAAGCTTCCTACCACCTTCAAATGGCCGGTCAGCGCCATCAATCTCAAAAGGTGCCTGATGATTGCCAGATGTCCAATTGACGGAAATGATAAGGAACTGGTATTTATAAATTTTCACCTTGAAGCTTATGATGACGGCTCGGGCAAGATTGCCCAGACCAAGATGCTCAAGGAGCTCTTGATACAGGAAGTTGAGGCCGGTAATTATGTTATTGCAGGCGGAGACTTTAACCAGGTATTTACAACCGTGGATACTTCCGATTACCCGCAGCTGGAGGGACTGTGGGTTCCGGGTGTCATAGATGCAACGGAATTCGAGGAGTATGCATCTTTTTATACAGGAGATAACGCGCCTAGTTGCAGATCGCTTGACAGAGCACTTACAACTGCACAGAGCAGAGATCCCAAAGATTTTCAGTATTATGTGATTGATGGATTTCTGGTTTCTCCCAATATCAGCGTGAATGAAATAACGACAAGGGATATAGGATTCGAGTTCGCGGATCACAACCCTGTTGTGATGAAATTCGAGCTTACAGGCGGGGACAATTGATTAGTGACATGGCACGTTTTTTCGACTATAATCAAAAGGTATGAAACTTTCGAAAGGGGACAGGAGTCAATGGTACAGAAAAAGAAACGTAATGTAATTGTTGGACAGTCGGGAGGCCCTACAGCGGCAATCAACTCCTCACTCGCAGGTGTTTACAGAACCGCTATCGACCGTGGATATCAGAAGGTTTACGGAATGATCCATGGTGTACAGGGACTTATGGAAGGCAGATATGTTGACCTTGCTGATCACATTCAGTCAGGACTTGACATTGAGCTTTTGAAGAGAACTCCATCTGCATATTTGGGATCATGCAGATTCAAGCTTCCTGAGATTTTTGAAAGCAAGGAAATCTATGAGAAAATCTTCCAGATTCTGGATAAGCTCGAGATTGACTGCTTCATCTACATTGGTGGAAATGATTCAATGGACACCATCAAGAAACTTTCCGATTACGCTATAATTTCCGGATCAGCCATCAGATTTGTAGGCTGCCCTAAGACAATCGATAACGATCTGGCACTTACCGATCATACACCGGGTTACGGCTCAGCAGCCAAGTATATCGGTACTTCTGTAAAAGAGATCATCAGAGACAGCTGGTCACTTGAGACAAGCAACGGCCAGGTTATCATTGTGGAAGTAATGGGAAGAAATGCCGGATGGCTTACAGGCGCTACAGCACTTGCCAAGGGCGAAGACTGTGACGGACCTGACGCAATTTATCTTCCGGAGCTTCCTTTTGACATGGATGCTTTCGTCAAGAAGATCAAGGGACTTCTCAAGAACAAGGCTTCTATCGTTGTTGCTGTTTCAGAGGGTATCAGAACCAAGGACGGCAAATATGTCAGCGAGCTTGGAAACAGCATCGATTATGTGGATGCTTTCGGACATAAGCAGCTCACAGGTACAGCAAGATATCTCTGCGAAGTTGTTGCCAAGGAATGTGGTTGCAAGACTCGTCCCATCGAGCTTTCAACTCTTCAGAGAGCAGCAAGCCACTGTGCATCACGTGTGGATATTCTTGAGGCCTATGAGGTTGGTGGTGCTGCAATGAAGGCTGCAGACGAAGGCGACAGCGGCAAGATGGTTGTCATCGAGAGACTTTCCGATGATCCTTATCAGGCAGGAACAGAGGTTAAGGACGTTCACAAGATCGCAAACGATGAGCGTACAGTTCCAAGAGAGTGGATCAACAAGGAAGGAACCTATGTTACACAGGAGTTCATCACCTATGTACGTCCTCTTATCCAGGGCGATGTAGGACCTATCATGGTTGATGGTATTCCGAGACACCTTTACAGACCGGGATTCCAGGATATTCTTTGATTGAAGTGTTAAACTAAATATAACGACGAAGGCTGTCATTTCCTAAAGGGGGATGGCAGCCTTTTTAATAGTAATTATCGATAATGCGTTATACTTTTTTTATTTGACAGGCAATTTCCTCGATTTTATTATATTATTAGATACTGTCGGCAACTGACTTTTCAGGGGTCATGAGGTAGAAAAATGATCAATTATAGTACAGGGCAGGTTGTAACCGACGCAGATCTTAATCTGATAAAGACTAATGACGGATATTTGGATTTTGTAAGTGATGGACAGGCCAATGATTTTATGTCTAATGTCTTTTTGGATGATCAGCATCTTCTATATGAAACAGTTGAGCGTCTTGAGAAAAAGACCTCTGATATCCTATGCTTCAGAATGCTTAAAAAAAGCGGTGAATATTCATGGGTTACCGCCAGGTGCAGCAAGGATGAAGCTGACGGTTATATGAAGATAACTATGGATTTTCAGGATATTTCGGTGTTAACTCAGAGCGAAGACAGAAATGTCCTTGATGAGGCCACAGGACTTCTTACGAAGAAGGCCATCACCGATTATGCCAAGGCCAAATGTGCCAGTGTTACTGATAGAGTCATTTGCCTTGCAATTCTTGATGTGGATAATTTCAAGCAGGTCAATGATACCAGAGGACATGCCTTTGGAGATGAGGTGCTTCTGGCGGTAAGTGAAGTCATAAGAAATACACTTGGAAGCTATGGTAAGGCCGGCAGAATAGGCGGCGATGAGATCCTTCTGGTCATAGAACTTGATAACGGCAAAGAGGAACTGCGTCCTATACTCAGGAATATCAGGGAGAAGGTGGAGAAGCTCTTTTTTGATGAAGAGGGGTATCCGCTTATTACGGTATCCATTGGAGCGGCCGATTTCCCGACCTATGTAGATAATTATACAGATCTGTTTAATCTTGCTGACAGGATGCTCTACAGAGCCAAGAACAGGGGCAAAAACAGGTATGTTATGTATACTCCCGAGATTCATGGCATCGTTGTAAACGGTATCCTCAAGGAAGAGGACAATAAGGCTGTTAACAGTGCTTCTCCAAGGGATAAGACCAAGCTGGTTCTTGAAACTATAGATGGGTTCTTTGGTACCATGGGAGAGGCTATATCAGAGGAAATGGCCAAGATTGCCGCAACCTATGAGCTGGATGAAGTCTATTTGTTTTACAAGGATTTACGAAAGAGTGTATATGGTTATAAGAGGCTTGAGAACATCGATCTGCATGGCGTCAAGCTCAGCAAGATCATGGAAGCTGAATCGGATATAAGATATGTTCAGGAGTCTGGATTTGAGCAGAAATTCAACAGTAATGGTGTCTTTGTTGTGGATGTTCCGCAGACGCAGCTTCATATGTCCACCAAAGCCAGGGAGTTTTTTGAGGAGCACGGTATCAAGCATGCCTTTATTTATAAAATGCAGGATATGCCCTACGAAGGTTATATTGCCTTCTATAATACCCGGGATTTATCAAGAAAATACCCTCAGCCGGACATCACAGACTTTACATATCTGTCCAAAATGATAGAAATTGCTCTGAAAACCCGATGAAACAACGTTTTTTCTCCAAAAAAATCGAATTTTTTGCGTATTTTAGCCATTTTTGTGTTGTTTGTAGTCAAAAATAGTGGTAGAATGGGCAATGTAGTAAAATATTTCTTTTTGGAGGGAAAAAAATGAACAAGACAGAACTTATCGATGCAATTGCTAAGGAAGCTGGTCTCACAAAGAAGGATGCTGCTGCAGCACTCAACGCTTTCACAGAGACAGTAACTAAGGAGCTTAAGAAGAAGGGTAAGGTTCAGCTTGTTGGCTTTGGTACATTCGAGACAACAAAGAGAGCTGCTAGAACAGGTAAGAATCCTCAGACTGGCGCTGCTATCAAGATTCCTGCATCTGTAGCACCTAAGTTCAAGGCTGGTAAGGCTCTTAAGGATCTTGTAAACAAGAAATAATTTTTACGAATTCCGGAAGCTGCGCTTTATAGCGCAGCTTTTTCATTATCTGAAAAAAATAAATCCTATCATTGAAATAATAGACACTTTTATATAATATAGTGATATGTACTGAAAAACTTTTCTAAAGGGCGCAAATATGACTTTTGAAAGAAGCTTTGAGAACTTTGTGCAGATACTGTCGGAAGAAGAGGTTACTCCTGAAATTTCGCCAAGCGCATTGGCAGATCTTTCCAAGGAGTATTTTCTGCGCTCCATAATAGCAGTGGTTTCCGATGCCAAGTATTCTGACAGAGCAGGTGAACCTGAGACGGTTATTCCGCTTTTTGGTCCTACACCGGAGAATGAGGCACCGGCATATCTGTTTAAGCACCGTATAGCCGATAAGAAGGTGGTTGTTTACAATATCTATCTTATGCCGGACAAAAGCTGGAATGAAGAGGAATACAAGAGCTTTGCCATTATTCTTGATGTCCTGTCATTTCACATGGAAAAATATCTGCTCACAAGCATTGTCAGAAACAGTGCTCTTACTCAATATCTTACAGGTCTTCCCAATTCGGGAGGCTTTATTGCCTTTGCCACACGTCTTCTTGAATCAAGGGCGATAATGGGCTACGATTCCTTCTATTTTAATCTTAAGAGCTATGGACTTATCAGCAGACGCTACGGCCTGTCTGAAGGTGATGAGATTATGAAGCGTTATGCTGCCAAACTGCGGGAGTTCTGTGAACCTGATGAGATAGTTGCCCATTTTGGAGGGGATAATTTTACCGCCCTTATCAAGAAGGAGAGAACCAAGCAGTTCATCAAATACCTCTCGGGAGTAAAGGTTTTTGGCGTTAAGAATGGCAGGCAGGAAGAAATAAGGATCGAGGCAGTATCTGGAATATATGCCGTAGATGATTCCCTCAAGGAGGCAGGACAACTCATCTCCAGAGCTATGATGGCCTGCAACTATGCCAAGAATGTGGCCAATAAGCCCTATGTATTTGTGAATAAGGCCATGAGCACGAGAATATACAGACAGAAACAGATCGAGGACAGATATGAGGAAGCTCTTGCCAATGACGAGTTCAGAATCTATCTGCAGCCCAAGGTTAATACAAGGACCGGAGAACTTATTGGCGCTGAGTCTCTGGCCAGGTGGTTCTGTAACGGCGTAGTACTGTATCCCACCGAATTTGTGCCTATTCTGGAGCAGGAAGGCATGGTTGCGTCTCTTGATCTCTATGTCCTTAAGAAGACCTGTGAATTTGTCAAAAACTGGGAGAAGAATGGTATTACACCTGTGCCTATATCGATCAACTTCTCCAGAAGGGATCTTAATTACAAGAACCTTGCTGGAGAGATTGTAAAAATAATTGATGACGCCGGTATTTTAAGAAAATACATCCAGATTGAGGTTACAGAGACTGCCAGTGAGGATGAGAGACTTCTTATGACGAACTTTCTTAAGAAGCTTCGTGAGATGGAAATTGAAACCGCTATCGATGATTTTGGAACCGGTTATTCCTCCCTGTCCAATCTCCGTGATTTTCCTGTTACTGAGATTAAAATTGATCGTTCTTTCATCAATAATGATGAGCTCAACAAGAACGATGAGATAGTTCTCCGCAACATTATAATAATGGCCAAAGAGCTGGGAATCAACGTGATTGCGGAGGGTGTAGAGAGACCGGATCAGACCAGACTTTTGGATGAAGTTGGCTGTTATATGGTTCAGGGGTTCCTATATGATAATCCTATGCCGGAACCGGAATTTCAGAAACGATTAATCAAGAGGAAATATACAGAATAGAGTGTTTATCTGCGTTTTTCAAGAAACCGCTTACATTTTATTTTATACTTTTTTAATTTTTATATTGTTCACATTTCCCTTTCAAAGTGGTAGACTAAACACTGTTCGCAGATGCAAGCCTGCAAACTTATGAGAAGGGGAAAAGATATATGAGAAAAGAAGTAAAGGTTTCGCTGGGCGGGAAAACCCAGATCAGGCAGTTCATCAATATGAACTCCAAGTCTTCCTGCGAGATTGATGTTCAGGATGGCCACAGTTTTATTGATGGAAAGTCTATCGTTGGTCTGTTGTCACTTAATCTTTTCAGACCACTTCAGGTAACTGTCATCGGAGACGACAAGACAATAACGGATCTGATCGATAATTACAGCACACATCAGCTTCTTCTTGCCAAATAAGGCATGAAGTTACCAAAAAAAGACTCATGTTTCCGGCGATAATGCAGAAACAGGAGTCTTTTTTATTTACTATTTTTTACAGTTAAACTGTTAATCAGTCGACACGCTTTTTGCCCCAGAAGAACAGTGCTACTGTGCCCGGACCTGTGTGGCTTCCGATGGTGGTACCGATACTGTAGATGCGGACCTTGCCCTTCATTTTGGGGAATTGCTCCTCGATCAAATCCGCAACCTTGCGGGCATCTTCATAGCAGTCGGAGTTGGAAATGAAGCATTCTCCGTCGTAATCTGTGCCGTTTGCTGCATTCTCAACCATCTTCTGAACCTGAGCCTTCATGACGGCGCTCTTACCTCTGATTTTGGATCTTACGATCAGCTTACCCTGATAGTCAACGTTCATAAGAGGGCAGATATTAAGTACACTGCCGATTGTTCCTGCAACCTTGGAGACACGTCCGCCTCTTATAAGGTATTTAAGATCTGAAACGAAGAACCAGTGCTGGCATTCCAGTCTGTGTTCGATGGTCCATTCGTAGAGGGAGTCGATGCTCATTCCCTCGTCACGAAGATCGGCAAGCTTGTCCATCAATAATCCATAGCCTGCGGAAGCGGCCAGGGAATCCACAACATAGAGCTTCCTATCGGGATACTTCTCCTTAAGCTGGTCTCTTGCGATAATTGCAGAATTAAGGGTGCCGGAAATTCCGGAGGAAAGGGTGAGATGAAGAATATCCTTACCTTCCTGGAGCATAGACTCAAAATATTCGATGTATTCACCGACACTTACCTGAGAAGTTTTGGTCATACTGCCTTCGGCCATCTTCTTATAGAAATCCTTAAATGGAAATGATTCACCCAGATCATCGGGGTAATCAGCTCCATCTATCTGAAAATGAAAACAAACATATTTGATGTCTCTTCGCTGAAAATGAGCATTGTCAAGATCGGCGGTAGAACAGCAGCTTAATACGTAGTTACTCATATTTTTCCCCTTTTCTATCGTATTTAATCATTACAATGATACATTAAAAATGACCGAGTATCAATCAAATCATTTAACAGTGCAAATTGCACAAGCGAAAAATGGGGAGTTGTTTGAATAGACTGAAAACTTGCACAATTTTAAAAACAAGGTTGACAACTTTTTGTGCACATGGTATATTATATATACAATCACATAGCAAATAAAACCTACGCAGTCGAGATGGCTTAAGCTTCATCGAAGACGAGCATTGGTTTTCGGAGCGACTGGTATCCACAGCGACGGCGGCGATGCTTCACCTTAGCCAAGGGATTCCAACAAGTCGCGAAGGGTGTGATTTAAAATATATAGTTGTCCAAGACATTGCAACTAGGAAAGATGAGGATAAGACCCTTGGAAATTTCAATTTAAGGGCGGGTATTCATTAGAATAATGGATGCCCGCCTTTTACTGTCCCCTGATATTTTTTGCTTTTAGATCCGGATGCAGGCCTTTTTGATCAGATGCCAAGATTAAATATAATATATAACATATATAATAAATTGTGAAACTTAGCTTCTATAAAGAGTGTCTGACTATAAAATAAAAAAACTATAAACTCTGAAAAAACATAATTGTTATATTGTAGGCAATTTTATTTTTTTATAATATGATATAGGTGCCAAAAGATACTTTTGACACCTACATCATAATATAAAATAAGTAATAATGGGCTGTTAACAAGAAATTTGAGGCTGATATGCAGGAGATTAATTCTCACGAAATCGTGATCGATGCAAAAAATCATACAATGATATCCGGTGACTCCAAGGCGGACAGGATCCTGAAAGAAGTGGGATCTGTCCCTTTTGAGCAGTGCGTGACCGAAGGGTATAGGGATCTTTTTCTTCAAAATTTGAAGGATAAAAAAGGTGTATGGTTCCCTACTGAGCTTCGTTACGATGATGAATTCGCATATTTTTATATCAAGGCTGAACAGGGCGAGACGAAAGATACTGTTTTGCTTAAGATAGTAAGTCTTGACGGACTTCTTGACAGCCAGCAGGATATGTCCCGTACCATCAGATCCTATAGGGCACAGTTGGACATATATGAGGACGTTTTCTTTGAGTATGATCCCAAAACCGGTATGGTTGAGGTGTTTAATGCGCAGGAAGCCTATTTTGAGGCCGGTAGTTATTCCATTGATGCTTTTGAAGAGCTGCTTCTTAAACAAGCTTCAGACAAGCAGATTAGTGCTGTTAAGAGCTTTGTCTCCCAGATAAGATCCAAGACCGGAAGATTCGGAGTTAAGGTAACAGGAAATCTCCTTAATGATGACACATCCCTTAACGTAACCATGCTTGAGGGCGGCTTTGTGTTCTTTGACAAGGAAAGGGAAGGCGTAGTCGGGCATATTCATTTAAGGAGCTCTAAGGGTAAGCTGGTGGCTGCAAGTATTAAACATGACTCCCTTACAGGACTTGTTGATAAGGCAGATATTACCAGGATAGCAATGGAGAGGATAGATGAAAGGTGTCTTTCGGGAACAACACTTGCTATCGTTGATATAGATTTTTTCAAAACTGTAAATGACACCTATGGCCATCAGTACGGCGATTCCGTGATCAAAAAGATTGCAGATATCATCTCCGCAGAAGTGGGGAGCGACGGAATTGTCGGGAGATTTGGCGGTGATGAGTTCCTGGTTGTTTTTTACAATATTACAGATGAGGAGACGCTAAGAGGGTATCTTCGAAATATGAAGAAAAAGATAGAAGCTGCCTTTCCTGATAAAGGGGTTGATGAAAACACTCCCCTTTCTATTTCGGTGGGAGCAGCCATATATCCCAAGGATGCAGATACCTATGAGGACGTCTTTATGGTGGCGGACTATTGCCTTTATATAGCCAAGGATAAGGGCAGGAATCGCTACATCATATATGATGAATGCAAGCATGGTCTTGTGGAAGCGATACGTCTTAAGAAAGACACTGTCAAGAAACGCAATGACAGAGATGTTTCTCTGGGGGATGTGATGGTTCGGATGTTTGATCAGATCCTTCACGGAGATGGCAGTAGTCCTGAAAGGATTCTGGATGAGTTTGCCCTTTCTTTTGATCTTCAAAGAATCACTCTTCTTGTGGGTGAGCCCTTCAGATTCAGGTATTCATCCGGAACGGAGGCTATTAAGAATCCTGAGGATGCACAGTTTTTGCTGGGCTTTCTTAACAGTGATTTCAAGAATAAGTATCTTGGAGATCAGACTTTTATTGTAGTTAACAGGATAGATTCCCTTCCGGTTCAGGCCGGTGCCATTAAGTCCTTTTTGAGAGAAGCCGGGATTTTGTCGTATGTCATTGTGAAGTTTTTTGACAAAAATAAAAGAGAGTGTATACTTATGATTTCAAGCATCGGTAAACAGACACAGTGGAATCAGATGCATTATAAGTATTACAGGGCGTTAGGAGATCTTCTGTCTCTTTATTCGCTGAATTTCTGAATTATATATAATAAACACTGACTGATGCTGTGATTTGATTGCGGCATCAGTTTTTTGGGAGAGTGTATGGCAGCTTTGGCAAAATTTTTTCTAAATAGCATAATGCTTGGCGTAGGACTGGCAATGGATGCTTTTTCCGTGTCATTGGCAAACGGATTCGCGGAAAGCAGGATGAATAAGAAAAGGATGGCATTTATTGCCGGAATATATGCGGGATTTCAGTTCCTTATGCCGGTGATCGGCTGGGGATTGGTGCATGAGGCTCTTAGCTTTTTTAAGGCTTTTGAACCATTTACTCCCTGGATTGCGCTTATTCTTTTGTGCTTTATCGGTGTAAAAATGCTGATTGAGGGTATTAAGGACAAAAAGTGCGGGGGTGAAGAGGACTGTGCCTGTTCAGACAGGATATCAACCAAGCTCTTGATGACTCAGGGCGTCGCAACTGCAATAGATGCTCTTTCAGTTGGCTTTACCATTGCTGAGTATACGATGATCATGGCGGTTACAGCATCACTTATCATTGGTGCCGTAACATTTGTTATATGCTTTGCGGGCCTTAAACTTGGAACCAGATTTGGAACTAAACTTGCCGGAAATGCCAAGATTTTAGGCGGAATCATTCTTATTGCCATAGGGCTTGAGATCTGTTTCTTCTAAGACTGTGGTGAAAATAAGTATATTTTTAAGTTGACGGTTGACTTTTTTTATAAAGAAAAATAGAATATTTAAAGCGAATATAGAAAATGCATTGATGGTGCGGGGGTAACCCCAAGATGTTATGTCATCCTTCTAGAGAATCGGAGTCATCGGCTGGAAGCTCCGCAGGTAATGGCATATACGGAAATTTCCCACCGGAGCAGTCCAAATGAAACGATCACCGAGTATTCGAAAGTAGTTTGGAACGTCAGTCTACGTTACAGATAGCAAAGAGCCTGTTATTTATGACAGGAACATGGGTGGTACCGCGGAACAATTCGTCCCATAGCATTATTAGAAATGCTATGGGACTTTTTTGCGCGTGAAGCAGAGCCATGCTTCACACGCAAATCCAATCAATAGGAGGAAGGAAATTTGGAGAACAACGCTTTACGTGAAAAAATCGAAGCAATCCGTGAAGAAATCAAGGCAAATGCCGAAAAGCTTGATAATTCCAAGCTTGTTTACGAGATGAGAAAGACTTTCTTGGATAACAAGGCCGGCAAGATCAGCGCTCTTATGAAGGAAATGAAGAATATTCCCGCAGAGGATCGTGCTGAGTACGGAAAAAATGTAAATGAATTAAAGCAGTGGGCCCTTGAGCATTTTGAAGAGCTTGATAAGAAAATGAAGGAAAAAGAGCTTCAGCTTAGATATCAGGCTGAGAAGCAGGATGTTACAATGCCCGCCAAGATGCGCTATGAAGGAAACCTTCATCCGGTAACACAGATGAGAGAGACTCTTATCGACATTTTTGCCGGAATGGGATTTGAGATTTATGAGGGCACTGAGATTGAGAATGATTATTACAATTTCACAGCTTTGAACACCCCCAAGGATCACCCTGCAAGGGATATGCAGGATACCTTCTATCTTAGCCCTGAGTTCCTGTTAAGAACACAGACCTCATCAGGACAGATCCATGTTATGGAGAACTCCAAGCCTCCTATCAAGATCTTATCCCCCGGTAAGGTTTTCCGTTCTGATGATGATGCTACGCATTCACCTATGTTCTCACAGATGGAAGGACTTGTGGTTGACAAGGGAGTAAACCTCTGTGATTTGAAAGGAGCACTGGAAACATTTGCGCAGAAGATCTTTGGAGAGGGAACAACCACAAGACTTCGTCCTTCATACTTCCCATTCACAGAGCCTTCTGTAGAGGTTGATTGCAGCTGTTTTGCCTGTGGCGGCAAGGGATGTAATCTTTGCAAGGGTACAGGCTGGATCGAGGTACTTGGAGCCGGCGTAGTTAATAAAAAAGTTTTAGAGAACTGCGGAATTGATTCTGAAGAGTATAGTGGATTTGCTTTTGGTATCGGTATTGAGCGTGCAACAATGCTTAAATACGGTATCAACAATATCAAGCTTTTGTACGAGTCAGATCTTGATGTTTTGAAGCAGATTGATCACTACGAATAATTCAGGTTTTCTAAAATAGGAGGAAGATAAAATGTTAGTACCCTTAAGTTGGCTTAAAGATTTTGTTGATATAGATATTGAACCCAAGGAACTTGAGAAAAAACTCTTTGACTGCGGTTTCGAAGTAGAAGAGTGCTGGGAAGTGGGTAAGGATATTTCCAAGGTTGTAGTTGGTGAGGTTCTTACCTGCGAAGCTATTCCCGATACACATCTTCATGTATGTACAGTAAATGCCGGTGAGCACGGTACATTCCAGGTATGCTGCGGTGCTGATAATGTTCAGGCCGGTGGCAAGTATCCTCTGGCTCTTGTAGGAGCTACAGTTATCGAGACTGCCAAGGACCATGTGACCGTTGTAGGTGTTGCAACCATCAAGAAGGGCAAGCTTCGCGGTTACGATTCAGAGGGTATGCTCTGCTCAGGAGTTGAGCTTGGCGTAACTGAGGACATGTACCCCGGTGCAGGCTATAACGGACTTCTTGTATTCCCTGAGGATACAGAGGTTGGCGCAGATGTTAAGCCTCTTCTTGGCCTTGATGAGTGGATCTTTGATGTTTCCATCACTGCCAACAGGCCTGACTGTCAGAGCATTTACGGTCTTGCAAGAGAGGTTGCGGCTGCTCTTGACAAGCCATTAAAAGAAATTGATCTTAGCTATACAGAAACTGATGTGGAGAACGAAGGCTTCAGCGTAACAGTTGAAGACCCTGATCTCTGCCCAAGATATATCGGACACTATGTATATGATGTAAAGCTTGGCGAGAGCCCTCTCTGGATGAAGAGAAGACTTGCTATGGTTGGCAATAATGCCATCAACAATATCGTTGATATCACTAACTATATTATGAGAGAGCTTGGTCAGCCCATGCACGCTTTTGACGGCAAGTTCCTTGAGGATAACAGGATCGTTGTAAGACGTGCCAAGGCAGGAGAGAAGATCACAACTCTTGATGAGAACGAGTTTGAGCTTACTACAGATAACCTTGTTATCTGCGATGGCAAGAAGCCCGTTGCTCTTGCCGGTATCATGGGAGGTCTTAATTCAGAGATCCGTGATACAACAACTACAGTTACTTTTGAGGCTGCCAAGTTCATGCGTGACAACATCCGTAAGAGTTCAAGAGCACTGGGCCAGTCTTCTGACTCTTCAGCTGCTTTTTCAAAGGGTGTTTATGAGTACACAACAGTTATCGCCATGAAAAGAGCTCTTCACCTTATCGAGCAGCTTGGAGCAGGTAAGGTTTCCAAGACTCATGTTGACGTTAATACAGGAAACAGCCTTGAGAAGAAGGAAATGAAGGCTTCCATCAAGAAGGTAAACGGAGTTCTTGGTATCGAGGTCCCTGAGAATGAGATCAGGAGAATCCTTACAAACCTTAATTTCGAGCCTGTAATAAACGGCGATGAGCTTACTATCAAGATTCCTGCATATCGTGAGGATATGGAGAACTATCCTGATATTGCAGAAGAGCTTATCCGTATGTATGGCTATGATCATGTACAGCCTACATTCCTTAAGAGCTCAAGTGTAACAATGGGAGGAAGAAATCAGAAGCAGAAGACAGAGCTTAGGATCAAGAGAGCTCTTTGCTCACAGGGCGCATTTGAGTGCATGCACTATTCATTCTTCTCACCCAGTGACTTGGATCTCCTTAGATTCCCTGAGGACGCTGCAGAAAGGACTGCCATCAGGATTCTTAATCCTATCAACGAGGATCTTTCTCTTATGAGAACAACTCTTGCAGCTCAGATGATCCATGCTATTGCAAGGAACCAGAAGAAGGGAACCCTGGAGGGAAGACTTTTTGAAGTAGGTAACAGATTTGTTCCTAAGGCACTTCCTCTTACAGAGTATCCTGAGGAGAAGGCAACTCTTTGCATCGGTATTTTCGGTGATGGCGAGGATATCTTTACATTAAAGGGACTGGCAGAAAATGTTGCTGCTGCACTTCATATCAGCTTTAAGTATGAGGCTGCCACAAAGACATTTTTACACCCCTACAGAGCAGCTAAGATCCTTTGCGAGGGCGAAGAGGTTGGATATCTTGGCCAGATCACCTATGAGATCCAGGATGATACAGATATGAGAATTCCTGCATACATCTGTGAGATTGACCTTTCTCTTCTTGAGAAGTGGTATGGCAAGACACCTACATTCCAGCCACTTTCAAAGTTCGCCACTGTTAAGCGTGACCTTGCGCTTGTTATGGACAAGACAGTTACCTGCGGAGAGGTTGAGGATGCAATCTATGGTTCCTGCAAGTATGTAACAGATGTTAAGCTCTTTGACGTGTACGAAGGACTTCCTATTCCTCCTACCAAGAAGAGTATGGCATATACAATTACCTTCACTCCCAAGGATGAAGAACTTACAGATGATGCTATAAACGGATACGTTGACAAGATGCTCAGAAAGCTTTCATTTACAATGGGTATCGAGATCCGTAGCTGATTTGATTAGAAACAAAACAGATGTTATAATAGCCATTGCTTACAAGTGAAGCAATGGCTATTTTTTCCAGAAAGGAGCTTTCATATATGAACAGAAAAAATGTATGGACAACATATTCACAGGCACAGCTTAAGGCTTGTGACAAATTTGCAGAAGACTATAAGAAGTTCTTGGACAATTCCAAGACAGAGCGTGAAGCCATCGACGAGATCGTAAACGAGATCGAGGCAGCAGGCTACAGAGAGCTTAACACTCTCATTGGTTCAAAGACCAAGCTTAAAAAGGGAGACAAGGTTTATTCAGTTTGGATGAACAAGTCAATTGCCATGTTCCAGCTGGGATCTGAGCCACTTGAGGCGGGACTTAATATTCTTGGAGCACATATCGATTCTCCAAGACTTGATGTTAAGCAGAACCCTCTTTACGAGGACGGCGGCTTTGCTTATCTTGATACCCACTACTACGGCGGAATCAAGAAATATCAGTATGTTGCAATGCCTCTTGCCATCCACGGTGTGTTTGTTAAGACCGATGGAACAACAGTACAACTCAATGTAGGTGAGGATGAGGATGATCCTGTATTCTTCGTTTCAGATCTTCTTATCCACCTTGCGCAGGATCAGATGGGCAAAAAGGCATCTGAGGTGATCACAGGTGAGGCTCTTGATCTTATCGTTGGTAACAGACCTTTCGTTATCGAGAGCAAGGAAAAAGAGAAGGCCGAGAAGGAAGATGCCAAGCTCTCAGCAGGCGAGAAGTATGCCATCAAGGCCGAGAAGGAAGAGAAGGCTGAGTCAGGCAAGGTTTCAGGTGCTGTAAGACGTGGTATTCTTGCTATCCTTCATGATCTCTACGGTGTAGAGGAAGAGGATTTCATTTCAGCTGAGCTTGAGATCGTACCTGCCGGAAAGAGCAGAGATGCAGGCTTTGACAGATCAATGATCCTTGGCTATGGCCACGACGACAGAGTGTGCGCATTCCCTTCAATGAGAGCGCTCCTTGAGGCTAAGAATCTTAAGAGAACAGGTTGCTGCATCCTTGTTGACAAGGAAGAGATCGGCAGCGTTGGCGCAACAGGTATGAGAAGCAGATTCTTCGAAAATGCCCTTGCAGAGCTTATGAATCTTACAAAGGAAGGCTACAATGATCTGGCTCTGAGAAGATGTCTTGCTAATTCCTGCATGCTTTCTTCTGATGTTAATGCAGGTTTTGATCCTACATATGCATCCTGCTTTGAGAAAAAGAACGCTTCTTTCCTTGGACAGGGTCTTGTATTTAGCAAGTTCACAGGTTCAAGAGGAAAGTCAGGCTCAAATGATGCCAATGCTGAATTCATTGCAGAGATTAGAAGAGCCTTCGAGAAGGATAAGATCGTATATCAGACAGCTGAGCTTGGTAAGGTTGATGTTGGCGGCGGCGGAACTATCGCTTACATTCTTGCCCTCTACGGAATGAATGTTATCGATGCCGGAGTTGCGGTTCTTAACATGCATGCACCTTGGGAAGCTATCAGCAAGGCTGACCTCTTTGAAGCTAAGAGAGGTTATGTTGCATTCCTTCAGAATATTGATTTCAGAAATGAATGATTGAACTTATGAGGGAGAAGATGATTTCAGTACTGCTCTCTGTTTATAACAGAGAGCAGTATTTAAGGAAATGTATAGACAGTGTTCTTGCGCAGAATGCTGATTTTGAACTGATAATTGTAGAGGACGGAAGCACCGATGGTTCCGGGGCTATCTGTGATGAGTATGCCAAAGAGTACTCAAACATAAGAGTTATCCATCAAAAGAATCAGGGAATAAGTGTGGCACGCAATGTGGCACTTGATGAAGCAAAAGGGGATTTCATCATGTTCCTTGACAGTGATGATTATTTGCCGGCGGGGAGTTTTGAGACGCTGTTAAGGCTCCAGGAAGAAAACGACGCTGATTGTGTTGCCGGCAATTATGCCTGCTGCAATGATGATGGTTCTTTCGACAAAGTAATAGATATTCCGGACAAATACAATAACAGACTGCTTACAAACAGAGAAATCTGCGAACTGCTATTGTACTCAGGTGAAACCCATGTGCTTATCGTATCCTGGGGGAAACTTTTTAAAAGAGAGGTTTGGGATAATATCAGGTTCCCTAACGAAGTTGTAAAGAGCGAGGATCAGTTTGTGTTCCCTGCGCTGATGGAAAAAATGCCAAGGTTTTATTATACCAACAAGATTGTATATAACCAGGTGTTTTCCAATAGCAGTATCACAAGAAGTCCGTTTTCAAGAGAACATCTTTTTGATGCTGAAGGTGTTGCTATCGTAATCGGTTATCTCATGGATAAGGGGTATTATGATATTGCACTCTATAAGTTTGGTGTTGGAACGAGAAGGATCATCAACATGAAACGAGTGCTTGAGGACGACGAATCTAAAGCAGAGATTAAGAGGCTGTATAAGGTTTACTGCGACATTGCCAAGAGGCTGTCGCCGCATTTGACTTTTAACAATAAACTAAGGATGGCCCTTTACAGAATAAATATGGATGTTTATGCCCACATCAGAGATCGGATGTGTGATTCAAAGTGAGAAATACTATGAGTGAAAATGAAATGTTAGGACTGTCTACCGCGGATTATTATTTTGATCTTCCGGAAGAACTGATTGCTCAGGATCCCATGGAAAAAAGGGATGAGTGCAGACTGCTGGTTGTTGATAAGGAAACCGGAGAGACAGAACACCACAAATTTAATGAAATTATAAATTACCTTAATCCGGGAGATTGTCTGGTTCTTAATAACACCAAGGTAATCCCTGCAAGGCTTCTCGGACAGAAGGAGGAGACAGGCGCAGCAGTTGAGATTCTGCTTCTTAAGAGAAAAGAAGCTGATGTCTGGGAAACTCTGGTTAAGCCCGGTAAGAAGCTTCGCCCCGGTGCGAGAGTAACCTTTGGAGATGGAATTCTGAAGGCGGAGATTCTTGATATTGTGGATGAAGGCAATCGACTTGTTAAGTTTTACTACGACGGAATATGGGAAGAGGTTTTGGACAGACTTGGTGAGATGCCGCTTCCTCCTTACATTACCCATAAGCTTCAGGACAAGAATATGTATCAGACGGTCTATGCCAAGTATGAGGGATCGGCTGCTGCACCTACTGCCGGACTTCATTTTACAGAGGAACTTCTTAAAAAAATCGAGGACAAGGGTGTTGATCTTGCCTACGTAACTCTTCATGTTGGTCTTGGTACCTTCAGACCCGTTAAGGTTGACAATGTAAAAGAGCATCACATGCACACTGAGTGGTATCAGGTCACCCAGGAGGCTGCCGATAAGATAAACCGAGCCAAAGAAAACGGCCATAAGGTAGTCTGCGTCGGGACAACCAGCTGCAGGACAATAGAGAGTGCAGCTGATGAGAATGGCAGACTTACTGCCTGCAGCGGCGATACTTCGATATTTATCTATCCGGGATATAAGTTTAAGGTCCTTGATAATCTGATCACCAACTTCCATCTTCCTGAGTCAACACTGGTTATGCTGGTATCCGCGCTTGCGGGAAGAGAGCATGTTCTGGCTGCTTACGAGGAGGCCATTAAGGAGAAATACAGATTTTTCTCCTTTGGAGATGCCTGCCTGTTTTACAAAAAGTAAATGCTTTGTTACAATAAAATGGTAACTAAAAACCGTTTATTTTTATGGGGAACATGAGCAGATGGAAGAGAGAAGAAAGAATAAGAGGTTAGAGCTTACCGGAGAACTTATTTTGAATCAGCTTGGCGGAAACGGTGAGGCAAAGACAGCCAGAATAGATATCCATGACTGTTCCAGAGACGGATTGGGTTTTAACTGCAGCAATCAGCTTGTCATAGGTGATAACTATGAGGCTAATCTGACTATCTGGACCAAGGAAGTCCTTCATGTCTTTGTGCAGATAGTAAGAGCTGTTAAGCTTGAGGATACTTTTAACTACGGCGGAATCTTTATCGGAATGCCTGATGCGGACAAGATGCGTATTGAGGTATATGAGACCGTTAAGGATACACTGGAGGCAGAACATAACGCTTAAATTGATTAATATTCCATTATGGAGTAAGATTAGGAGGGCACTTTGTGCCCTCCTATATTTTGCGAATAAGTAATTATGACTAAAGAGAGGTAATGATTTTGAAAATTGCAGTTGTAGGAACCGGCTATGTTGGCCTTTCCAATTCAATTTTACTTTCCCAATACAATGATGTAACAGCAGTTGATGTTATCCCTGAGAAGGTTGAGATGATCAACAACAGGAGATCACCTATTGTTGACAAGGAGATAGAGGAGTATCTTAAGAAGGATTCTTTGAGACTCCATGCCACTCTCAATGCATCTGAGGCTTATGAAGATGCGGACTTTGTAATTGTTTCCACACCCACCAACTATGATGAGAAGATGAACTATTTTGACACATCTTCCGTTCTTAGCGTCATCGATCAGGTCAGAAAAGAGAACCCCGATGCCTATATAGTTATTAAGTCCACTATTCCCGTTGGATATACCCAGGAACTTCTTGAGGAGTATCACACAGATCACATCATGTTCTCACCTGAGTTCCTGAGAGAAGGTCATGCTCTGTATGATAATCTGTATCCGTCAAGAATTATTGTGGGATATGACACCGACAGCGAGGAGGCAAGGGAAAAGGCTGAGCTTTTTGCCGGACTTCTCAAGCAGGGAGCCATCAAGGAGGATGTTCAGGTACTCTTTATGAACTCCACAGAGGCTGAGTGTGTTAAGCTTTTTGCCAACACTTTCCTGGCACTTAGAGTTTCATACTTCAACGAGCTTGATACCTATGCAGAGGTAAGAGGACTTAATACCAGAAATATCATCGATGGTGTCTGCCTTGATCCCAGAATCGGTAATTTCTATAACAATCCTTCCTTTGGCTACGGCGGATATTGCCTTCCCAAGGATACCAAGCAGCTTCTTGCCAATTATGAGGATGTACCCAATAACCTCATTACAGCAATCGTAGATGCCAACAGAACCAGAAAAGATTTCATCGCAGACAGAATCTGGGCACTCAAGCCCAAGAAGGTTGGCGTATACAGGCTTACCATGAAGGCCGGTTCCGATAACTTCAGACAGTCAGCCATCCAGGGCATCATGAAGAGAATCAAGTCCAGAGGTATTGAGTGCGTTGTATACGAACCTACACTCAAGGACGATGATTTCTTTAATTCCAAGGTCGTAAGAGATCTTGACAGCTTCAAGAAAGAATGCGATTTTATCATCGCCAACCGTCTCACTCCTGAGCTTCAGGATGTAGTGGACAAGGTATATACCAGAGACCTGTTCGGCAATGAATAATAAATAAAAATTAGGGGCCTGTCCCCATTAACAAACTGTGAACAGCAATGAATATCGCAAGTCTGTGAAGTTCACAATTTGTTGATGGGGACAGGCCCCTTTCAGTTGAATTTGCTACTTTAAAGTGCTATAGTATAACTTAGAGATACTGAACAATACTGGCTTTTTGGGGGTTATACATAGATGAACGGCGATATATACGGTTTTGTGGGACTTGGGCTTATCGGAGGCTCTATAGCAAGAGCAATCAGGAACAAGGAGCCTGATTCAACGATAATAGCCTACACACCGCACAGAGAGACTGTTGACACTGCCCATGCGGAGGGCGTTGTTGATAAGCCTCTTTATGAGATAGGAGAAGAATTTCGCAGTTGCGATTATATTTTTCTGTGTGCTCCGGTTGAGATCAATAATGAGAACCTGGAGAAACTGGTGCCATACCTGTCTGAGAAGACAACGATCACAGATATTGGCAGCGTTAAGAACAGCATCCATGAGGTGGTCAAAAGACTTGGTCTGGAGGACAGATTTATCGGCGGTCATCCCATGGCCGGCACCGAGAGGATAGGCTTTAACAATTCCAAATCAGAGATACTCAAGAACGCATATTATATCCTGACCAAGACGGATTCAACACAGGAGGAACGTCTGTCAAGATATTACGAACTGGTTCGCATGATAGGAGCTATTCCGCTGGTGGTGCCCTTTGCTCAGCACGATTACATAACAGCGGCGATATCACATGTTCCTCATGTGATATCAGCTTCCCTTGTTAATCTGGTTCATGACAATGATTCAGAGGATGAACTGATGAAGACCATTGCTGCAGGAGGTTTCAAAGATATTACAAGAATATCTTCTTCCTCCCCTGTTATGTGGCAGCAGATCTGTATGACCAATTCCGGCAATGTTTCGGAACTTTTAAGCAAGTACATAGATTCTCTTTGCGATATTAAGAAAGCTATTGATGATCACGACAAGGACAGGCTGTTTGAGTTCTTTTCATCTGCAAGAAGCTACAGAGAGTCCTTTATCGAGACCTCCAGCGGGCCGATCAGGACATCCTATGTGGTCAGAGTTGAGATCGATGACCAGCCGGGACGTCTTGCCAAGGTCGCAACGCTTTTGTCTGATAACGACATTAACATCAAGAATATCGGTATCGTGCACAACAGAGAATATGAGAGAGGTACACTTCGCATCGAACTCCATGACAGGGAGGGACTTGACAGAGCTACCGAGCTGCTTAGGGATAACAGCTACAATATTTATACCAATCATTGACGTATAGCAACAGGAGGATGCATATGATTGCATTGGAAAAAGCGGCAAAACCCTTAAGGGGTGACGTTTTTGTACCGGGAGACAAGTCGATTTCCCACAGAAGTATTATGTTTGGTGCCATATCGGAGGGAACCACCGAGATTACAGGTTTCTTGGAGAGCGCCGACTGCTTGTCAACCATTGATTGTTTCAGAAAAATGGGAATTATTATCGATCATTCCATGAGACCCTCCAATGGAGTTCCGGTTATAACTGTTCACGGCAAGGGACTTGGCGGCCTTAATGCACCTAAGGATACCCTTTACACCGGCAACAGCGGAACTACCACCAGGCTCATGTCAGGAATTCTTGCAGCCCAGCCCTTTGACTGCAATATCACAGGCGACAGTTCCATTGAAAAAAGGCCCATGAACAGAGTTATGAAGCCCCTTAATCAGATGGGGGCAGACATTACTTCTCTTAGAGGTAACGAGTGTTGTCCTCTTCATATTTCGGGAGGCAAGACTCTTAGGGGAATTAATTACAGGAGTCCGATAGCGTCGGCACAGGTTAAGTCGGCAGTCCTTCTTGCGGGATTATATGCAGTGGGAGATACGGTTGTGTATGAACCGGCCCTTTCCAGGAATCATACGGAAATTATGCTGACAGCCTTTGGAGCGGATATTCATAATGAAGTGGCTACAGACGGCTCCGCAGCTGCAATTCTTCATCCCGGAATGCCTCTTCACGGAATTAAGATCAATGTTCCCGGTGATATTTCCTCTGCGGCATATTTCATAGCAGCAGCCCTTGTGGTACCCGGCTCAGAACTTCTTATCAGGAATGTGGGAGTTAACAGCACAAGAGACGGAATTATCAGAGTGCTTGGTCAGATGGGAGCGGATATTACGCTTCTTAATCTTGATGAGTCCCAGGAACCCAAGGCAGATATCCTTGTCAGATACAGTGAGCTCTCCGGAGGAGCAAACGGCAAATTCGAGATAGGAGGCAAGGATATACCGACTATGATAGATGAGCTTCCTGTTGTTGCTGTTATAGCAGCCTGTGCGGATTGTGACACCATTATCAGAGATGCAGCCGAACTTCGCGTCAAGGAGTCCAACAGAATAGATGCCGTTGTTGAGAATCTAAAGGCTATGGGCTGTGACATAGAGGCCACTGAGGACGGAATGATCATACATGGCGGCAAGCCTCTTCACGGAGCTGATATCAAGACCTATAATGACCACAGACTCGCCATGAGCTTTGCCGTCGCAGCGCTTGCGGCGGAGGGAACAACCAGGATTGTGGACGATCGCTGCGCCGGAATTTCATACCCAAGCTTTTTCAAAGATTTGCAGTCTCTGTTATAACGATAATGTTTTAACCACTAGATGTAGTATAAAAATGCTTGTGCAAAACGTCTAAAATACTTGTTTTAGTACATCGTTTTTAGTAGAATATTGTTATGAGATTTTTGGGGGGAAAACTTCATATCTCATGAATAATACCCAAAATATTGCAACTGGAGGACCAAAGATATGAACGTTTATACAACTGACAAGATTAGAAACGTGGTACTGCTCGGACATGGCGGTGCAGGCAAGACAAGTCTCTCTGAGGCAATGGCTTACCTGGCAGGTATTACATCCAGAATGGGGAAAGTAGAAGACGGAAATACTATCAGCGATTTCGATAAGGAAGAGCAGAAGAGACATATTTCCATCAGCACAACAACCATACCGCTTGAGTGGGATGGACACAAGATCAATCTTCTCGACACACCGGGCTTTTTCGATTTTGTCGGTGAGGTGGAAGAGGCTATCAGCGTAGCGGATGCTGCTATCATAGTGGTATCCGGCAAGGCAGGAATTGAAGTTGGAACAGAGAAGGCTTGGGACCTTTGCGAGAAGTACAAGATTCCCCGCATGTTCTTTGTTTCAGACATGGACATCGATGATGTTTCCTACAGACAGGTAGTACAGGATCTTACCGATAAGTATGGTAAGAAGATGGCTCCTTTCAATCTCCCTATTCGTGAGAATGAGAAGTTTGTAGGTTATGTAAATGTAATTCAGGAGAAGGGCTTTAGGTGGCAGGGCAAGGAAGTTGTTGAGATTCCTGTTCCTGAATATAATGAGGCCAACCTCAAGCTTTTCCGTGACACTCTTATTGAGTCCGTAGCTGAGACCTCCGAGGAGTTCATGGAGAGATATTTCGGCGGTGAGACCTTCTCAGAAGCTGAGATCAGAGCCGCTGTTCGTTCTAACGTTTGTGATGGCTCCATCGTTCCTATCGAGATGGGATCCAGCACTCTTTGTCAGGGTATCTATACCCTCCTTGATGATATAGTAAAATATATGCCCAGCCCTGAGAACCGTAAGATGGCAGGCATTAATACCAATACAAATGAGATCTTCGAAGCTGACTTTGATTTTGCTAAGCCTAAGACAGCTTTCGTATTCAAGACCATGATCGATCCTTTCATCGGTAAGTACTCACTTATCAAGGTTCGCTCCGGCGTACTCAAGCCCGATGATCAGATGTACATCGCAGGCAAGGATCAGGATGTGAAACTTGGCAAGCTCTATATTCTTCAGGGCAACAAGGCTACTGAGGTTTCAGAGCTTCATGCAGGAGATCTCGGTGCTCTTCAGAAGCTTGACATTTCTACAGGAGATACACTTTCAACCAAGGCTACTCCTGTACAGTATGCTAAGATGGATATTTCACAGCCATATACCTACATGAGATATCACGCTCAGAACAAGTCCGATATCGACAAGATTGCGCAGTCTCTTGCTAAGCTTTCAGCTGAGGATCAGACTCTTAAGGTTGTCAATGATGCCGAGAATCGCCAGACTCTGCTCTATGGTATGGGCGACATGCACCTTGAGGTTGTTCAAAGCAAGCTCCTTAATGTATACAAGGTTGCCATTGATCTTACCAAGCCCAAGGTTGCTTTCAGAGAGACCATCCGCAAGAATTCCGATGTGGAATACAAGTACAAGAAGCAGACCGGTGGTCACGGACAGTACGGACATGTTAAGATGCGCTTCGAGCCTTCAGGTGATCCCTCGACACCTTATGTATTTGATCAGGTAGTCGTAGGCGGAGCAGTTCCCAAGAACTTCTTCCCTGCAGTTGAGAAGGGTATAAATGAATCTGTTCAGAGAGGACCTCTTGCAGCATATCCCGTAGTTGGCGTTAAGGCTACATTGTATGATGGATCCTATCACCCTGTAGATTCTTCCGAAATGGCCTTCAAGGTTGCAGCATCCGGAGCCTTCAAGAAGGGCTTCATGGAAGCTGGCCCTGTACTTCTTGAGCCAATTGTATCTCTCAAGGTTACCGTGCCCGACAGCTTCACCGGAGACGTTATGGGTGACCTTAACAAGAGAAGAGGTCGTGTGCTCGGAATGAATCCTTCACTTACAGGTAAGCAGGTGATCGAGGCCGAGGTTCCTATGATGGAACTCTACGGATATTGCACACAGCTTCGTTCCATGACAGGAGGAAGCGGTGATTTCGAGTATGAATTTGCAAGATATGAGCAGGCTCCTTCAGATGTTCAGGCTAAGGAAGTTGCAGACAGAGCTGACAAGGTTGCAGCTGCCAACTCTGAGGAATAATTTTACAGTAAGTATCAGCCTCCCGGTATTTTCCGGGAGGCTTTTTTACGATGGGGCTTCCCTGCTTTAAATCTTTAATATTTTTTAATATTCTTTTTGTTATCGATATTTAGTTTTATGTTAATATAAAATTATGGAAAACATTAGATTTGTAGAATACAATTCCATAGGTGAATTTGCGGGACTTCTCATGGCGGGACTCCTGCTTTTTGTCATGTTGTACACCAAGCCTAAGAGAACCTATGTATACAGATATGTCTTCCAGGGAATAATATGGTCAATTGCAGCCATTTTAGTGCAGTTGTCCATCGTCATGGTGGCCAATAATCCGGCAAAGCTGTACAACAGATATCTGTTCATGGGACAGCTCATGGTATTTCTCCTTTTGTATAACGGAATCCTGTTTTACATTTTTTCCTATGTAAACATGATGTCCATTGTCAGAAGAAAGCAGAGAAAAGAGTTCGTGCTTATGTTTGTGGCTCTTACGCTGGTGTACCTGGCAGCCGTCGCCGTTGAGATTGCGTCAAGAGGATTGTATACAGTCAATCTTGATGGAATTGATATAAGCAATTTCACCAGATTTTATTGCAGTGCAGGCATTATCTGTGCGGTCATCTGCTTCAATGCCAGCATAACCAACAGAAAGAATATCTCCAGAGTTATTTGGCATGCGGTATGTCTTTTTGTTCCAATGGATCTGATAATCTTGATATCACAGATAATAGGTGTCGGAATTAATCATACCATTTATTCGGCTACGACCTATGTGCCTATCTTTGCGCTGGGGTATCTGATGTTCCACAGCGTTCCCTATGATGAGGTCACGGGATGTCAGAGTATATATGCTCTGGATGCATTCGTATCCAAAAATACAGGCAGAAAAAAATATTATGTATCTTATCTTATGGTCTTTTTACCCGGAATTGAGGCTGTATCCAATGACGGAAGTGAAGATACGCTCAAGGGAATTGCCATATGCAGAGCAGTGGAAGCCATTTCTCCCCAAATAAGGATGTATAAGATTTCTGACTATAGATATGTGAATATCATCGATACAGACAAGGAAGAGGAATATGAGAACTATTGTCAGCAGCTGAGGGGGATTTTTGATAATGTAAGGGCCAGTACAGATATTCCTTTTAACTATGTGATGGTAAATGCAGAAGCAAAAGCAGAGCTGGAAAATCCTGTTAAGGTGAGACAGTTCTTTGAGTTCCTGGCAGGCAGATATAAGGATCAGAACAGCAGCCATTTCTACATGGCTACCACCATGGACTACGATGAATTTGCCGAGAACTATGAGATCACCACTACGCTGAAGGATATAAGGAATCGCCTTGATCTGATGGATGATAGAGTTCAGGTTTTTGCGCAGCCTATCTACAGCGTTGAGACAGGGAGCTTTAGGGTAGCAGAAGCTCTGATGAGACTCAGAATCGGTGACAGGCTGTTTTCGCCTGACAGATTTATACCTCTGGCAGAAAGGATCGGATGTATCCATGCACTGACCTGTATTATATTGAATAAGGTCTGTGATGCCGTATCTCTTCTGTCTGAGAATTATGATTTCGATGCTATATCCATTAATTGTTCCTCCAAGGAACTGTCCCAAAAGGATATGACAGAGGACCTTATTGAGATTATCGAAAAATATGATATCGATATGGCCAAGATAAGGCTTGAGATAACTGAAAGTGCTATGTTTGAGAACTTTGATATGGCAAAGGATAATATGACTGTTCTTACAAAAGCCGGAATTCAGTTCTATCTTGATGATTTCGGAACAGGATATTCCTCCCTTGAAAGAGTAATGAACTGTCCTTTCAAGACGATCAAGTTTGATAAGACTCTTTTGTACAAGTCTCTTGATGATGATCGTATGGATGATATCGTAACCTATATGATAGAAGTCTTTAAAAAGAACGGATTCATCACTCTGGTGGAAGGTGTTGAGGACGAATGCCAGAATCAGTACAGCGTTGAGAGAGGTTTTGACTATATTCAGGGATATCATTATGCCAAGCCTGAACCTATCGAAGAGATGAGAAAGTATTTCACAAGGAAGAGTAAATTCTGATCTGATATACAAAAATACAATGGAACAAGAGCCTGCGGCTGTCGGATTTTTTCCGTAACCACGGGCTTTTTTAATGTGCTAAAATAGCATTTTCGCCTTCTTGACACGGATGGTATGATTGTATACAATTATACCCAAGGTTATTTGTTGAGTTTTCAAGAGAGGTTTTCAGCTATGCAGGATAATAACACATTCCAGAATCGCCCCGTGACTATGAATGACAAGAATAATCTTCTTCAGATAGAAGAGCACATGTACATTCTTGACGATGTAGTCAAACCTAATGTCTTCAGAAATATGTTTCCTTACGAGGAAGTTCCCAAGATTCCTTTCAACGATAGAATCGTTCCCCACAACATGCCAAAAGATATATGGATAACAGATACCACCTTCCGTGACGGCCAGCAGTCCAGAGCGCCTTATACCACGGAGCAGATTGTTCATATCTATGATATGTTCCATGAACTGGGCGGCCCCAACGGTATGATCCGTCAGAGTGAGTTCTTTTTGTACAGTAAAAGTGACAGAGACGCGGCTCTCAAGTGTATGGAGAGGGGCTATAAGTTCCCGGAGGTAACCAGCTGGATCCGTGCCAGTGAAGAGGACTTCAAATTGGTTAAGGAGATCGGAATGAAGGAGACAGGTATCCTTGTCAGCTGTTCCGACTATCATATTTTCCTGAAACTTAAGATGACGAGAAGACAGGCTTTGGATCATTATCTTAGCATTGTTCGTTCCTGTCTTGAGGAGGGCATCAGCCCAAGATGCCATCTTGAGGATATTACAAGAGCAGATATATACGGCTTCGTTGTTCCCTTCTGTGTGGAGCTTATGAAGCTTAAGGACGAATATAAGATTCCCATTAAGGTGCGTGCATGTGATACAATGGGATACGGTGTCAATTTCTCAGGTGCCGTTATTCCCAGAAGCGTACAGGGAATCATCTATGCCATCAATACCAACGCAGGTGTTCCCAGTGAACTTATTGAATGGCATGGTCATAACGATTTTTACAAGGCTGTTACCAATTCAACCACAGCCTGGATATATGGTTGTTCCTCCGTCAACACATCATTGTTCGGAATCGGAGAGAGAACAGGCAATACGCCTCTTGAAGCCATGGTATTTGAGTACGCACAGCTCAAGGGCACCCTTAACGGCATGAATACCCAGGTTATCACGGATCTTGCCGAGTACTATGAGAAAGAGATAGGATTTACGGTTCCTGCCAACACACCTTTTGTAGGCAAGAACTTCAATGTTACAAGAGCCGGAATCCATGCGGACGGTCTTCTTAAGAACGAGGAGATCTACAATATATTCGACACCGAGAAGTTCCTTAGAAGACCTCCTGTAAGTGCTGTTTCAAATACATCGGGTCTTGCGGGAATAGCCCATTGGATCAACGTTCATTACAAGCTCAGAGATGAACATTCACTTTCCAAGAATTCACCGCTTGTTACAGAGATCAAGAAGTGGGTGGATCAGGAATATGCAGGCGGACGTGTTACGGTTATGACTGATAATGAGCTTGTTAGAGAGATAAACAGGGTTTCTGAGGACTTGGGACTAATTGTAAAAGAAGGGGAGATTCTAGAGGTCTCCAAATGATGAGGTTTTTATGGAAACTAATGATTTAAAGCAGGAAGTAACAGATAAGTATTCCCTTAGAGGCAGAGTTTTTAACAGAATCAGAGAGGATATCCTCAACGGCAAGTACAAGGACCATGAGGAACTCAAGGAAGTGGCTATCGGACAGGAGCTTGGCGTATCAAGAACTCCTGTAAGAGAGGCTTTCAGACAGCTTGAGCTGGAGGGACTTATTCAGATCATTCCAAACCGTGGTGCCTATGTGACCGGAATTAAGGTTAAGGACATCCAGGATATCTATATGATCCGTTCCAAGCTTGAGGGACTGTGTGCAAGATGGGCCTGTGAGAATATTACAAAGGAACAGCTGGAGGAGATGGAGGAGAACATCTATCTGGCTGAGTTTCATGCTGCAAGAGGACATATGGAGCAGATGGCTGAGTTGGATAACAGATTCCACAACATCCTCTATGAGTCATGTAACTCCAAGATGCTGGAGCACCTTCTCAAGGACTATCATCAGTATGTATGGAGAGTGAGACAGAAGACTCTTTCCAGCAGCAGAGGCGCTGTATCCAATGTTGAGCACAAGTTCATTATGGAGGCCATCAGGGAGAACAATCCCGACAAGGCAGAGGAACTGGCCAATCAGCATATGATCAATGCCTATGAGAATATGCTGGATAAGGGACTTCTAGAACTTTATGAGCAGTGATAATATGGGGCAATAAAGAACAGGGACAAGAGTAATTGTGGCATGTCTTGACGTGTCACCGAGTGGAATGGGGACATGTCTTGACGTGTCCCCTTACATATAAGGAGGAGAATTATGAGCAGGATTGCGATGACTACACCCATTGTTGAGATGGACGGAGATGAGATGACAAGAGTCCTTTGGCAGATGATCAAGGACAAGCTGATCCTTCCATATGTTGATCTTAAGACTGAGTATTATGACCTTGGACTTAAGCACAGAGATGACACCGATGATCAGGTTACTGTTGACAGTGCCAACGCCACACTTAAGTACGGCGTTGCAGTTAAGTGTGCTACAATAACTCCCAACAATGAGAGAGTTGAAGAGTACAAGCTCAAGAAGATGTGGAAGAGCCCTAACGGCACAATCAGAGCAATTCTTGACGGAACAGTGTTCAGAACTCCTATTATGGTCAAGGGAATCGAACCTAACGTCAAGACCTGGGAAGCACCCATCACTCTTGCAAGACATGCCTACGGCGACGTATACAAGAATGTTGAGATAAGGGTACCCGGACCCGGCAAGGCCGAGCTGGTATTTACCGGAGCAGACGGAACCGAGATCCGTGAGACTATTCATGAATTCGACGAGCCCGGAATCATACAGGGTGTTCACAACAAGGATTCATCCATCAGAAGCTTTGCAAGAGCCTGCTTTAAGTATGCACTTGCTGAGAAAAAAGAGTTATGGCTTGGAACCAAGGATACCATCAGTAAGACCTACGACAGAAGATTTAGAGAAATCTTCGATGAGATTTTTGAGACAGAGTTTAAGGCTGATTTCGAGAAGGCAGGAATAACATATTTTTACACACTTATAGATGATGCCGTTGCCAGAGTAATGAAGTCTAAAGGCGGTTTTATCTGGGCTTGCAAGAACTATGACGGTGATGTTATGAGTGATATGGTTTCTTCAGCCTTTGGCTCACTTGCTATGATGACTTCCGTGCTTGTTTCTCCTACAGGTGTATATGAGTACGAGGCTGCTCACGGAACAGTTCAGAGACATTATTACAAGTACCTCAAGGGAGAACCCACATCCACCAATCCTGTTGCAACAATTTTTGCCTGGACAGGAGCCCTCAGAAAAAGAGGAGAGCTGGACAATCTGGCTGACCTGTCAGCATTTGCCGATAAGCTTGAGAGAGCAACACTTTCAGTTATCGAATCAGGCCGCATGACAGGAGACCTTGCGCTTATCACAACTCTTCCTAACCCTCAGAAGCTTGGCTCAGAGGAATTCCTTGATGCCATTGCAGAGGCTTACGAGGCCATCTGATAGTTAGAAACGATCAGAAGATAAAAATAACAGTGCAGAGACCGTATTACCGGCGAATCTGCACTGTTTTTTTATTGTTCGTTATTGTTTAATCCATGTCGGAAGAGATGCTTTCCCATTCATCGTAGAGGGCTGAGAGCTTCTCTGAAATCTCTGTCTGCTCGTCGCTGAGCTTACGGAGCTTGGCCAGATCTGTTCCGATGGAAGGATCTGCGAGAGCTTCGTTTATTTCAGAATCACGCTGCTCTAATTTGGCAATTTCATCCTCACATTTCTTAAGAGCTGCTTCCAGCTTTCTCTTTTTGGCCTGGGCCTCCTTCTGGGCCTTCCAGTCCTGGGCGCCGCCGGAGGGCGCTGAAGAAACTGTTGAAGCTGCTGTGGTAGGAGATGAAGTTGTAGCTGCCATGCCCTGGTATTTGTAGCTTGTATCGGTGACAAGGTCTTTGCCGGCAGCAGCGGGGCTTGCAACTGAACCTACGCCTTCGCCGAAGAGTCTTGCATTCTGTTCATCCACATGCTCCAGATAATAGTCGTAGTTGCCGATATAGTTAACCAGCCTTCCGTGGGTAAGATCCAGAATACGTGTGGCGGTTTTGTTGATGAAGTAGCGGTCATGGCTTACATACAGTACTGTGCCTTCATAGCCTGAGACAGCCGATTCCAGAATCTCCTTGCTGGTGATGTCAAGGTGGTTGGTGGGCTCGTCCAGGATAAGGAAGTTGGCGTCAGAGAGCATGAGCTTGGCAAGGCTGACACGTCCCTTCTCACCGCCGGATAGATCTCCGATTCTCTTAAATACATCGTCTCCGGTAAAGAGGAAGGCTGCGAGTGTGTTTCTAATCTCGGTGTTATTTAAGGATGGATAGTCATCCGATATCTCATCGAAAAGAGTCTTCTCATCGTGGAGTACATGGTGTTCCTGATCGTAGTAGCCGATGTGAACCCTGGTTCCCAGCTCAATTTCGCCGGCATCCATTCTTTCAACACCGTTAAGGATCTTGAGAATAGTGGTTTTGCCGGTTCCGTTGTCGCCGATGATGGCAACGTGCTCGCCCTTTTTGATGCTGAAATCAAGTCCGGAGAACAGATGCTCATTGCCAAAGGACTTGGTAAGACCTGTTACCTCCAGCACATCATTGCCGCTTTCGCAATTCGGCTTAAGGGATATTTTCATACGGTCGTCAATATCTATGGGTTTATCGAGAACGTCGATCTTAGCCAGCATTTTTTCGCGGGATTCAGCTCTTTTTATGGATTTCTCCCTGTTGAAGGATTTGAGCTTGGTGATGACCTCCTCCTGATGCTTGATCTCCTGTTGCTGCTTTAAGTAGGCATTCCACTCATTCGCGCGAAGCTGCTCTTTTTTGGCTGCGTAAGCAGAGTAGTTGCCTATAAAGGAGGTGACTTTTTTGTTCTCTACTTCGATGACCTTGTCTGCAATCTTATCAAGGAAATATCTGTCATGGGATACGATAAGTACTGCACCCTTGTAGTTAAGAAGATAGTTCTCCAGCCATCTGATGGAATTCATATCAAGGTGGTTGGTGGGCTCGTCCAGGATGATAAGATCAGGACTCTGTAAAAGGAGCTTACCGAGGGCAACTCGCGTTTTCTGACCTCCCGAGAGAGTTGAGATGCTCTTGTCAAATTCCTCGTCGGTAAATCCGAGACCTCTGGCGACGCCGGTTATCTCGCTTTTCCAGGCGTAACCTGACAGCCTCTGGAACTCATCGTGCATTCTTGCGTAATTCTCCATGTGCTTTTCAAGTTCTTCTCCGGAGAGGATATCCATCATGGTCTCGGCATCTCTGATGTTCTGCTCAAGGTCGATGACATGCCTCTTGACCTCTTTGAGCTCTTCGTAGATGGTGTTGTCGGAATCGATGTTCTGATTCTGGGCAAGATATCCGTAGGTAAGCCCCTTGGAAAAAGTTACCTCGCCCTCATCCGGCGCAAGATCGCCAATAAGAATCTTGATGAGTGTGGTCTTACCGGCACCGTTGATACCGACTATGGCGGTTTTCTCGCCGGCTTCTATATGAAAAGATGCGTTTCTTAAGATGTCTTTGCCATCAAAGGATTTAGTTATATTAACTGCTGAAAGTATCATTTTATATCTCCGTTTTATACCCAATATCAATTTCACATTTTAGCATGAGAGGGAAAATATGTAAAAGCTTATTGACCGAAAAGATTAGCGTATATATAATAAATACGGCGTTTGTCTTTATTTTACTATGAATAATGAAGGAGTCAGTTTTGAAACGTTTATATATTCCGTTTGCGTGGGAACTGCTATTTATTATTGCAACGATACTATTGCCTAAGCAGGCTTTTCATTTATATTTTGTTTTTTACACGGGTTTACTTATCTATTTTTATTATTTTTACAAGCAGTTTTCCTTCCGCAAGTTAGGTAAGAACATGACCAGATTCGTAAGATTCTGGCTTCCGGTGGCGGCCACCTTCTGTGGTCTTGTGCTCGCCAATTATATCAAGAATAATTTAATTCAGGCCAATTTACCGCTGGTTAAGGACGGAACCGTCAGCATCATAACCCATAATGATATTTTGCCGACTGTGTTCTATGCCATCATGATGATAGTCATGAAGCCGGTGGCAGAGGAACTGTTTTTCAGGAAAGCGATCATCAAATTCGGTAGCGATAAGAGGGTATTTGTTATGTGCATAGTGAGCCTTCTTTTATGTGCTGTTACAAGGGCACACGGCCTTTTGGGGATAGGCGAGTGGGTGCTCATGGCGCTGCCGGTGACAATAGCCTATGTGATCAGCAGGAACATCTACATTTCCGTTATGGCACATGTGGCATTTGAGTTCTATGACAATATTTATTCAGTTGTATATGCTATCGGAAGGATTCTTAACAGATGATCATCCGACTTGTATATAGAAACCATTAACGCACAGCGAGGAGAAAAAAGTATGTTGGAGAAGCTATTCAAACTCAAGGAGCACAACACTACAGTCAAAAGAGAGATCCTTGCAGGTCTCACCACATTCCTTACCATGGCCTATATTCTGGCTGTTAACCCTAACATTTTGGGAACCGTCATGAACAGGAATGGTGTATTTGTTGCAACAGCACTGGCATCAGCCATTGCAACCTTTATCATGGCATTTCTTGCCAATTATCCTATCGGACTTTCAGCAGGCCTTGGACTTAACGCTTATTTTGCTTATACAGTCTGCCTCGGAGAGCTGGCTAATGAGGCTGAGCCTTTTAGAATCGCTCTTACAGCAGTTTTTGTTGAAGGTATTATTTTCATCCTTCTTTCATTCTTCAAATTCCGTGAACAGATCATCAATAGCATTCCTCAGAACCTGAAATTCGGTATCTCTGCAGGTATCGGACTTTTCATCGCATTTATCGGAATGCAGAACGCAGGCATCATTGTAAACAGCGATGCTACACTGGTTGATCTCGGAAGCTTCAGAAATCTTGACGTTGTTCTTGCACTTATCGGTGTTATCGTTATCGCAGCACTGGTTCACTATAACGTTAAGGGTGCTGTTCTTATCGGTATCCTTGCAATCTGGATCGTTGGTATGATCCTTCAGGCCTGCGGCATTTATGTTCCTGCTGAGGGAACAAGCCTTTTCCCTTCCTTCGAGGGTGGCCTTGCATTTGATGGCATCAAAGAAACAGCCTTCAAGCTTGATTTTGGATGGGCTGCTTCACATATCATTCAGTTCCTTGCCATCACCTTCAGTTTCCTCTATGTAGATCTGTTTGATACAGTCGGAACAGTAGTAGGTGTTGCCGACAAGGCAGGACTTCTTGATGAGAAGGGCAACCTTCCCAGAGTTGGTAAGGTATTCCTTGCAGATGCTGTTGGTACTACAGCAGGTTCACTTCTTGGTACATCAACAATCACCAGCTTCGTTGAGTCAAGCGCAGGCGTAGCTGCAGGCGGAAGAACAGGACTTACAGCCCTTACAACAGGCGTTATGTTCCTTGTATCCCTGATCCTTAGCCCTATCTTCCTTGCTATACCTTCATTCGCTACATCTCCTGCACTTATCTATGTAGGAATGCTGATGCTTATGAGCATCGGTAAGGTTAAGTTTGACGGAGACATTGCTGATTCTGTAGGTGCATATCTTGCAGTAGTTATGATGCCTCTTGCATATTCAATCGCTACAGGTATCATGTTTGCGGTTATCGCATGGGTTATTCTTAAGGTTGCTACCAAGAAGGCCAAGGATATTTCACCTGTAATGTGGGTAGTATTTGTATTGTTTGCACTGAGAATTGTAGCACTGGTTACTAATTTCCAGTAATCGGTATTACATATATGTAACCATAATTGCCGGCCTGCAGTCATAATATGTGGGCCGGCATAGTTTTTTAAAAGGAGAATATTATGAATAACAATGGTCAGTTTTTTCAGGGGAATTTTAACAACATTCCCAATGGAGGGGGCGGTAAAGGCTCCGCAGCAAAGGGTGTCAAAAGAGGCATCATTATCGGAGCTATCGTTCTCTTTTTACTGCTTTGTCTGGGACAGAGCTTCTATCAGGTAAAAGAGCAGGAGCAGGCAATCCTTACCATGTTCGGTAAGGTAATAAGGGTCGATACCGCAGGACTTTATTTTAAGGTTCCTTTTATCCAGAAGGCTCATCTGGTTGATATGACAACCCATGGCATAGGAATCGGATATGTCATCAAGGACGGTCAGAACATCACGATTGATGATGAGGGAGTTATGATCACCTCCGATTTCAATTTTGTTGATATTGATTTCTACCTTGAGTACAAGGTAAGCGATCCGGTGGCTGCTTTTTATAACACCGAGAATCCGGCAGAGGTCATGAAGAATATGGCTCTTGCCAATATCAGAAATACAGTGGTTAATTACACGGTTGATGATGTTATAACCACAGCCAAGGGACAGATTCAGTCCGAGGTTAAGGAGAAGCTTCAGAAGGAGCTTGCGGACAACAACATAGGCATAACTGTTGTGAACCTGTCAGTTCAGGATGCAGAGCCGCCAACACAGGAAATCGTTCAGGCCTTCAAGTCTGTTGAGACTGCCAAGCAGGGCAAGGAGACAGCTGTTAACAATGCCAAGAAGTATAAGAGTGAGGAGCTTCCCAAGGCAGAGGCAGAGGCTGATAAGATCGTTCAGGACGCAGAGGCTTCCAAGCAGGCAAGAATCGCAGAAGCCGAGGGTCAGGTAGCCCGTTTTAATGAGATGTATGAGCAGTACAAGCTTCAGCCCTATATCACCAAGAAGAGACTTTTCTATGAGACCATGGAGGATGTACTTCCTGATCTCAAGGTTATAATCACTGACGGAAACACAGAGCAGATGCTGCCTCTGGATAGTTTTAACAATTAAGGGAGGCTGAGTATACTATGAAAAAGAATGGAATTATCAAAGCAATTATCATAATAGCTGTAATAGCGGTGATCGGAGTTATCTCCTCCGCAGGTTACGTTGTACATCAGAACGAGTATGTTACCGTAAGAAGATTCGGTAAGATCATAGCCATCGCCACTGAGCCCGGTCTTCACTTCAAGACTCCTTTCGTGGACGATACACAGTCAATCAGTGCCAAGATAGTACTGTATGATATTCCTGCATCTGATGTTATTACCAAGGACAAGAAGTCAATGATCACTGACACTTATGTCCTTTGGAAGGTATCAGAGCCTCTTAAGTACGTGCAGACTCTTAACGCCATCAGCGACAGGGCAGAGGAGAGAATTGAGGCTTCTGTGTACAATGCTACCAAGAATGCCATCTCTTCCATGACTCAGGATGAAGTTATTGAGGCAAGAGGAGAGCAGCTTACATCTCTTATCACTCAGGAAGCCAACTCTGATATGTCAGGCTATGGAATTACCATTGTACAGGCTCAGATCAAGTCTCTGGATCTTCCGGATGACAACAAGCAGGCTGTATATGAGCGTATGATCTCAGAGAGAAATAATATCGCAGCAGCTTATACCGCTGAGGGTGAAGCTGAGGCCCAGAAGATTCACAATGAGACAGATAAGCAGGTAAGGATCATCACAGCTAAGGCTGAGAAGGATGCTGCAGTTCTTGAAGCTGAGGGTGAATCTGCTTATATGGCTACACTTGCCAAGGCCTATGATACAGAGGAAAAGGCTGAGTTCTATAGTTTTATCCGCGGACTTGATACACTTAAGCAGTCACTTAAGGGAGAGAAGACGATAATACTCGACAAGAACTCAGAGCTTGCAAAGATATTGTATGGAAATTTCTGATATTTATAATGATTTTCAAGAATTTATGTGATTAACAGACAGGCGTCAGCGGGCAATAAGGTCCCTACTGATGCCTGTCTGCTTTTGATTTATCTGTCTTTTTAAAGTCTATGTTGATTTTTGTCTCCAAATGGTGTATTTTTTATAATATAGCTGATTATTTATGGTTCTTAAACAAATGCATTTATGCAGTCGTTTATTATTCCCACTTGTGCTAACAGAACATAGTAGAGAGAAACATAGCTTAAACATATATGCAACAGTGCCTTTAGGCGCAGAATGGAGTTATTTTGAGAGAGAGATATGAAACACTGAAACTAACTGACCTCAGGGAGATTGCCAAGAAGAGAGGCATCAAGGGAGCCACCGCCCTCAAGAAGTCTGAGATCATCGACCTGATGTGTGAGCTTGACCAGAAGGAAGCAGAGCAAAGTGCCGCTGCCAAGAAGGAAGAGCAGCCCAAGGAAGCTACAGAGGAGAAGAAGCCTCTTAAGAAAAAGAAGGTTATCGTTACCACTTCCGGAACGAATAAGTCTGATAAGAAGGAGATGGCAAGACCTGCAAGACCGGAGGGGAGATCCGAGAACAGATCAGATAACAGATCCGAGAACAGATCAGATAGCAGATCTGAAAGCAGATCTGAAAGCAGATCCGAAAACAGACCTGAGGGAAGACCCGAGGGAAGATTCGATAAATCACAGGAGACAGCACAGAAGACTGAAGAGGTTAAGAAAGCTGAATCCGCTGATTTTGAGGATGAGGCAGACGGAGATAACGCAGACGGAATTCTTGAGGTAATGCAGGACGGTTACGGTTTCATCAGATGCGAGAACTACCTTCCGGGTGAAAATGATGTCTATGTGGCACCCAGCCTTATCAGGAAGTTCAACCTTAAGACCGGTGATATCCTTAAGGGAAGATGCAGAGCCAAGAAGGAGACAGATAAGTTTGCTGCTCTTTCCAGACTTGATACGGTTAACGGTTACAAGCCCGAAGTTGCCATGGGAAGATGGAACTTCGAGAATATGACACCTATTTTCCCTAATTCAAGGATCAGACTCGAGCAGCCCGGCTGCAGCGTTGCTATGAGAATCATGGATCTTATCAGCCCCATCGGTAAGGGCCAGAGAGGTATGATCGTATCACCTCCCAAGGCAGGTAAGACAACACTTCTTAAGGAAGTTGCCAAGTCAATCCTTAAGAATAACAGCAATATTCACCTTATCATCCTTCTTATTGATGAGCGTCCCGAGGAAGTTACGGATATCAAGGAAGAGGTAGAGGGACCTAACGCAGAGGTTATCTATTCAACCTTCGATGAGCTTCCCGAGCATCACAAGAGAGTTGCCGAGATGGTTATGGAGAGAGCCAAGAGACTTGTTGAGCACGGTCAGGATGTAGTTATCCTTCTTGACTCCATCACAAGACTTACAAGAGCCTACAACATCGTTGTCCCTCCTTCAGGAAGAACACTTTCCGGTGGTCTTGATCCTGCAGCCCTTCATATGCCTAAGAGATTCTTTGGTGCAGCCAGAAACATGAGAGAGGGCGGCAGCCTTACAATCCTTGCCACAGCTCTTATTGAGACAGGTTCCAAGATGGATGACGTTATCTACGAGGAGTTCAAGGGAACAGGTAACATGGAAATGGTTCTGGACAGAAAGCTCCAGGAGAAGAGAATTTTCCCTGCTATCAATATCCCCAAGTCCTCCACCAGAAGAGAAGATCTTCTTCTTTCCGCAGAGGAGCTTGCAGCTATCAACAACCTGCGTAAGGGCTTTAACGGCATGAAGGCAGATGATGCTGTAGACCAGTGCATCAATCTCTTCTCCAAGACAAGAAATAACGTTGAATTTGTCAGAATGGTAGAGAAGCAGGTTCGCTTCTGATACAGTATCAGTGATATAACAATAGAAAACGATTTGTGAACATCAAAAGACCAAGGCAATCACATCACTACATGTGACATGCCTTGGTCTTTTGATATCATTACATATTTCGAAGATCCAGAAGGTTGGCAATCTCTTCAGCTTCCTTGGCCTGACGTTCCTCCCTGCGCTTCTGCCTAAGAGTCTTCTCGGCGGAGACATGTTCAAGACGCTCCGGTGCGAAGGGATTCTCATCGGTGATCCTGACGGCGCCGGACTTATTCCTGGCGGGAATTGTCTGAGCGGCCAGATCCTGCTCAACATGCTCTATCTGCTGGCTCTCGCTGATCTCAGGATTAAGATCTGTGCCGGGAGATTCTCCGAGGGGAGTGTATTTCTCCCTGCGCTTGGTGGTAAGAAGGCTGATGAGATCCACGTTGAGATTGGAGATTGCACAGCCCACGGCGGTCTTGTCCTGAACCATGAAATGCCTTACCACGATGGTGCTGACCTCATAGCTGTGAAGGGTGGCGCCATAGCGGAACCTGATATCCAGCCTGTCGCCTATCCTTAGCTGTACCGATCTGTCCACGATGACGGATATTCCTCGCATGGAAAGGTCGTGAACGATACAGTTATAAAGAGTCTTAGTGTTGCCGTTAACGGACAGAAGCCCCAGCTTTTCAATATAGAAGCGTTCTGATTTTCTGGAATTCTCCGGTTCAAGTTTGGAGGAACATCTGATGAGATGGAAATTGCCGTAACGGGTTTTGACCGGAGTTATGGTGGTTGACATGAATTTGTAGATTCGCCCGTCTCTTTTGTTGCGGATTTCAATCTGAGAGGGTTCCAGGAACTGCATGTATTTGCCAAAATACTCCATGGGCTTTACCAGAAGGCCTGCCGACACACCAAAAATAGCCTCAGTCATAAGTACAAGGCTGTGGCCGTTTATCGAAGCATGGATTTTGACTTCCGAGCCGTTGGAAATATCGTTTACATTCATGCAGGATACCTTTTGAATTGTAACATTGTATCAATTCTATGATATAATATCCTGATAAAAAAGGAAACACAAAATGTAGTATTTAAACTGCATTATATAACAAAAAAATACATTAAATAGTGATTGGAGCAGCCATGATAAAAGAAAATCTTGAATTTGTGGAAGAAAACATACAAAAGGCCTGTGACAAGGCAGGAAGGAACAGAAGCGAGGTTACCCTTATTGCTGTCAGCAAGACCAAGCCCGTTGAGGCTTTAAGAGAGGCTATGGAATGCGGAATAAGGGTCTTTGGAGAGAACAAGGTTCAGGAGATGAGGGACAAGCATGCTGAGATCACCGAGGATCTTGACTGGCACATGATCGGTCATCTTCAGGCCAACAAGGTTAAGTATCTGCCGGGGATGGCCTGCATGATCCACTCCGTTGACAACATCAAGCTGGCGGAGGAGATTGAGAAGCAATTTGCCAAGCACGATCTTAAGATAGATGTTCTTCTTGAAGTTAATATGGCTCATGAGGATACCAAGTTCGGACTTGCTCCGGAAGAGGTTATTCCTTTTGTGAAGGAAATAAGCTCTCTTTCGCATCTTAATATCCGAGGACTTATGACAATAGCACCTTATACCGATGATCCGGAGAGTAACAGAGTATACTTCAAGGGACTGAGAGAGTTAAGAGACAGTATCAATGAGCAGAAACTCCTTCCTGCTCCGATGGACACACTGTCAATGGGTATGACAGGCGATTATATGATAGCCATAGAGGAAGGTGCCACCTTCGTAAGAGTTGGAACAGGAATCTTCGGTGAGAGGGATTATTCCAAAAAAATGTAATGTAAAAACACAGAATCTTAAATAAATATAAACGAATTTACACTAATAAGGCCAGATAGTATAATTATTCTATATCGGGAAGAATATAGGAATAGGAAGTCTGAGCATGCAAAGAACGGAACTGTTGTCAAAAAAGGTCTCTATTGAAGACCTAAATCACCTGATAGATACCGGCCATGTTTTTGTGACTCCCTTTGGTCTTAACAGGCAATGCTACATTGTGGTTAATCACAAACCCTTTATGGTTATAGCTACAGACGTTTCCATAAGGGGTGTGCAGCTTAGCGGAGCCTGGTACACCTGGGAGGATCTGGATGCCATGGGCGGTGTTTATGATTCGGAATTTGAGGCTCTTAAGGCTATAGCCGGCGGAGCATAACATAATAGCATTATTACGAGGATGTAAGACGAAAGCCGTGACGGCCTTCGTCTTATTGCATTCATGGGAAATTATAAAGAATGTATAAACTCTTTGCAGATAATGATAATTTTAGCCTGTTTCATGTTAAAATAAATGTTACGCACGATTATTTGGAGGAGTAGTTTTGGGGTACGTTAATTTCTATATTGAAGCACACATAGCATGTATACTTTTGATCGGTCTTATCGGCATCAAGATTGCCAAAGGCGTCAATAAGCAGTTTACACAGATGATATTGGGGAATATCGTCGTTGTTCTGATTGCGTATTACTGCGCAGAGATTTTCTGGGCCCTGGTGGATGTGGGCTATCTGGGAGAATCCAAGTCACTTTTGTACTTATCCAATTTGTTTACTTATCTGCTTTTGAGTGTTGGCGCGTATTTATGGTATATTCTCTCGGAAGCGATTCAGAACGATAAGTCTGTGGAAAACGACATCACCAGGCTTATTCTCAGCATACCGGTATGGATATCCGGAATCCTGTGTGTCTCCGCTTACAGGACAGGTCTTGTTTATTATATTGATGAAAACGGCAAACTGGTGGGGGGTAAGCTCTATCTGATCCTTGTTATAGTTCCCTTCAGCTATATGATAGCGGCTTCAGTCAAGGCTTTTTACAGAGCCTTCAACAAGGATAAATATGCTGACAGAAATATATATTTCATGATCGGTATGTTTCCGCTCACACCTATCGTAATGGGAGCGCTTCAGGCCAAGTACTGGAGAATCCCCATGGTATGTTACGGAACAGTTGTGGCGGTCTACTATGTTTACATTACTATGCTGGATAATCTCATATCTCTTGATCCTCTTACCCAGATCAACAACAGACATCAGATGTTCAAATATCTGGCTCAGAAGATGAGAAATGAAGAACCCGGCATGTCTCTTTTTGTACTGATGGTGGATATTGATGATTTCAGAAATATCAATGAGACCTATGGGCGACTTGAGGGTGACAGAGCCCTTGTAAGAGTTGCCAATTCCATTAAGAGTGCCTGTCAGGGTCCAAGAAACAGATTTTTTGTATCAAGATATGGTGGAGACGAATTCGTGGTAATTGCACAGATGGCCTACAAGGCTGAGGCTGTCTGGCTCTCAGATCAGATCAAGAACAATATCAAGAGAATGACACAGGATCTGGGACTTAGCTACAATATCACCGTTAGCGTTGGAATTGCCCAGTATGACTACGCTGCTCCGATCTCTCTTAAGGCATTTATATCAAGAGCTGATCTTGATCTGTACAATCAGGCAGCGAAGGAGTGACAACAGAATATGCAGAGTTTAAACGTGGTCTAGAACAAAGAGCTGACCACGTTTATTATTATTCCGGCAAGTATAAATGCTGCGAGTATGGATATTGCATAAATGAATTTCATTCTGGCCATTGTATTTCCCCCGTATATGTACTCTTTATCTAATCATACTATATATTTTTCTTGTATGAGAAAAGAATTTTGTATGGAATATATTGTATAATTAATTTGGTGCGTGTTGAGGCAAATTGACTATAAAGGGATAAAAAATGAGGGTAAAGATGATAACCTCTCCGACCAGGGAGCTATACAAAAACATGATAATGCCGGATGTCTATCAGGCTATCGAAAATGGTGTGCCCATGACTGCTATAGGTCTTAGTAAGGACAATATTGCTGTAGGTGCGCTGGTAGGTGCGATAACAAACGGAGATGTATTTGAGGTACAATCGCTATACGTTGACGAGAAGTACAGAAGGCAAGGAGGCGGAACCATGCTGGTTAAGGCTCTGCAGTCTCTTTTGGAGAAGAGGGAGCTTCCGGCTGTGCTGTCCTGTCTTGAAGGTTATGATGAGAGCGATGCGTTAATGTCGTTTATGGAGTCCATAGGAGCCGCCCAGGATACTGAGCTGGAAGGAATCTATCGTGGCCGGCTGAGATCTTTCTGGGAATCGGGACTTTTTAGCAGGGATTACAACAATCCCGATATTAAGAGGTTTACGCAGCTAAGTGATACGGAATTGGATGATGTCACGAAAATCATTTCAAGGTTTGAGGTTCCGATAGAAGGCGACTTTCTTCAGTCCGGGGGGATACTTAAGAAAGCCAGTCTGGCTGCAACCAAAAATGGAACTGTGCAAGGCATAATGCTATATTGTTCCGATGGCAGCAGTGAGCCAATTATCCTTGTTTCCAAAATTGAGGATGCTTCAGTTCTGGCAGGGCTTATAAATACCGGACTGATTGTCTGCGAGGAGGTTCTGGGGGCAGATGCCTATGTCAGAATACCGGTCTGGGCCGAACGTTATCACAGATTGCTTGAAAACATAGATGGAATGACGAACCTGCAACATAACTATATATTCTAAAATCATTTTTCTTATATGAGGGGAAAAAATGGATACTAAGAATCTATACGAGAAGAGTCTAAGCAAAAAGGTAACAGAGGTAAATAAGGGCGGTATCAATACCGGTGCCGACCAGAGTCAGGAACTTCTTAAAAACATCATGACAGTTCCGAAGCTCCGGGAGTCTAATAATAAGACTCTTGAAAAAAAGTCAAACAAGATAAGCGAAGATGTAAGCAAGGACGCTTCTTTAAGTGGTCTTCTCAAGAAAAACGAAGATCTGTTTGAAGAAGGATTGAGCATTTTGGGGGAAGAGGATGAAAAAGACTTAAGTCTTGATGAGTCCCTTTCCGGAATTGATAAGGAAATCTTAGCACCGCTTCATGACAAGACTACGAGATTTAAGAGATATACGGACTATCCTTCACTTGTTCAGAAGGATAAGATCAAGGTTGGAAATTTGCTTAATAATGCCGCCGCAGTGGTTAAAAAGGGCGCTTTTGATGACCAGATGCTGGAGACCGGCAGGCAGTTCATTCAAAAGATCAACCAGCATTTCGGCATTGATAGCAATCCCACAGATACAGAGAAGAAGTTCTTCCGGGAGATAGGATCAAAGGAGACCGTAGATTTTCTGTATGTTGACGGAAAACCTATTAAGAAATACGTTTCAGATGAATACGGCTACAAGGGTTCTGGAAACAAACAGCAGGAGAAGCAGATTCTGGGAGCCTATGCGGCCATGATAGCTGCAAGGCAGAACCATGCCATTACCCTGGTGCGCCCTGTTATCATCAACGGCGTAGCTGAGGTGGACATACAGAATGTTGGTACTTACACCGGCGGGAATCTTAGCCGCTCTGATAAGGTTAAGGCCATCGGCTATGGATTAAAAGGAAATGAGTACGTAAAGTATTGCGAGAGTGCCTTCAGAATTGATATGAGAGCCAAGGCCGGAAGGGCTCTCAGGCGTGCCACCGGCAAAAATGTGCAGGGGCTTGATAAGCTTTTGCAGCTTAAGACTAATCTTGAGGAAGCCGGAAGGGGCTCCCATGAGGACTACAACGCATTTTTGAGAGCCTTTAACAATTATTTTAAGGCGGTTGAATTCATAGGTCTGAATCCTGACAATATGGAAGTTGACGCCAAAGACCTTAAGAAATTGCATAAGCTCAGCGAAAAAGTCACCTCCACTGCTATAGACTATCTCAAGGGAAAGAAGATGAATCTTCCCAGACACCTGGCTGTCAGGGACATCAGAGACCTTGTATCTACTCATTCAGGCACTATGTGGGGATACCTGCGTGACGGAATAAAAGACAATGGCACCATATCCCTTAAGGACATTTTGGACAAAGAGCAGGACGGCTTTGCTATCTACGGAATGCAGCAGGAGATCGATAACCTGCAGGAAAATAAAAAAGCCGGTGATAAAAACGAATATCAGAGGCTTGAAGGCACCGTAAAGATGGAGACCGGGCAAAAGAGCCGAATGAACGTCAAGACAGCTCTTTTAGCGGATGCAAATGTAAATGACACCTATAAAAAGCTGGTGAAAGCGCAGAATGACAACAATGTCGGGGATGAGGTAAGAACCCAGTATGCAAGACAGTTTCTGCAGATGGCTGCAACCTGTATGGTACATAGTGAAACCTATGGACAGCAGCTGCGAGACAGATATGCAGAAGATGCCGGAAGTGAAGATAAGCTGATCTTCAGAACGGCTCAGGATCAGGTCTTCAAGGCCTTTAGCAGTGAATTTAAGAATATTCCTGCCCTTAAGAGCGCTCTTGATTTCATGAAGGAGCAGTATAACTCGCAGGTGGCTATGGAGATGACTTATGCTACAAATACAGTCGGTAACAATATCACCTTTGAGGAGTTCAAAAAGTACGGCGGTTCTGCGGAGCATACCTATGTAACGGAGAAGGAAGCTGCAGAGATAGTCGCTACCAGCAGCGGTTTTCTATGTACCAAGAAGGTTCAGGGTAAGGACGGAATTGTTGAGCTTAGACCGTCACTTCCTGAATTTGCAGTACTTGATAAGGGTAACCCCATCGAGAAGCCCGTTCCCTTAAGGAAGACCATGAAGACAGTATTTAAGGCTATAGCCTATTTCGCAATGGATGAAAACGGTCAGATGAAGCTGGATGTGGGCAAAAAAGAGGAGGAAAACCTGATCTATTGGCTGGACAGGCTTTTTACCTTGGAACAAAAAAGATCTGATAAAGAGAAATTTGAACTTACCTGTGATGAGGTTCTGTTCGATGCTGTGAAGACTATGCTGACTGCGGAATACAGGCGCAAAGGCAGGAGGCATGCTGAGCATTATGCCCATAATGATGCAGTTGATATTGTCGAGGACTTTAAAAAGATCTATCTGGGTAATGAGGACAATATGGTTAGCTCTCCGGATGTAGGAGTTTTGGGACTTGCTGTTGGCGCAGACGTTATGAAGAAGATCAATGTAGATGAATTCTTTAACGACCCGAAAGTACAAAGCATTAAGGTTGCGGGGCAGCCCATAACAAAAGCTGAATATGAAGAGATCATCAATGAGATGAAGAAGGAGGTGACTCAGGCAGAAGCCGAGTTTAAACAGATAAGGGATATGGATCTTGATGATGAGGAGATGCCATGTTTTTCGTCCTGTTTTGATAATGTGCACTATCAGAAGGACTTATATTACAGCCATGTGGGAAGGCAGCCCAGACAGAGTTTTCTGTATAAATTAAACGCCCTGGCCAAGGCAGATCCCAATGGGCTTCTTGATGCGATGTTAAGTCACCTGGACTATATGCTTGATAGCTCAGGAAAAGAGCAGGAGGTTAAGGACGCAGATCGCCAAAAGCTTATGCAGCTGGATCAGCAGAGAAAGAAAAACGGCTCCCTTACACCGAAAGAGATTGAATCGCTTAAGGAAACATACAGGGAATATTCCAAATATGATGCTCATAAAGGAGCAAATCTCGGAACAACAGGCAAGACAACTTATACCATTGAGACCTATGCCTGCACACCCGATAAGCTATATCAGTCACCCTATACCTTCAAGGCCCGCATCGGAAGATACAATTCAAACAAGGCCCAGCAGAAATTAGATGGTGATACCAACGAAATAATGCATGACGGAATGGAAGCATTTTATAACAAAGATAACGGATTAGTTCATTGCGAGAGCAGAAAAAATGCGTTGAGATGTCTTGTCAAAGAAGCTATCAGGACTAAGTATGTTGTTAAGGAAATAAACAAGCAGATCTAAGGAATATGTAGATATTAGAAAAGCAGATTGGAGGGGCGTATGCAGATTTATGTAGCGGGTAATGTGCTAAGAAGCGGAGACGGATCTATCAAGCATCCCTTTAAGACTATTCAGGAGGCTGCGAATATTGCAACCCCCGGAGATACTGTTTTTGTGGCACCGGGTATTTACAGGGAACATGTCAGACCCATGAACTCCGGCACTGAGGATAAGAGAATAACCTATGTCAGCACCGCAAGAGGCGAGGCTGTTATTACCGGTGCTGAGGAACTTACCGGGTGGGAAGCCTTTGAGAACCTGTACAGAGTAAGGATTCCGGACAGCTTTTTTGGGAGTTTCAACCCTTATGCAGAGGCAGTAAGCGGCGACTGGTGCTGGATGAAAAATAGTCCCGCACACCTGGGGGAACTGTACCTTGATGGCAAGTCCATGTATGAAGTTCAAGATATTCCGTCCTGTATGCATCCCGAGAAGAGCAAAAAATCCTGGGATCCTGAATTTAGCGTGTATACATGGTTTACAGCAAGGGAGAATGGTGAGACTATTATTTATGCTAACTTCCAGGGCAAGGACCCCAATAGGGAAAATGTGGAGCTCTCTGTCAGGAAGGCATGCTTTTTCCCTGAAAAATCAGGAATAAACTATATCACTGTGTCCGGCTTTTGCATCAGACAGGCTGCAACTCAGTGGGCGCCTCCAACTGCATACCAGGAGGGAATGATAGGTCCTAACTGGGCCAAGGGCTGGATAATCGAGGACTGTGATATCTATGAATCCAAGTGCAGCGGAATTTCCCTTGGAAAATACTATCAGAGAGGCAGTAACAACAAGTGGACCACCACCTTCGTCAAGGATGGAACCCAGACCCAGAGGGACGCCGTATGTCAGGCTGTCAATGAGGGCTGGAGCAAGGAGACGGTGGGCTCTCATATTGTAAGGCGCTGCGATATCCATGACTGCGGTCAGACCGGAATCGTGGGCCATATGGGCGGTGCTTTCTCAATCATTGAGGATAACCACATACATCACATCAACAACAAACATGATCTGGCTGGAGCGGAGATAGGCGGTATCAAGCTCCATGCTGCAATTGATACAATCATAAGGCGCAATCACATTGACCATTGCACAAGAGGAATCTGGCTGGACTGGGAGGCCCAGGGCACGAGAGTAAGTCAGAACTTTTTGCATGACAACGTGCCGCCCAAGGGGACTCTTATCGACAACGGACTGTCCCTTGGTGAGGATATATTTGTGGAGGTATCCCACGGGCCTACGCTTATTGACCACAACCTTATGTTGTCGGACATTGCGGGCAGGATCAGTACACAGGGTATAGCCTTTGTTCATAACCTGATCGCAGGCTCCTTTAGCTATGTGGGACAGGGGTGCGATAACGGCGGCAAGAAATTTGCCAGCGACAGATATACGCCCTATCATTTGCCTCACTCTACCAAGATTGCGGGCTTTATGACCATACTTCACGGAGATGCCAGATTCTACAACAATATTTTTGTGCAAAAGACCGTGAGACAGGACCTGGTGGATTTCTGCGTGGAGAACAGAACAGATACCATGGACAGAAACAATTTCATCTGCGGTACAGTGCCCTACAACAGTTTTCCGTCACCTTCTGAGTATTTTAAGGGATTTGACGGGCTTAATGTTGAGGAACACTGTCCAAGAGATGTATACTATGACAGACTGCCTGTTTATTTTGGCGGCAATGCATATTTTAACGGCGCAAGATGCTGCACAGGTGAGACCGCTCATGTGGACAATGACCATAAGATCAGCTTCTATATGGACGAGAACGAAGGCAGATACACACTTCACACCAATCTCTATGAGTTCCTGCCAAGGAACTTCACAATACCGGTGAATACCCAGCTCCTGGGCCTTGCCTTTGAACCGGAGCAGAGATTTGAGAACCCCGACGGCTCCGAGATATCCTTTGACACGGATTACTTCGGAAGAAAAAGAGGGAGATATCCCGTTGCCGGACCTTTTGAGGAGTGCGGAAGTGACAGATTTACGGTGCAGACTCCGGGCTTTGGCTCTTTTCTTGTAAACAATGCGCCAAAGGGCAGGATTGAGGAAAAGGGAGATAACAAGTCCGATGTGGGCTTCGAGGAAGCAGACGAAGTCTATGAAGAGATCAGGGATGAAGAACCTGCGGACAGCATTTTTGCCGAAGAACTGAAACAGGCCTCAGCACCCAATTTCACAATAGATGAGGATGATTTTGAGAAAAAGGATCTGGTGAGCGAAGTAAATGCAAACATACTTCTCACCGGCTGCGATAATGTGGGCGTCAAATTCCCCTTTGAGGATGAGCTTTTTATCGTTAGTGACATGTTCGTCAAGGGCAATGAAGTATGGCTCTATGACAGCATCAATGAAAAGCTGGTGGAGCTGGACTGCGAATACGGTATCTACAGAAACCTGAAAAAATGGTCTGTGGGAGCCATGCAGTCAATTGATGTATCTGACGATCCCAACTGCGAGGGCTTCGTAAGAACTGCCGGGACACTTCTGTGTATCTTAAGTAAGAGCCTGGCTCACGACCCGGCAGACACCTGCGCAACCATTCAGGACAAGGTTAATGCAGGCATTGAACCTAAGGGTATCAAAATGCGTTTTACGCCCAGATACCTTAAGTTCATAAGGAATAAGAAATTCATATCCCTTGAGGATGTAATATATCGAATGAGTAAAGGTGCCATGGACATAGTTACGGAGCGCCTTGAACATCTATAAACTTAAGTGAGGAAGATATTTTTTAATGGCAGCAAGTACAAACTTGTATGAACTTGATAATGCGGCAAAGATAATACCCGCATCGGCGAAGGGGGCCAACACCAGAGTTTTCAGACTCTCCTGCGAACTCAAGGAGAATGTGGATCTGGAGACTCTGCAGAAAGCTCTGGATGAGACCATAGAGGAGTTTCCGTTTTTTAACTGCGTACTTCACAGAGGAATCTTCTGGTATTATCTGGAGGAGAGTAACCTAAGGGCAGTGGTGGAGGAGGAACATACTCCCGCCTGTATGCCGCTGTATATCCCGGGACATAAGAACCTGCTATACAGAGTCAATTTCTATAAAAAGAGAATAAATCTTGAGATGTTCCATGTGCTGGCGGACGGAACAGGAGCCTTCATGTTCTTTAAGAGCATGGTGACCAGGTATCTTCAGTTTCGTCACAATCTTGATGAGAACATCAAACCCACGGATGATTTCTCCGTCGAGGAAAAAACGGGAGATGCTTTCGGGGATTATTACAGCAAGCAAAAGGGGCTTAAGCAGCTCAAGGAAATGTCATCCACCAAGGCCTATCAGGTCAGCGGTGAGCTGGATGATTACCTGCTTCCACATCTTGTGGAGGGCTGCGTTTCCGCAGGTAAATTCCTGGAACTGGCTCACAGTTACAACACCACAGTTGGTGTTCTGTGTGTGGCAATCTATATCAAAGCCGTTATTCAGGGCATGAACAGACTCCAGAAGAGAAGACATGTGGTTGTGAGCGTGCCGGTTAATCTCAGACAGTATTTTAACAGCGGAACCACCAGGAACTTTTTTGGCGTAATCAATATTGATTACGATCCGGCAGACTACAACGGCGAGCTGGAGAGCATCATAACTCCCGTTGCCAGAGACTTCAAGGAGAAGCTTTCCTCCGACAGCATAGAGAAGACTATGAATTCCTATGCCGCTCTGGAGCACAATTTCGGAATCAAGATGATACCCCTTCCCCTTAAGGATATCGGTATCGGTTTCTTTGACAGATCGGCGAAAAAAGGAGTTACCAGTTCCATGTCCAACCTTGGTCAGATCAAGATGCCCAAGGAGGTGGAGGATTATATCGAGGGTTTCTCAGCCTTCATGACAGCCTCCTCCCAGCAGGTATGCGTATGTTCTTTCAAGGACAGAATGGTATTTGGAGAGGTTTCGCCCTATAAGACCCACAAGATCATGCTCAATTTCTTCAGATGCCTTACGGAGCTGGGAGTTGAGGTGGTTCTTAGCAGAAACGACTATGACGAGGAGTAAGTTAGTATGCAGTATTGTCCCAAATGTAAGGTTAATATAAGAGGAAACAAGAGGTGCTGTCCACTGTGTCAGGGCCAGCTCAAGGACTCGGAACTTCAGATGGAGCCTCCTTTTCCCAGGATAAAAATGAATAAGGTCAGCAATATCACTTTTATGAAGATGTGCACCTTTCTTTTCATAGCGCTGGAGATCATTTTTGAAACCATTAATATTATGACCCACAGAGAGCACTCCTTTATCGGAGTTGTAATGCTGGGATTAGTGGCAGGCTGGGTTACGATCATAACCACCTTGTATCTTAGGAACAACCTTCTTAAGGTTATAACCTGGGAGGTATTTGTTGCTATTGTTGTTGATATTTATATCGATATGAAAACGGGGTTCCTGGGTTGGAGCCTTGTGTGGATGGTGCCCGGAACTCTGATAGGGCTGGCGATCGCCACAATAATCATAGCCAAGGTGCTTAAACTCAGGCTTGACGAGTACGCACTGTACATAGTATTTGATATTCTGATGTCTCTTATCCAGATAATATTCATCAGAAACGGAATGAACAAATTTCCATGGCCTGCGGGCATCAGCATTATGATCTATCTGATCCTGGGGGTTGCCATGGTGATTTTCAGATTCAGGGATCTGAAGAATGCATCACAAAAAATGTTTAACATGTAAGGTTGACCTATGAGCATAAAAAACCGACTCACCAAAAGGAATTTCAAAAGAGGAATTGTTTTTGCCGAGGGGCTTGGAGATTTTGTGGAGAGCAGGCTGGGGAAAGCTGTGGAAGAGGGGCGATTCAAAGCCCACGATCTTCCGGAGGAGCCTGAGAAGCTGACCTGGTACAGAGTGCCTCTTGAAAAGGGCCTTTCCGGGGATGGCTCGGAATATTATATCTATGTAAAGCTTGGGGACCCGGATAAGCTTTGCATCTTTTTCTCGGGGGGAGGAGTTGCGTGGAATGAGTACACCGCCGCAAGGCCTGTTACAGGCGGCAAGGTGGCGGCAGGACTTCCCAATTATTATTGGAATAACCTAAGACCCTTTACCCAGATCATGAACATCAACGTGGGAATCACGGATGTCTTTACGGATAAGAATCCCTTTAAGGAGTGGAGCTTTGTGGTAATAACCTATGCCACAGGGGATTTTCATATCGGAAACAACGACTATCCCTACAAGACCGAGGACGGCAGGGATGAGGTTCTTCATTTTCACGGTTATGTGAACTTTCTGCAGAGCATGCAGGTGGCAAAAAAGCTGTTTCCTAAGCCGGATACCCTTCTTATAGCCGGTAATTCCGCCGGAGCCTTCGCTGTACCGGCTCTTGCGGGAGAAGTGGTGGAGGACTACTATCCAAAGGCACGAAACATCACGCTTTTTTCCGATAGCGGACAGCTCCTATACAAGAATTGGAGGAAGACCGCCAAGAACATCTGGATGAGCAAAGAGTCCCTCTGGAAGCCTATCCACGGGGACAATATTACCCTGGAATGGTACAAGGACCTCTACAGCAGGTTCGGAGACAGGTTCAGGTATCTGTATTCCAGCTCCAGTCATGACTATCTTCTGAGCGCCTATTATAACGATATTGTACACAAAAAGTACAAGACCGATGCAGATGTTCAGGAAGAATATTATCAGCAGCTTAAGGTCATGGTGGCAGAGCTCAAGGCCATCACTCCGGCCTTTGGAATGTTCATAAATGACTGGAGGATTCCTCTGATAACCATGGGGGGAACGGTTCATACCAGCGTCAGGGAGCCCCATTTCCTTCTTTTTAACCAGGATGGGATAACTCAGGCTGCATGGCTCCATGATGCAGTGGAGGGCAAGGTATATGACGTCGGGATGGATCTTCTTAAAAAAGATAAGACTAAAGGAAACACGAAATAACCGTAATATGGAATAACGTAAACAATAGAATATTGGTAAAACGGAGGTTATATGGCTTACACAGCGGATTGGAACTCATTATCAGGATACAGAGTACCACAGTGGTATCAGGATGCGAGATTCGGAATATTCATCCATTTCGGAATCTACAGCGTCCCTGCTTATGCCAATGAGTGGTATTCAAGAAACATGTATATTCAGGGAACCAGGGAGTTTGAGCATCATGTCAAGACCTATGGTCCCCACAAGGATTTTGGCTACAAGGATTTTATTCCCATGTTCAAGGCGGAGAAGTTTAACGCCGATGAGTGGGCAGAGCTTTTTGCCAAGGCGGGAGCAAAATATGTAGTTCCCGTTGCGGAGCACCACGACGGCTTCCAGATGTACAAGAGCAGCATCTCCAAATGGAATGCCTATGAGATGGGGCCCAAGGTGGATTATCTCGGGGAGCTTAAAAAGAGTGTTGAGAAGAAGGGCATGAGAATAGGTGCTTCCTCCCACAGGATTGAGCACTGGTTCTTCATGAGTCATGGTAAAGAGTTTGACAGTGACATCACCGAGGATATCGGACCTGACAGCCTCTATTGGCCTGCAATGAAGGAGCCTGAGGATCATTACAATCTCTATGCGGAGCCTGCACCCACAGCAGAGTTTATGGAGGATTGGTTTAACAGGACCAAGGAGATCATTGATAACTATCATCCGGAGGTTCTTTATTTTGACTGGTGGATACAGGAAGCCTGCATGAAGCCTTACCTTCAGAGAATGGCAGCATATTATTACAATGAGATGGAAAAAATCGGAAAGTGCGGCGTTATCAACTACAAGCACGATGCCTTTGCCTTTGGATGTGCCGTTCCTGATGTGGAAAGAGGACAGCTCCCCACAGCCCAGCCTTACGTATGGCAGACTGACACGGCAATAGGAAGACATTCCTGGTGCTATACTACCGACAATGAATATAAGGACGCAGAGGAGATTGTATTTAACCTGGTAGATGCAGTATCCAAGAACGGCAATCTGCTCCTTAACGTTGGACCAAAGCCTGACGGAACCATATCCGAAGAGGATAAGAAGACCCTTCTGGGAGTGGGAGAGTGGCTCTCTAAGAATGGAGAAGCTATCTACGGCAGCAGATGCTATAAGTTCACCTGCGAAGGCCCCACCAAGACAGAAGGCGGTCAGTTTACCGATAAGAAAAAGCCCGAGTATACTCCCGAGGACTTCAGATTCACACAAAATAACGGCTGCATCTATGCAACAGCCCTTAAGTGCGCTGACAACGGTGAGTATCTCATTAAGAGCTTTGAGACAGAAAAAAACGCCGCTAACAGCGGCGGGTTCTCCGGAATCATTAATAAAGTTACAGTACTGGGAGATGGATCGGAAACAGTGTTCAAGAGAGATGAAGCCGGGCTTCATATCAAAACAGAGTATAGGAGCGATCTCCCGGTAGTATTCAAGATTGAAGTTCTGTAAAAAGAACAGATATCAATCAGTCAACAAAACATTCCTCGATGCGGGCTTCGTATTCTTCACGGAGCTCCTCGGGGATATCGTATTCATCAAGTGCCTCGGCTACGGACCAGTGTTCATTGGCCATAGAACGAAGAATGTTGCGAATTACATGAGAATCCAGAGCTTCTAAAGTAGCAGCGTTATTCATAATTTCATACCCTCCACACAATACATTAAAAACACTAAATAACGTTAACAAAATTTATGTTTTTAACTACAATATATTGTAGTATTAATTTTTTTTGATACAAGTATTGACATTTATTTTGAAATAATTTTTGTAGAAAATGCACAGAAAATGAGAGGAAATTGGTGCAAATGGTGGTTCTTGCAATTGTGCTTTCTATATGTGGACTTCTGACATCTTTTGGAGTTATCGGAATAATTCCGTCAATAATTGCATTTGGTCTGAGTACTTTTCTTTTTGTGCGGGAAAAGTCTATTAATGCTGCCAGAGCCATGGCAATTTCCGCTGTGGGTATTATTCTTCCCTTTATCATGTATATCAACAGCTATGGGCTGGGACTTCCCAGGGTAAAGGATGAGAGACTTAATTTCCTCACCCAGATAATCTACGACAATTATTCAAATATGGGCTTTGATATGGATTTCCTTCTGAAGGAAAACGGTCTTTTTGCTGAAGGCATTTTTGAAAAGAGTAACAGAGGCCTCGACGGAGATGAGATCTATTATGTTTCAGAGGGCGCGTCTGTTGATTCACTGGCAGAGGCCAAGAAAACAGCCAGAAAGGATGCGGCTCAGGTGGCAAGTACTGAGGACTATGGTTATGCATCAGGTGATGGAAGCCTGGACGAGAGTTCAGAAGGAAGCTCCGGTAAAAAGGGCATACTTAACGAGGTGTTCTTTGCAGATGTGGATCCGGACAGTATCTTTGAGAGCATAGACAGCAATGGTGATAAGAACAGCGGCTACGGAGCCGACAGGGTAGGACCCTCCGATGATACTATTCCCTCCTATGGCGGCCTTCCCATGGGAACAATGCTTCTTGGACAGTACTTCAGAGAGGATGATCATAACTGTAATCCAATTTTGGTCTTACAGAATAAGACTGATGAGGAGTATCGTTATGAATGCCGGTTTATTGCCAGGGACGAGGAGGGTGAGGAACTGGCAGTTTCCGAAAAGACTGTTGAAGTTGTAAAAGAAGGGGCCAAGTTCATATTTGAGGGAAGGTTCGACAAGGCAGAGCTGGCCGGTAAGCTTCCCGATATGTATGAGTTCTCAGTGACGAGAAGAGCACCCTATGAGAAGGATATGTCCGAACAGGTGGCGGTATCTTCCAGGGTTGAAGGGGGCACGACAGTGCTTACCGCCAACAACGTAAGTGATAAAAAAGTCAAGGTGGATGCCTATGTTCTGTTTTTTGACGGAAATGAGCTGGTGGACTGTATCTGGATGATTCCCCAGAATAACGGCTTAGTCTCCATAGAGCCCGGAAGCGCCGCATCCATTAAGGGCGATGCCTATTACAGATTTGACAGGATTGAAACATACTATACCGCCTATGAGGCAGTGGGAGAATAAAGCGATGGACAAAGCCCGTAAGATGGACTACAGCAAGTACGAGATATATGATTTTGACAACAGCAGCGCCTTCAATATGTCCTCCGGTTACAAGGAGAGAAGTTATAAGACTCATTGGCACTCCTATGGGGAGATCATTTTGGTGGGCCCCGGAGACACCAACGTGTTTAAGGTCAATCAGAGTACCTACAAACTGGTGGAAGGGGATTTTGTGATCGCCTGGCCCATGGAGATGCATGCCATAGTGGATGCGGACAGGAAAGATTCCCTTGTGATGCAGTTCAGTAATGCCTTCCTGAATACTCTTTTTGACCTTCAGAGGATAATGCATATCTACAGAAATCTGCATGTTATCTGTATCAACACACATCCTGAACTGGCTGAGAAACTCAGGAAGGTCACAATGCAGATGCGAGACATCTTTTTCTCAGGCGGAGCCAACAGGGAGCTTAAGTGCTGTATGCTTCTTATGGAGTTTATGCTGATTCTGGATGAGCACAGAGAGGAGTTGTCGCCGGAGCTTAACCTTAATTCCCAGAATGCCTATGAAGATGACGTCATGAGACGCATGATGATGGTCACGGATTACATCAAAAATAACCTGACGGCAGATGATCTGTCTCAGGGAGCAATGGCCGAAATGGCAGGTATAAGCAGGGATTATTTCTCAAGGATATTCAAGAATATTACCGGGATGAACTACAGCAAGTGGCTCAATATGATCAGAATGGAGAAGGCCACGGAGCTGCTATCCCATAACAATATGACTCTTACTGAGGTGGCAATGTACTCCGGATTTAAGAGCATTCCCAGTTTCAACAGAGTTTTTCATGATGAGAAGGGAATGGCCCCGGGAGAGTACAGGACGCTGTTTGTGGAGGATAAATGATCATTCGCCCTCGGACTTGGAGCTGTCCGCCACCATGCCGATGGATTCCATGGCAACTTCATAGAGGCTTGCAAGCTGTTTGGCGCCTTCATCGTCTTTTTCCGCAAGTCTTCTGTACTGGGTGGTAAAATAGCTTTTTGCCTGTTCGATGGTAGCTTTGGTTATCATATGACCATTGCAGTACATTGCTCCGGTCTCGGCATTGTATTTGCCTGAACTGAAGCTCTTTTTCTGAGCATCACCCATACCCATGGATTTGGCAAGTGACTGGATAAGATCTTCTCTTCCCTGTGGCATAACTACCTCCGACGTTGTTAACAGTTTTGTATATATACTAATAATATTATAACGTATATCAGGGCTTTTGTACCAGAATTTTGGCATTCTGCAAATAAATTATATGCAATTAAATTTTGCAATTGCAATTTAAACCGATATGGATTATACTCCAAAGAAGAATGGAGGTACGATTATGGCATTTTCAATATTTGTTTTGATAATCGGATTAGTATATATTGCAATACTTGAGCTGTCCAAGAACATTATTGCCGGCTGGATCGTGGCTATTCTGGCAATGGCAGCCATGATAATAGGCAGGGTATATCTTATTAAGAAGGACAGGTATGACAAAAAGACCCCCTTTATCCTGTGGGCATGCTTCATACTTGTGCTTATCGTGAATCTCAAAGTGACAGAGCCTCCCATTAAGAGAGTCCCTGCCGTCGATAACAAAAATCCCGATGTGACAGACGTAATAACAATAGATCAGGGTGATCTGACCGGGGTATATAACGCCGATCACTCCGTTAAGGTATATGCAGGTATTCCCTACGCTGCAGCTCCCGTTGGCGACTTAAGATTCAGGGAACCCCAGGCTCCCGAGAGCTGGGAGGGAGTAAGAGCCTTCGACCATTTCGGACCTATGGCAATGCAGAAAAGAGACTCGGAACTATATAGTTCTTTATCCCATATCGTTGGCTGGAATGAATACAATTTCAGATTCGGAGATGAGTACAGAGAGGAAGTCAGTGAGGACTGCCTGTATCTCAATGTCTTTTCCCCGGAGAACAGGCAAGAGGATGAGCTTCTTCCTGTAATAATCTATATTCATGGAGGTTCACTTACCACAGGTACGCCCTCTTATTCAGAGTACAGAGGTGAGGACCTGGCTAAAAGAGGAGTGGTATTTGTTAACTTCGCTTATCGACTCGGTGTCTTTGGCTACTATACCGCCGACGATCTCAAGGCGGAGTCTCCGAACGCAGCAACAGGTAACTACGGACTTCTTGATCAGATAGCAGCTCTTCAGTGGGTATATGACAATATCGAAGCCTTTGGCGGAGACAAGGATAGAATAACAATTGCCGGAGAATCAGCCGGTTCTTCAAGTGTGAATGCGCTGTGTGTTTCGCCTTTGTCTGAAGGGCTTTTCCAATATGCCATAGCAGAGTCCAGCGGTATTTCCATGAAGGTGCCTTTCCATACCTTCAGAAGCTATGAGGATGCAGTTGAGACGGGAAATAAGGTGAGAGAGGAATTCAACGCAGCTTCTTCCCAGGATCTTCGAAACATCCCCGCAGAGGAACTTGTTAAGACAGCAACCCATAACGGCTCCATGACAGTTGACGGCTACGCCATAACAGAGCAGCCCTATCTGACATATCTTAAGGGTGAAAATCATGAGAAGGCTCTTTTACACGGCTTCAATGTTAAGGAGTCTGATGCCTTTATGCTGGGTACAAAGGCAACTAAGGAGAACTATGTTGAACTCCTGGCAGAGGATATCGAGGACTACGCCAAGGAGCTGGCACAGGTGGTTCCCTATGATACCCCTCAGAGAGACCACCACTACATTGTTGATGCCATGGGAGAAGCCAAGGGAGCTCTTAACGTGGCCTACAGCGCCATGTGGTTCTCATATTCCCACCATGTCTGGAACAGATGGATGGTGGAGCAGGGGCGCCCAAGCTATGAATATAACTTCACCAAGACCAACAAGTCCCTATCCAATTATCACGCCGGCGAGCTTCCCTATGCCTACGGCAATCTCTGGAGACATCCCGGCCTCTACGATGAGGAGGATTACAAGCTCTCTGAGATAATGCAGAGCTACTGGGTGAACTTTGCCAAGACCGGCAATCCCAATGGAGATGGGCTTCCTGAATGGGAGATGAGAGATGAGGATCAGACTAAGGTGCTTCAGTTGGATACGGAGATTAAGATGGTAGATGATCCCAATGAAGCTATATATGAGGTAATTGATAAGTTCCAGGATAGTAAATAATGAAATTCATCAAAGATGAATTCATAGTGAGTATAAAAAAATTTGGAGAGAATTGGTACTACATGGAGACGCGTTACTAAAGAGATGTACAAAAATGAAGAGTGATATTTGTTGGATATGCACAAAAATTGTAAAGAAAAGCGGAAACTATTCTATATCCATTGCGTTTTTATAAGCAAAAGTATATTATAGTGTCATGAAATTAATGATGAGACTTGAGAAGAGAGTGTACAGGTGCACGGGAGAGAATCCCGATGTATTCGTGCGCTCAATTTTTATGCAAAAAAACTGCATAAAAATTGAAAATATTATATGCACACTCGCACGATAGGAAGATGTTGCTTGTCGCAACCGTGCTCGGTGCATGAATTTCGCAAGCAAAATTCAAATATATTTGTGCGATAGGAATAATATATGACCAACCGAGAATTCATTGAAAAAGTGGAAGCCTGCCCCATAATCGCGGCGGTGAAGGACGACGAAGGACTGGAAGCGGCCCTTAGGGAGGAAGTGGAGATCATCTTTGTTTTGTACGGAGATATCGTTACCATTCCTGGGATCGTGGACAGGATAAAGGCAGTGGATAAGGTGGCAATGGTCCATGTGGATCTACTTACCGGTCTTAATAATTCCAAGGACGTTTGCACCGACTTTATCAAGAACAACACCAAGGCAGACGGCATCATAACCACCAAGAGCGGGCTGATCCAGCATGCCAAGGAGCTGGGCCTTAATACGGTGCTGAGGTATTTCATCCTGGACAGCATGGCGCTTACAAACATAGAGAAGCAGGCTGCCAATAAAACCATAAGACCCGATCTCATCGAATTTCTGCCGGGAATAGTACTTCCCAAGATGATCAAACGCATCAACAGAGTCAGCAGAGTTCCCATAATCGCAGGGGGACTGATCTCAGACAAAGAAGATGTAATGAATGCCCTGGACGCAGGAGCAATCGCCATTTCTTCCACCAACGAGGAAGTATGGCAGCTGTGACCTGCAGGTCAGACAGACAATAAATAAGCTAAGCAATGGTTTCCAAGCAAACCGTTCATATAAAAGGAGAAGTGAGTATGGCAAAATACGTAATGGCCTTGGATTCAGGCACAACCAGCAACAGATGTATTCTGTTCAATGAAAAGGGAGAGATGTGTTCTGTGGCTCAGAAGGAGTTCACACAGTTTTTTCCTCAGCCCGGATGGGTTGAGCACGACGCCAGTGAGATATGGCAGGTACAGCTGTCGGTGGCAAGGGAGGCAATGAGCAAGATCGGCGCCACCTACGAGGATATAGCCGGCATCGGAATTACCAACCAGCGAGAGACCGTGATCGTCTGGGACAGAAAGACAGGACAGCCCATATCCCACGCCATAGTATGGCAGTGCAGACGTACAGCGGACTTTGCTGAGGAGATGAAGGCCAAAGTCCCCGGAATCGTTGAGAAGTTCCAGCAAAAGACAGGACTTAAATTCGATCCTTACTTCTCAGGAACCAAGATCAGATGGCTTCTGGATAACGTTGAAGGCGCAAGAGAAAGAGCGGAAAAAGGCGAGCTCTGCTTTGGAACCGTTGATTCCTGGCTTATATACAAGCTCACCAAAGGCGCCGTTCATATTACAGATTATTCCAACGCATCTAGAACTCTTTTGTTCAATATAAATACCCTGGAATGGGATGAAGAGTTATGCGAAATTCTTGATATACCCATGAACATGCTTCCTGAGGTTAAACCCTCCAGCTGCGTATACGGTGAGACCGATGAGGAGTTCTTCGGAGGCCCCATCAAGATCGCAGGAGCGGCAGGAGACCAGCAGGCAGCCCTCTTCGGACAGACCTGCTTTAACGAAGGAGATGCCAAGAACACCTATGGTACAGGGTGCTTTATGCTGATGAATACCGGTGACAAGCCGATCTTTTCCAAGAATGATTTGCTGACCACCATCGCCTGGGGCATCAACGGCAAAGTTACCTACGCCCTTGAGGGGTCGGTATATGTGGCAGGAGCCGCAATTCAGTGGCTTAGAGACGAGCTTAGAGCTATCGACTCAGCTCCCGATTCTGAATATTTTGCCACAAGAGTTGATGACACCAACGGCTGCTACGTGGTTCCCGCATTTACAGGCCTTGGCGCACCCTACTGGGATCCTTACGCAAGAGGAGCAATCGTGGGACTTACACGAGGCGTTAACAAGTACCACATCATAAGGGCAACACTGGAGTCACTGGCATTCCAGACCTACGATGTGCTTCACGCCATGGAACTTGATACAGGCAAGAAACTCACCTCCCTTAGAGTGGACGGCGGGGCTTCCAAGAACAACTTCCTGATGCAGTTCCAGGCAGATATCATCAACACCAATGTAATAAGACCAAGCTGTGTTGAGACTACAGCCCTGGGAGCTGCCTACCTCGCAGGCTATGCGGTGGGCTTCTGGAAGGACAGAGACGATGTGTGCAGCAACTGGTCCATAGAGAAGACCTTTGCCTCACAGATGTCCAAGGAGAACAGGGAAAAAGAGCTTAAGGGCTGGCAGCAGGCAGTTGCTTCCACCAGAGGCTGGGCTAAAGAAGTGTATTAATAGATTTATATAGATACAGCCGGGGGGCTGTAAAGGAGAATGACGATATGTATGATGTGATTGTAATCGGAGCCGGTGTTAGCGGCTGCGCGGTAGCAAGAGAACTCTCACGCTATCAGGTAAATGTATGTGTCCTTGAAAAATGCGAGGACGTCTGCGAAGGAACCTCCAAGGCTAATTCAGCTATTGTTCACGCCGGATTTGATGCCGATGAAGGTTCACTTATGGCTAAGCTCAATGTCCGCGGAAATGAGATGATGGATCAGCTTGCAGCAGACCTTGATATTCCCTTCAAGAGAAACGGCTCAATGGTAGTCTGCATCCATAAAGAGGAGCTGGACGGTCTTCAGAAGCTCTATGACAGAGGTGTAAAAAACGGTGTTAAGGGCCTTAAGATACTTTCCAGAGAGGAAGCTCTTACCATGGAGCCTAACCTCTCAGATGACGTGGAAGGCGCTCTCTATGCACCCACAGGCGGAATCATCTGCCCCTTTGAACTGACAATAGCCATGGCTGAGAATGCCAATGTCAACGGCGTGGAGTTCAGATTCAACACAAGAGTTGAGGATATCAAAAAAGGCGAGGACGACCTTTGGCACCTTCGTACCAACAACGGTGAATACGTGGCTAAATACGTTGTCAACGCAGCCGGTGTCTACGCTGACAAGATCCACAACATGGTAAGTGCAGACAAGATGCACATCATCGAGAGACGAGGCGATTATTGCCTTCTTGACAAAGAGGTTGGCGGATATGTTTCTCACACTATTTTCCCTCAGCCTACCAAGTACGGTAAGGGCGTTTTGGTAACTCCCACCGTTCACGGTAACCTCCTTGTAGGCCCCACAGCCATCGACATCGAGAACAAGGAAGGCACAGCCACAACAGCAGAGGGCATTAACGAGCTCCAGGCCAAGGCCAGCGAGAATGTGAAGAACCTTCCTCTTAGAAACGTCATCACCTCCTTCGCAGGACTTCGTGCTCACCTTGAGCAGCATGAATTTGTAATTGAAGAAGTCAAGGATGCACCTCATTTCATTGACGTGGCAGGTATCGAGTCTCCCGGACTTTCTGCTTCTCCAGCCATCGGCGAGATGGTAGCAGGAATGCTCAAGGATAAGATGGAACTTAAGGAAAAAACAGATTTCATCGCCACACGAAAGGGCATCACAAGAACTGAAGGCCTTACTATAGAAGAGATGAATGAACTTATCAAAAAGAATCCAGCCTACGGAACCATCGTCTGCAGATGTGAATCCATCACAGAGGGTGAGATTCTGGATGCAATCCACAGACCTCTTGGCGCCAGAAGCCTTGACGGTGTTAAGCGCAGGACCAGAGCAGGAATGGGAAGATGTCAGGCAGGCTTTTGCTCACCCAGGACCATGGAGATTCTTAACAGAGAGCTGGGTCTTACATTTGAAGAGATAACAAAGAGCGGCGGCAAGTCCAACATTGTAATAGAGAGAACCAAAGGGGAGGTATCAGGATCATGAAGACATACGATATTGTGATAGTAGGCGGTGGTCCTGCCGGCCTTGCAGCAGCAGTAGCCGCTAAAGAAGCAGGAAATGACAGCATTTTAATATTGGAGAGAGACCACGAGCTGGGCGGAATCCTGAACCAGTGCATCCACAACGGCTTCGGGCTTCACACCTTCAAAGAAGAACTTACAGGCCCTGAATATGCCTACAGATTCATCAAGCAGGTTCTGGACCTGGGAATCGAATACAAGCTTAACACCATGGTAATGGACATAGCAGAGGACAAGACTGTTACCGCCATGAACAGGGAGGACGGAATGTTCCAGATCCCTGCCAAGGCAGTTATCCTTGCCATGGGCTGCAGAGAAAGACCCAGAGGAGCCCTGAATATCCCCGGCTACAGACCTGCGGGAATCTTCTCAGCGGGAACAGCCCAGAGACTTGTTAACATCGAAGGCTACATGCCCGGAAGAGAAGTTGTTATCCTTGGCTCCGGCGACATCGGACTTATCATGGCAAGACGCATGACCCTCGAAGGCGCCAAGGTCAAGGTAGTGGCAGAGCTTATGCCATATTCCGGCGGCCTTAAGAGAAATATCGTACAGTGCCTTGACGACTATGGAATTCCGCTCAAGCTCTCACATACAGTAGTTGATATTGAGGGCAAAGAGCATGTGACCGCAGTTACCATCGCAGAAGTAGGCCCCGACAGAAAGCCTATTCCCGGCACCGAGGAGAGATACACCTGCGACACACTTCTTTTATCCTGTGGACTTATCCCTGAGAACGAGCTCTCAAGAGCAGCCGGCGTCAACATGAGCCCCGTAACCTCAGGCCCTGTTGTAAATGAGTCCCTTGAGACCAACATCCCCGGCGTATTTGCCTGTGGTAACGTGCTTCACGTTCATGACCTGGTGGACTATGTTTCTGAGGAAGCTAAGAGAGCAGGTCAGAACGCGGTTAAATACATTAACGATGGTTGCAAGACCAAAGGCTCCGATAACATCATTGAACTGGTGGCTACACAGGGTGCAAGATACACCGTTCCCAGCACCATCAATGTTGACAGAATGGATGACCTTCTCACAGTTAGATTCAGAGTTGGCGATGTGTACAAAGACTCCTATGTCAGCGTATATTTTGACGATGAGAGAGTGATGCACAACAAAAAGAGGATCATAGCCCCCGGCGAGATGGAGCAGATAATACTTAAGAAGACTCAGCTCACAGAGAAACCGGGCCTTAAGAAGATCACCGTCAAGATCGAGCAAGAGTAATCAGGAATCGGAAGGAGCTTAAATATATGGAGAACAGAGAACTTACCTGCATAGGCTGTCCCATGGGCTGCCAGCTGACGGTAACAATGGATAACGGAGAGGTTACCGAGGTTAAGGGTAACACCTGCCCCAAGGGCGATATATATGCAAGAAAAGAGGTGGTTAACCCCACCAGAATCGTCACCAGCACTGTTAAGGTAACAGGCGGAGACAAGGAGAGAGTATCGGTGAAAACAGCAAACGATATTCCTAAGAGCAAGATTTTTGAAGTGATGAAGGATATCGACGCAGCTACCGTAGCAGCTCCCATCAGCATAGGAGATGTTCTGGTAAAAGATGTTGCCGGAACAGGCGTAGACGTTATCGCCACAAGAAACATCCTTGCTGTATAATGTGACTGCACATGTTATTACTGTTTTTTGCCATAAGCGTTTTTTATTCGTATATAATTATAGAGTAGGATATAACGGCTTACGGGAGGGTATAATATGGCCAAAAACAATGAAAAGACTAAGAAACAGAAGGATGAAAAGCTTACCGGCAAACAGCTTTCCAAGGTAACCGGGGGAGTAATGGGTGGCAGCGGAGCAACGACGAGGATTGGTGGAAAGTCTATGGGGGCTGGTAGCATCGGTCTTGTTCCCGACAATCCTCCGGATGGCAATGGGCCGTACCTGTGAAGATGAAACAGGCTTCTCAAAATAAGAATAATTCACTTCAGAGGGTAGTACTTGAGGCTATCCTCTTTTGTGCGTGCACAATTCTGGTAATGTTCATAGTGCTTGATGGCCTGATCGTTATAGGACCAACTTTGAGGGCCTATAAACGAGAAGCTAAGCATTTGGGGAATTTTGTTACCTCCCTCATCGGCAATGAGTATCTGGAGCAGTGCTACGCTGCGGTAAAAGATGTATATTACTCTACACCTGAAGAAATAAGAGCTGACCAGTTCGCAGACGATTATGTACAAAGAATCATTGTCAATATTGATAATGAGTACAAGGCTAACAGAAATATGATCTCTGCCTGCAGAAGCGATGCGGAGCTTCAGAACATTTATTATGTTTTTTACGATGAAGAATACGATCGAATGGTCATAGTTTTTGACGGAAACGAAAGATCCAGGGCTTTTCTGCCCGGACAGTGGATTTCCAATGAGAACGGCAGTATCGAGAGCCTTCCTGTCATTAACAAAACTATTTCCTCTGAGTGGTTCATGCCGGTCTCTTATGGAGAACAAATTGGTTTTGTGGGAACCGATTATGAAGGGATATATGACAGCGAGGGTAACCTAATAGGCTACCAGGCAATTACCATAACCATCAACACTATTTCCCAGAGAATCAATACATTCCTTGCTCTGGTCATTCCTGTCCTGATCATATTCATGATTCTAATAGGCATCAGAATCAACAAATGGATAAAAAAGAGATTCTTAAGCCCTATAGAACGACTTACGGAAAGAGCCGGTATCTACAATGAACTAAGTAAAGCTAAGGAGGGCAAAGAGAAGGGCGGAGTGTTTAAGGACCTTAACATCAACACAGGAGATGAGCTGGAGGTTCTCTGGAGAACTATGGTGGACATGGAGGATGATATTGATGATGCCATGAAGCGGATAGCAGTGGAAGCTGCCGAGAGTGAGAGAATGGCCACCGAGCTGGAAACCGCCAGAAATATCCAGTGCGGTATCGTTCCGCTGGAATATGAGCTTAAGGGCGAAGGCTTTGAGGCCTTTGGCTGCGGACATCCCGCCAGGATGGTAGGAGGAGACTTTTACGATATCTTCCAACTGGACAGTGACAATACCTGCGTCATCGTAGGTGATATCTCCGGAAAAGGAATCTCTGCCGCACTCTTTATGATAATGGTCAAATCCACTATTAGAGAAAAGCTCCGAACCGGAGAGTCCCTTTCAGAGGCCCTTAACACCGTCAATAAAGAGATCTGCAAGAGTAACCCCGAGTCCATGTTCGCCACAGTATTTGCAGCCAGACTTGACACAAAGACCGGAATCATCACCTTTGCAAACGCAGGCCACAACACACCGGTGGTTCTGGCGGATACGCCTTCATTCCTTGACGTCGACAGCGGAATCATACTTGGTCTCTTCGAAGACATGAACATTCAAGAATCAAGCATCACCCTCAAACCAGGGCAGGGTATCTTCATCTACACCGATGGTGTAACTGAAGCCTTCAACAAGAACGACGAGGAGTACGGAGGCGACAGACTCATTGAGACTATCAGCACAAGCTATAGCCATTACAATAACTCCTACGACTCCAAACTCGTAGTATCCGATGTAGTCGACTCCGTCAACCTCTACTCCCAGGGCCTTGACCAATCCGACGACATCACCTGCGCAGCAATTATCTATAATCCAAATTAGCACATATAGAAAGGCCCACAAGATGATCAGTCTTGTGGGCCTTTCATTGTTTAGCCTTACCAGGATGTAATCATATTAGTTTAGTTAAGTGTGTATCCGATTGTGCTTCCGATGGATCCGCTACCCTGAATTCCGAAGTAAGCAGCATCGCCTGCGTAGATTGTAGAGTTCCATGACTCAGGAGTGATCACATAATAATCACCTACGGATGCAACCTTTACACACCAGCTGTTGTCAATCTTAACATCGCTCTTCTTAAGCTTAAGTGTCCAACCGTTAACAGCAGTCTTGGAATTGTTAACAACCTTAAAGTTGATTGTGTAGTTACCCTGACCACTGATTGTGTACTCAAGAGTAAGGTCGTTATCTACAACGATAGGCTCGGGTTCGGGCTCGGGTTCAGGCTCGGGTTCAGGTTCGGGCTCAGGCTCGGGCTCCGGCTCAGGTTCAGGCTCGGGCTCGGGTTCCGGCTCAGGAGTAGGCTCGGGCTCTGAAGTACCTTCACCAACAGCGAAGAGCTCGATCTTATCCTTTACATGTGATGAACCCTGGAAGCCAAATTCTACGGATCTGCCGGGATCGATCACTGAATTCCAAACAACAGGAGTGATTACGTAGTAGTTGCCTTCTTCAGTAACATTTACATTCCAGATAGAATCGATACCAACATCGTTCTTGTTAACCTTAACTGTCCATGTCTCAGCCTTAGCTGTTCCATTGTTGGTAACCTTAACATTTACCTGATATCCTGATCCCCAGTTATTAACTGTGTAAGAGGTTGAAAGACCGGTCACTACAGGCTGAGGTTCGGGTTCGGGCTCGGGTTCGGGCTCGGGTTCAGGCTCGGGTTCAGGCTCGGGTTCAGGTTCGGGCTGAGGATCGGGCTTAACGGGAGCTTTTCTTGCGTGCCAGGAATCGACACCAATTGATGTGCCTGACAGTGTAGAAACGAAGTAAACATCATGTATTCCTGTAACTACAGTCTTGGGCTGGAAGTGCTTCTCTGTGAAAGTATCAGCATCGTTAGCCTTGAAGTTTCCGATTGATGCTCCGTCAGGGCTGTCAAGTCTTACATCAACAACTGCAAACTGATTGGACTTAACTGTTGCATAGAGAACAGCAGCGCCGTCAGAACCAAACTCAACATTCTTGAATCCGATGTATCCGTTAGCACGAAGAAGAGCATATGTTGTGCTGCCTGATACAAGAGTAGCAGCGGCCTGCTTAACAGTAGCTGACTCAGCCTCTACAGTGTTGTAAGGATCAACTGCTGTAGGCTCGGGCTCGGGTTCCGGCTCAGGTTCGGGTTCCGGCTCAGGTTCGGGCTGAGGATCGGGCTTAACAGGAGCCTTCTTAGCATACCAGGAATCAACGTTTACAGATGTGCCGTCAAATACTGATACGAAGTAAACATCATGAACACCTGCAACAGAAACCTTGGGCTGAACAGACTTGGTATAGAATGTATCTGTAGCATTAACCTTGATGTTGCCTACGAATGTTCCGTCAGGGCTGTCAAGTCTTACTTCAACAACAGCGGGTTTGCTGGACTTGGCTGTTATAGCTATGAAAGCTGTATCCTCAGCGAACTCAACGTTCTTGAAACCGATATAGCCGTTAACCTTCATAGAAGCATATGAAACACCGTCAGCTGAAAGAACCGCAGCGCCCTTCTTTTCAGTAGCGGACTCGGCCTCTACGGTTGTGTAAGGATCGATAGTGTCGTATACAGGTGTAGGCTCTGGCTCGGGTTCGGGCTCAGGTGTAACATCTGCGGGAGTTGCTGACCAGAAGTCTACATCAACACTTCCGTAGGTTCCTACAAAATAGAGAGCGGAGTAATTCTTGGCACTTGTGAGTGCGTTGGCTGTGAAATCCTTGAATTCTCCGTTAGTGTTTCCAATTCTGAATTTAGCAAGTACGGGGCCGTCAACGGAGCCAAGTCTGGCTTCTACGATGGAAGCACCTTCTGAACTTGCATTAAATGTAAGTGACTTAACATCCTGGCTAAAGTCTACGTCCTTAACCATGAAGTAGTCGTCCTTCTCAAGACCTGTAACGATGACCTGTCCGGGAATTCCTCTGGCTGTTGATACGCCTGAGCTTCCGAAATTGGACTCAGCCTGGATGGTCTGATAAGGGATGAGCTTAGGAGCAGCATAAGACGTGAAAGACGATAAGCTGCTTGTTACTACCATGAATCCTGCGAGAGCAAGACTCGTCAATAAAGCAAATTTTCTTCTCATAAAATACCCCCAAATGATGTTCTGTAAGGCTTGGTTAGTGGTTTGCTCGAGCACTTAAATAGTAACATTAAACGATTAAGGGCACTTTCGAAAACTTGCACACACGCTATCAAAAATTGTCCAATATTACGGCTTTTGTAAAAAAACGGCGAAATAGCCAAAACCTTGAAAGGTTGCATGGTTCCTTTTACTTAATAAAATTTGTGACCATTTCGTGAACTGTAATTTTGAAATATACATTACAGATACAGTAATATGTGTCCGCATCACAAAGACATTTGTCTTTTTGCCTAAAGAATGATATTATTCTCAATAACATTTGTGCAATAATATACATTGTTTTTCTCATTCAAGTATGTTAAATTCTGATTATAATTTTTTTTGCTTTAATGAGTCAACGTATTAAACACTGTATAAATATCCAGTTTATACTGGAATTATCCACTAATATTCATCTTTTATACAACATTTTTCAACCGATTTTACTTAACTTACTTAACACTTACATAATTATTTAGATATTGGAGATTTACGATGGCACAGTTATGGGGCGGTAGATTTACCGGAAATATCAATGAACTGGCATGGAATTTCAATGCTTCCATCACCTTTGACAAGAGGTTTCTGGAGGTGGATGTCATGGGTAGCAAGGCTCATGCAGCCATGCTGGCAAGACAGGGCATCATCACCAAGAAGGAACAGGAGCAGATTACAGAGGGACTTGATTCCATCCTTTCCGATGTTAAGGCAGGGAAACTTGAGATTACCACCAAATATGAGGATATTCACAGTTTTCTCGAGGCCAATCTCATAGACAGGATAGGAGATGCCGGCAAGAAGGTTCACACAGGCCGCAGCCGCAACGATCAGGTGGCTCTGGACATGAGGCTATATGCAAGAGGCGAGGTCGAGCATACCGCAGATCTTCTTATGAATATGCTTAAGACCCTGAATGATATCATGAAGGACAACCTCACCACCTACATGCCGGGCTTTACTCATCTTCAGAAGGCTCAGCCCGTTACACTGGCTCATCACGTAGGTGCCTACTTCGAGATGTTCAGAAGAGACCTTCTTAGAATGAAGGATATCAGGAATAGAATGAACTATTGTCCTCTTGGAGCAGGGGCTCTTGCCGGAACCACTTATCCTCTGGACAGAGAGTTCACAGCTTCCGAGCTTGGCTTTTTTGGCCCAACACTTAACAGCATGGATTCGGTAGCCGACAGAGACTACCTTATAGAATACCTGTCAGCACTTTCTACTATAATGATGCATCTCTCCAGATTCAGCGAGGAGATCATCATCTGGAACTCCAACGAGTACAGATTCGTGGAGATTGACGATGCCTATTCCACAGGCAGCAGTATCATGCCTCAGAAAAAGAATCCGGACATCGCAGAGCTGGTAAGGGGCAAGACAGGAAGAGTATACGGAGACCTCACATCTCTTTTGACAACCATGAAGGGTATACCTCTTGCCTACAACAAGGATATGCAGGAGGACAAGGAGGCGGCCTTTGATGCCATAGATACAGTGGACAACTGCCTCACACTTTTCACCGACATGCTCCGTACCCTCAAATTTAATAAGGACAACATGGAAAAGAGCGCAATGATGGGCTTTACCAATGCGACAGATGCAGCAGACTATCTGGTAAACAAGGGAATGCCTTTCAGGGACGCACATTCCGTTATCGGACGTCTGGTGCTTTTTTGTATTGATAAGAAGTGTGCGATTGATGACCTTACATTGGAGGAACTCAAGGAATTCTCAGAGCTCTTCGATAAGGATATATATGATGCCATCAGTCTTGAGACCTGCGTTAACAAGAGACTTACGATAGGAGGACCAAGCCCTTCCAAGATGCAGGAAGTTATAGCATTCAATGAGGAGTTCATGACATCATTTACCATGGAGTAACAGTTTGCATTAGTGTAAATTAGTGACATATGTCACCATTAATATTTATAAGAAAGAGGAGAAATATTATGAGCGAGAAGTTACAGGTAGCGGTTCTTGGCGGAACAGGTATGGTAGGACAGAGATTTATTTCTATTCTCAACAACCACCCCTGGTTTGAGGTTAAGACTATTGCAGCAAGCCCCAGGTCAGCAGGACAGACCTATGAAGAGGCTGTAGGCAGCAGATGGAAAATGGATGGTCCTATCCCCGAGTCTGTTAAGAATATCGTTGTTAAGGATGTTACAGATGTTAAGGCTGTTTCAGAGGACGTTGACTTCGTACTCTCAGCTGTAAACATGTCCAAGGATGAGATCAAGGCCATTGAGGAAGAGTATGCCAAGACTGAGACTCCCGTTGTTTCCAACAACTCAGCTCACAGATGGACTCCCGATGTTCCCATGATCATTCCCGAGATCAATCCCGAGCACATGGATGTCATCGAGTTCCAGAAGAAGAGACTTGGAACCAATGCAGGCTTCATCGCAGTTAAGCCCAACTGCTCAATTCAGAGCTACACACCTGCTCTTACAGCATGGAAAGAGTTCGAGCCCTACGAGATGGTAGCAACAACCTACCAGGCTATCTCAGGTGCCGGCAAGAACTTCGAGGAGTGGCCGGAGATGGTTGGTAACGTTATTCCTTTCATCGGAGGAGAAGAGGAGAAGTCAGAGAAAGAGCCCTTAAGAATCTGGGGTAAGGTTGAGAACGGCGTTATCGTTCCTTCCAATGACATGAAGATCACCTGCCAGTGCATCAGAATCCCTGTTCTTTACGGTCACACAGCAGCTGCCTTCGTTAAGTTCAGGAAGAACCCTACCAAGGAGCAGCTTGTTGAGAAGCTCGTTAACTTCAGCGGACTTCCTCAGAAACTGGAGCTTCCCAGCGCACCTAAGCAGTTCATCCAGTACATGGAAGAGGAGAACAGGCCTCAGGTTACTCTTGATGTCAACTACGAGAACGGCATGGGCGTAAGCATCGGAAGACTCAGAGAAGACACAATCTATGACTGGAAGTTTGTAGGACTTTCACATAATACACTTCGCGGCGCAGCAGGCGGTGCAGTAGAGTGTGCAGAGCTTCTTAAGGCCAGCGGATATATCAATAAGAAGTAATGTAATTGTTCACAATACTATTTAAAGAAGCGAGAACCTATTATGGAAGCCCAGAGACAGATAGATCTTAATTTTTTAAACAGATATTATGAGAGCGGACTCAGCAATATTCTTGTGGTTTACGGCCACAGGAATATTGCTCTTGATCCACTTCTTACCAAATTCCTCGAAAACAGACGAAGCGTTTATTACTGCGCCCGCTCGGTATCACTGAGAGAGCAGCTTTTTTTGTGGGCCAAGGAGCTTAGTCTTTCAGGAATAAATATGAGTAAAAAACCTGATTTTCAGGAGATTCTTGATGTGTGCCTCAAGACTGCAGGCCACAATCCCATTATTCTTGTAATAAGGAACTTCGAGCATATTGTTAAGGCTTCCGCGGATTTTATCAAGGAACTGTCTGACTATGTGACGGAACACGGCAAGCTCAGACAGATCCTTGTTCTTCTTGTGAGCAACGATATCAACTGGGTGGAGAACAGCATGGTTGCGAGCATTGGGAATACGGCCGGCAGTATCTCAGGCTTTCGCAAGATCAAGCCCCTTCCTTTCTCGGAGATGAGGGCATATTATCCCAAGATGTCCTACAGAGATGCGGTTCTGACCTATTCGGTTTTGGGTGGTCAGACGGGCCTCTGGAGATATTTTGACGAGAACCTCTCCTTCAAGGAGAACATATGCAAGAACATGCTTGACCCCGGCTCATTTTTGCACGATGAGGCCATGAGGCTGACTTCGGAGAACCTCCGTGAGACAGCCGTATATCACACCATCCTGGCTCAGATGGCAAGGGGCATCAACAAGCTCAACGATCTGTATCATGCCACCGGTTTTTCCAGGGCAAAGATTTCTGTTTATATTAAAACACTTATTCACCACGATTTTGCCTACAAGGCTTATTCCTTCGGAAATGCCGGCAGGGAAAATGTCATGAAGGGAGTCTACAAGATAGCAGACCCCCTGCTCAATTTCTATTTTAGATTTATTTTTCCAAATGAAAGTAGTCTTTTGCAGATGCCTGCGGATAAATTTTATGATATATTTATATCTGCGGGAATGCAGAATTATGCCAATGAATACTTCAAGTCCGTTTGCCGCGAATATCTCTTCAGACAGGAGGAACGGGGATTATTTCCTTTTGAGATCGGAGATGAGGGCGAGTGGCTTGGCAAGGATGGCAGCATAGACATCATTACCCAGAGCGATACCGGGGATACCGCTTTCGGAATGTGTTTCTGGCAGAAACAGGCCACCCATTCAGACTTGGACAATATCTACTCCTGCGCACAAAAAGCAAGACTTGAGGGAGATATAATCTATCTCTTTTCAACTTTCGGCTTTGATGATTATCTGCAGGATGCGGCTATGAAATCTTCAGGGAGCCTTAAGTTGATCGGAATAGATGAACTTACGAATGGCTAAAAAATTAATTATTACCGAGAAACCTTCTGTTGCCAGGGATTTCGCCAGAGTTCTGGGGGTATCCGGAGGCAACAGAAATTCAGGTTATATAGAGAATGATAATTATGTAGTTTCCTGGTGCTACGGACATCTTGTTGAGATGGTGTACCCGGAAGTCTACGACGAGAAGTACAAGAAATGGAAGCTGGAAGACCTTCCCTTTCTACCTGAGAATTACAAATATGGCGTGGTGGAAACCGCCAAGGAGCAGTACCATACAGTCAATGCTCTTTTGCACAGAGACGACATCGATACCGTCTACTGGGCAGGAGACTCGGGAAAAGAAGGACAGACAATTGAAGAGAATATCAGGAACTATGGCGGTGTAAGACCCGGCATGACTGAGCTTCGCGTATGGATCGACTCTCAGACCGATGAGGAGATCAGACGCGGAATCAATGAGGCAAGGCCCATGAGCGACTACGCGCTCCTTGGAGAGTCAGGTATCATGAGAGCCATAGAGGATTACAGCCTTGGTATCAATTTTTCAAGAGTCCTTTCCGTCAAATACGGCAAGCTAATCAATGACGCCGCAGCAACCACATCCTACACAGCAATTGCATTAGGAAGAGTTATGACCTGCGTTCTGGGCATGGTAGTTCAGAGAGAGCGTGAGATCAGGAACTTTGTTGAGACCCCTTTCTATCGAATAGTAGGGGATTTTGGTGATGCTCATTTACGTGCGGAGTGGAAGGCAGTTCAGGGTTCCAAATATTTTGAGTCCCCTCTTTTGTACAAGGAGAACGGCTTCAAGAAAAAAGAGAGCGCCGAGACCCTTATTCAGGAACTTACAGGCAAGCAGGCTCTCATCGAGAATATCGAGAAGGGTAAGAGCAAGAAGAGAGCGCCGCTGTTATTTAACCTGGCGGAGCTTCAGTCCGAGTGCTCCAAGATATTCAAGATAAGTCCTCAGCAGACTCTGGAGGTGGCTCAGGAGCTCTATGAGAAGAAGCTTACAACCTACCCAAGAACAGATGCCAGAGTTCTCACAACGGCAGTTGCCAAGGAGATAACCAAGAATATCAGAGGCATTACAGCCTATGAGGATGTCAAGAAATTCGCTGAGAACGTACTGACCCATGGCATGTACAAGAATCTGGAGAAGACCTCCTATGTGGACGACTCCAAGGTTACCGACCACTATGCCATCATACCTACGGGACAGACGGGGGCTGTCGGCTCTTTGTCACCCCTTGCCAAAAATGTTTATACCCTTATCTGCAAGAGATTTCTGGCGATCTTTTATCCCCCTGCGGAGTATGACACCGCCAAGATCCAGATAAGAGTGGGAGATGAGCAGTTTTTTGCATCAGCCAAGGTCCTTACAACTCTTGGATATATGGAAGTGTCGGGTAAGCCCACAGAGAAGCCTTCCGAGGATAACGGCGAAGAAGATGTAAATATGTCCAAGGAGGACTTCATCGCCTTCGTTAACAGCGCCAATAAGGGCGATGTCATCACCGTCTCCGGCTACGTCATCAAGGAGGGAAAGACCTCACCGCCCAAGAGATATACTTCCGGTAACCTTATTCTTGCCATGGAGAATGCGGGTAACCTCATAGAGGACGAAGAACTCCGTGAGCAGATCAAGGGCTCCGGCATCGGAACCTCAGCCACAAGAGCTGAGATCATTGCCAAGCTTGTCCGGATCAAATATCTTAATCAGAACAATAAGACCCAGATAATAACCCCGGAGAATCTGGGAGAGATGATATATGAAGTCGTAAGGCTCACAGTGCCTACGCTTCTGAACCCCGAGATGACCGCCAGCTGGGAGAAGGGCCTTGAGGGAATCGTCAACGGCTCAGTCAACGGCGGCGAGTACAGACGCAAGCTCGAGGACTACATAAGGCGCGAGACCAACAAGATGATAGGAGGGGACCTGACTAACGCCATCGTCTCCAACATCGGTCAGTTCACAGGCAAAAATGCCAAGGGAATCGCCGCAAGACGCCCAATAGGTGTCAAATGTCCCGCCTGCGGAGGAGAGATCACCACCACCTCCTTTGGCTACGGCTGCAGCAATTACTTTATAGATGAGATCAAATGCGGCTTCAGCATCGGCAAGATCGCCGGAGTTGACCTGTCCGAGGAGGATGTTAAGACTCTTCTTACTGAAGGTAAGACAGGCGTTATCTCAGGTTTTGTCGGTAAGAATAAGAAGAAATTCAGCGCAGTTCTTGTACTTAATAAGGATGAGAATGACAAGCCTTCCATCGGATTTGATTTTTCAGAGGTTCCTCTTGAATATGTGGAGGACCTTACCTGCCCTGTCTGCGGCGGCAGGATCGTCAAGACCGGCTACGGCGTAACCTGCGAGAACAGAACAAGGGAAGAGAATCCCTGTTATTTCAGTATCGGCGAGATCGCAGGCAAGAAGCTGGATGACGAGACCATTAAGACCCTTATTACCGAGAGACAGACCGATGTGATCAAGGGTTTTAAATCCAAGAATAAAAAGAGTTTTGATGCCAAACTTAAACTTGCTGAAGGTGAAGAGGGAAGGCTTCAGATAGTATTTGATTTTGAAGGCATTGAACCCGAGTACCTTGAGGGAGTGGTATGCCCTGACTGCGGCGGCCGTATCATGAAAAAGAACATCGGCTTTGGTTGCGAGAACTTCAAGGCGGACGATCCTTTTTCCTGCAAGTTCTTTATTGGCAAGGTTGCTCAGAAACAGCTGTCGGAGGCCAATGTCCTGGAGCTTCTTAAGGAAGGTCATACACAGACAATCCGAGGCTTCAAGGGAAAGAGCGGCAAGAAATTCGACGCCTGTCTCGTGATGAAAAAGAATGAAGCCGGCAAGGCGGAAGTTACCTTTGACTTTGAAAACGTGGAAGCCAAGACCGTGAAGGATGTTAAGTGTCCTATCTGCGGCGGCGACATAGTGGTTACTCCTTTTGGCTATGGCTGTAGCAATTACAACAGGGAAGACCCTGGGAACAGTTGTAAGTTCAATATCGGTAAGATCGCAGGAGTCAAGCTAAAGGATGCCCAGGTCAAGGCTCTTCTTACGAATGAGATAACAGACACCATTACAGGCTTTAAGTCCAAGGCAGGCAATCCCTTCGAGGCGAAGCTTGCTCTGTCCAGGGATGAAGAGGGCAAGGTCACCGGAGTAAGATTTATCTTTGAGAGCGAGGATGAGACCCTGGAGGGCCTTAAGTGTCCTAAGTGCGGTAAGAACATCATCAAGGGCCATCTTGGCTATCGCTGTGAAGACTATTCAAGAGAAGAGGGTGGCTGCAAGTTCTTCATAGGTAAGATCGCAGGAGTGGAGCTATCCAAAGAGCAGTTCACCAAGCTCTTAAATGATAAGATCACTGATACCATCACAGGCTTTAACAGCAAGAAGGGAACCACCTTCGATGCAAGACTCAAATTTGATGAAAATTTCACTGTGGTATTTGACTTCGATCAGCAGTAAGATTAATTGAGGTCATATTGTTAATAGGTTATCGAAATGAAGAAGATTATATCAGCCAGAAAAGGGTTCTACTACGAACTCTTTGTACTGGTAATTCCAATTGTAATACAGAATCTAATAGCATCCGCCGTAAGTATGGCGGATGTTGTTATGTTGGGCCGGGTTGACCAAACGTCAATTTCCGCATCGAGCCTTGCCGGTCAGGTGATGTTTTTATTAAATGTTGTTTTCTTTGGCCTTAATTCCGCCCTGACTATTCTTGCGGCGCAGTATTGGGGCAAGGGAGACAGGAAGACTATTTCCAAGATCCTGGGAATCGGCCTTATTATCTCACTGGCAATTACGGTCACTTTTGCCGTGCTGGCTTTTTTCTTCCCAAGATATTTAATAAGGATCTGGACCAATGTTCCGGAACTAATTGATGCGGGAGCGGTGTATTTAAGGTATGTTGCAGTTTCCTATATATTCCTGGGAATAACACAGCCCTATCTGACTATACTTAAGAGCTGCGAGAGAGTAAGATTTGCAACAACCCTTTCTGCAGCAACGCTTTTAATCAATGTGTGTTTAAACGCACTGCTTATTTTCGGACTGGGTCCCTTTCCTGAGATGGGGATTGCGGGAGCTGCCCTTGCAACGACTATATCTTGCGGGACAGGGCTGGTTGTGTGCATAATTGATTTTTTGAAACAAAATATTTTACCGAAGAATGTTTTGGACATGTTCAGGATTCCGGGATATCTGGTTTCGGATTTCGGCAAATATTCGTTGCCGGCATTTATCAACGATGCCATGTGGGGCCTTGCCTTTAACATGAACTCCATAATTATGGGGCATCTGGGATCGGACATTGTTGCTGCCAATTCTGTGGTGTCTGTGGCACGTGATCTGGTAACGGTTGTGGGCTTTGGTATCTCCGCAGCTTCTTCCATTATGCTGGGCAAAGAGATAGGGGAGAACCGGTTGGAGGATGCAAGAAGGGATGCTTCTTCTATAATGAGGGTGGCACTGGTATCCTGCCTGATTTCGGGATTGGTACTGTTTATTATAAGTCCTTTTGTTCCGGGACTTGTGAAGATATCAGAAACTGCGGCGCATTATCTTAAGATCATGCTCTATATCAACTGCGTGTATCAGATGGGGCAGATAATAAATACCGTACTCATCGCATCGCTCTTTAGATGCGGCGGAGATTCCAGGTACGGAATGATTCTGGATATATCGTGTATGTGGGGGTTCGCAGTTCCGCTGGGACTGATCAGCGCCTTTGTGTTGAAGCTACCACCACTTATTGTATATGTTCTTATGTGTACCGATGAGTTTGCCAAGATGCCTTTTGCTATTCATCATTATTTCAAGAGCGATTGGATCAAGAATATTACTAGGGATTAGAAATGAATATTTATGAAAAATAGTCGATAATTTTCGGATTATCGACTATTTTTATTGCAAATATAAAGTGAACTTTTAGAAATTAGTTTCAAAAAACACAGATTGTTCACAGTTTCAATGTTTACGGCGTTTACGGAAATTTAATAAATTTGCTACTATACTAGCGGAAACATGAAAGAGTTTCATAGTTTCCTAAAAATGATTAAGTATTACAGATGAATGTAATGAATGGGTGTTACGAAGGAGTAAGTTATGAAAGAGAAATTCACCAGAACAATAGCGTTTATACTTGCCATTGTAATTATGGTGGGATCAATTAATTTCACTGCCGTTAAAGCAGAGGCAGCCAGCTCAAGTATAGTAGGCTTTTATGTGAGCTGGGGAAATACTGCCAATGTGCCGGGTAGTGCGATTAAAACATTTTCAAAATCAAAAGTTGTTACAGACAGATGGGGGAAACTGTCTGAGCAGAAGTTGCAGGAAATCAAATTTGATGTTAATTACAGGGACCAGTATAACGAATATGTTCTGGACCTTGGTAAAGCATATTATGGTTTTGAGGTTGACCATATTGCTATCAAGTTCAGAACGGATAATTCGAAAAATACGATAGACAGAGATAATCCGGGCTTTGGAGTACGTCTTCTTGATACCAATGCTCTTAATGCTACATCTGCTGAGAGCTTAAAGAAGAATAATACCAGTGTATATTATACATGTAAGACCATGCGTAGATCTGATTGGATTTCTAAGGAATTAAAGAAATCAAACAGCTATGAGCTTAATATTTATCCAGGTAGTTATACACCTCCTGTAAATATGGGCGATTGGAGCGGTGAATTCAGCGGACATTTTAAAGCAATCAGCTTTTATCGTGACGATGAAATCAAGAGCTCAGCTTCTTATAACAAGGGCACTTTTAAAGTTGGAATTGAGTCTATCATTATTTACGGTAAGCCATCTGCTACTAAAAAACCTGTATATTCTGATACTAATAATACATATAAAATCACCTATGATTGCACATCCGGAAGCGAAGATAACGTTGAATTTTATAATAGAATCGAAGGCGGAAAACATTGCACAGATGGTTACTTGACATTTACTCATGATTTTCAAGAGAAATACTTCCAGATGAAGAAAGAAGGTAAGAAAAACGAGGTTGATTTAAGCAGGCTCGTAAGTATGGAAGTTGATATGGAAAACAGCTACGATATAAATGTACCTGCATCTTATCCAATATTTACCTATAAGCTGCTGGATGAGAATCAGAATGAGATTTTCTCTTATGAGGATGCATCACGTAAAGGTGTGAATTATATTGAACCTTCAACCGGTATTGCTAAATATTTCGATATTATGGTAAATAACGGTGATTATTATGATTATGATCATCCAACATGGGGAAATAATTATAAATACTCGAAGGATATCAGGATCAAGTCAATAACTTTCACAATGGCCAAAGAGGTCAACCCTTATTCCGGTGGTTCAACAGAAACGCAAGGCAATTCTTCAACATCAGAAAGTACATATTATTATGATGATGAAACATTACAAGAAATGTATGATGCCGCAAATGAAGCATTCAGTGCATATATGAACGCTTTAGCAGCAAAAAGAGATGTTGAAAGTACCCCCACAGCAGCTAATATTAAAAAGGCAAAGGATGCTGCTGATAGAGCAGCAGCAGCAGTAGAGCCTGCTAAGAAAGCAGCTGAGACTGCAAAAAAGATTTCCGAGAATGCACCTAGTTGCCAAGACCGTGATGCGGCGAAAGAATGGATGGAGTACGCAAAACAATTTGGGGAATTAGTAGGTCCCGCCGGAGAGGAAGCTGATGCAGCAGCAGAAACAGCAAAGAAAATCTTTGATAATGCGGCAATAGAGGCAGGAAATAAAGCATCAGATGTTGCTTCGACAACATATGCATTAGGTGGTGCTGCTAAAACCGCCGCTGATGCACTTAAGACAACAGTAAATATCATAACTATAGACGCAGCCAAGAAAGCTGCTCAAGAAGCCAAAGACGCAGCAGGTGTTAAAACAAGTACTAACGAAGAAACAGCTTACGGTGCAGCGCAGGCAGCACATACAGCAGCAGAGCAGGCTTATGCGGAAATAGCCAAGAATACAGCAACAGCCGGTGAAAAAATAGCTAAGGAAGCTGCAGAATATGCAATCGCGCAGGCTAATAGCGCAGAGACAGCAGCAGAGGCAGCGCTGACAAAATTAAATGGCGATGCAGAAGATGCTACAACTGCTGCCAAAAACAAAAAAAGTACTGCAGATACAAGAGCATCAGAAGCGATAACTGCAGCTGCCAACGCAATGACAGAAGTTGCAAAAAAAGAACCTTCTATAACTGAGTTGAAGAGTTTGGCTGATAGAGCAGATGATAAGGCAAAGTCCGCAGAAAATGCAGCCAAGGCAGCAAATAATGCAGCAACTGCTGCAGAAGAGGCAGCAGCACTTCTTATCAGGAAAGATAAAACAGTAGATAATGATTCTGTAGAAGGCAAGGCTCAGCAGGCAGCAAAAGATGCAAAAGAATCGGCTGACAAAGCCAGTGTGGCAGCGGATGCAGCAAGAGCAGCAGCTGCTGCTGCAAGAGCAATAAAGGCAGCTGAGGAAGTAAATGTTGCCATAAAGAACCTTGAGAATAATCCCTCAACAGAGAATGTTGCAGCTGTAAGAAGCGCTGCTTCAGCTGCTTCAACAGCAGCTACTGAGGCAGAGACCTGGGCAGGTAAGAAATCAGTATCAACAACAGATCAGGATGTAGCAGATGCCGCTGTTAAAGCTAAAAAAGCAGCAGCTGCTGCAGCAGAGGAAGCAAAAGATGCAGTTTCAGCTGCAGATATTGCAGCGGGAAATGCAGAAGAAAACATGGATGCTGCAGCAAAGGAAGCTGCAAAAGCAATCAGAGAAGCAAAGGAAGCAGCAGAAGCAGCAAAAAAAGCAGCAACAGCTGCAAAAAATGCATCTGAATCAGTTGATACTAAAGCGGAAATTGAAGCTGCATATAAGGCAGAAAAAGCAGCAACAGCCGCAGCAGCAACTGCAAATGCAAAAGCTGCAGCTGCAAATACTGCAGCAAGTAAAGTTGTTGATAATGCAGACTTAAAGCAATCTGTTATAGATGCTGCAACCGAAGCTACAAAGCAGGAGAGCGAGGCAAAAAAACAAGCTACAGCAGCTAAGAATGCAGCAGATAATGCCAGAAAGGCTCTTGATTCTGCCGCAAATACTCAGACAGGATCTGACATTACATCAGTTGCCAGCTTAAAAGAGCAGTTAGAAAGTGCAATGACTGCATTAAGCAATGCAGTTGGATATCTTAATGACGATAAAACAGCAGGTAACATCGCCGCAGTTTATATGAGTGCAAATACCGCTGAGTCTACTGCAACAACAATTAAAGCTACTGCAGAAGGATATAAGGCAGCAGCGGAGAAAATAATAAATGAAAAGCTTCTTATAAATGAAGACTCTGAAAACGAAGCTTTTTACAGTGAAAAGACTATTGAAATTGCCAAGCAGCTTTTGGAAGCAGCTAATAGCATTATCAATGAAGCAAATACTGCTATAGATACAACCATTCCGGCAGCACGTCAGGTAGCAGATAATGCCCAGAAGGATCTGGACGACAAGGCAATGAATGATGCTATTTATGCTGCAAAAAAAGCAAATGATTCTATGCAGCTTGCTAAGGATGCAGAAGATGCTGCAACAGGTAAGAATAATGCTCTTACAAAAGCACTTAATAAGCTGGGAGAAGAGCTTACTTACGACAATATAAATGCAGTAAATAATGCCGCTACCGATGCACAGACCGCAGCAGGAAGCGCTGCAACCAAAGCATCTGAGGCAAGTACTGCCGCAACTAATGCCAAGAATGCTGCTGAAGCAATTTCACAAGAAAAAGCTGATGCAAATGAAGATTATAATAATGCCAAAACTGCAGCAAGTAATGCTTCGGAAGCTGCAAATAGCGCAGCTGAATCAGCTAAAAAAGTAGCTGATGAGGTATCCAAAGCTGCTATCGATGCTTTGGCAGAAGCGGAGAAAGCAAGGAAAAAACTGAACGCACAGAGCGCAGTAGATGCATTAAATACAGCAAAAGGAGAACTTGATAAAAAAGTAAAAACAGAGAATGCTGATGAGAATGATACATTGGATTTAGCCAATGATGCTCTCACAAATGCAAATAATGCACTTGAACAGGATGAAAAGACTTCAGAAGAAAAAATTGCTGACCTAAGTGATGCAGCTATTGAAGCCATAAATCTGGCTCTGGATATCATTAATGCAGCAGAGGCAGTAATAAATGCAGCAGATGCTGTAATCAGCGCAGCCGAAGAGATGGAAGAAGGCGATGCTAAGAATAATGCTATCAGCGCTGCTAACGAAGCTAAAGGGCAGGCAGAAAACATTAAGGCAAAAGCACAGGAATTACTGGAAAATGCTGAAAAAGCACAGGAGATTGCAGAAGATGCTCAGACTGCTCTTGACCTTGCCAAAAAAGAAGGAGCTCTTAGAATAGCGGAAGAAACCGACAAGGCAGCAGAAGATGCCCATAATAAGGCAATTATTGCAGAAAATGCCGGTAAAAAACTTAAATCCGAAGAAGAGCCGACAATAGAAGATGTACGTGCTACCAAAAAAGCAGCTGAAGAAGCAGAAGAAGCAGCCAAAGAGGCCGAGAGACTTCAGGAATTGGCAGAAACAGCAGCTAATGCAACTTTAGATCCCGATGCCAGAAAAGCAGCTGAGGATGCAGCCGGGAATGCAAAGGATGCAGCCAAAGAAGCGAGGGATGCAGCCAAAGATGCAAAGGCAGCTGCAGATAAAGCTGCTCGTGAAATTATTGATGATCTTATCAAGAAAATAATTGATGCAGCTGAGGTTGCAGAAAACAGAGCAGGTGATGCAGCAGATGAATACGGAAAAGCGCAGACAGCTGCAGCAAAGAATCCTTCCGAAGCTACAATAAAGGAAGTTCAGACAGCTGCAGACAATGCACAGACCGCAGCAAATGAGGTGCATGACAAGGCTCTTGAAATCTCTGATGCTTATGAGAGAGCCATAGAAGCAGCTAAGGAAATCAGTGATCCCGACAAAAAGTCCGCAGCAGCTGCAGCTATTGAAAAGGTTGCAGATGATAAAGATGCAGTATTGGGCAAAGGGGATGAAAAGGGCTTCGATGCTCAGGCTGCCGATGATGCAGCAAATGCTAAAGCTATGCTTGATGAAGTTAAGAAGAACTTTGCAAGTGATGCAGTAAAAAATGCAGGGATTGCAGTAAGTAGTGCCAATACAGCAATACAGGCCGCAAAGGATGCAGCTGACAAGGCAAATAAGGCAGCTCAGGTAGCAAGAAAGGATCCTTCAAAGGAAACAATTGCAGCAGCAAAGACAGCTGCCGGTGAAGCAAAGACTGCATATGATAATGTAATTGCAACAGTACAGCCCGCCAAGGAGGCAGCTAAGGCAGCAATTTCAGCTGCAGCCGTAACTGATGATGGTGATATTAGCTCACAGGCAATACAGGCAGCAATTGATGCTGCCGGAATTTCAGCAGATGCCGCAACTGCAGCAGATACTGTTGATAAGGCAATGGAAAATGCCACTACAGCAGCCGGTGAAGCTACGGCTACCCTTGAGAGTGCAGCAACAGATGCAATCCGGGCAGCAAATGATGCAGCATCAGCTATAACAAAAGAGGAAGGCGTAGTTAAAAAGGCAGAGGCAGCCATTGAGGCAACCAACACTCCTTCAATAGAAACAGTTTCAGCAGCTAAAATTGCAGCTGATGAGGCAGATGATGCCGC